>CALRMP020000030.1:0-34971 GCA_943369205.1 Gulosibacter massiliensis | reverse complement strand
GGGCCAGTCTAGAGCGGGTCCCGAGCGCGGCTGCATCGTCAGAGCGCGCCGCGGGCCCGCTCCTGCTCGACGACCTGCTCGCGGTCGGCGAGGCGGCGTAGGCCCGCGAGCGGTTGCGCCATGCGGTGATTGCCGCGGATGCTCGGCTCAACCCGATCGAGAAACGCCCAGTAGCCCGCCGTGAACGGGCAGGCGTCCGGCCCCAAGCGCACTTTCGGGTTGAAGCGGCACGAACCGCAGAAGTTGGACATGCGGTCGATGTACGCGCCTCCCGAGGCATACGGCTTGGTCGCCACGACTCCCCCGTCGGCCCACTGGCTCATGCCCACGACGTTGGCCGGCATGACCCAGGGCGTGCCGTCGACGAACGCGCCCTGAAACCACTCCGTGAGCTCGGCGGGGCCATACCCGCGCTGCAGGGCCGCGTTCCCCAGCACCATGAGGCGCGGAATGTGGTGCGCATAGCCCGAGCCGCCGACCGTGTCGAGGGTGTGCGAGAGGCAGCGGGCATCCGTCGCCGAACCGTCGAGGGCCCACCAGTGCTCGGGCAGCGGCTGGTGCGCGGCGAGCGCGTTGCTGCGGCGCGTGTAGTCGGGGCCGAGGTGCCAGTAGAGGTGCCAGACCCAGTCGCGCCAACCGATGAGCTGGCGCACGAGGCCCTCGACGCTGTTGAGTGGCGCGCGGCCCGCGGCATATTCGGCGACCGCGCGTTCGACGACCTCGAGCGGGTGCAGCAGCCCGAGGTTCATCGGCACGCTCAGACGCGCGTGCGCCATCGTGTCGTCGCCGAGCATCATGGCGTCTTCGTAGGGCCCAAAGTCGTTCAGTCTGGTTTCGACGAAGTCGTCGAGGGCGGCGAGCGCTTCGGTCCGGGTCGCCGCAAACTGGCGCGGACCGTCGCGGCCGAGAAAGCGCACGCCCTCGGCTTCGAGTCGATCGAGCTCGGCGCGCACCTCGGCGTCGATGTCGTCTTCGACCGGCTGCCAGGGTGCGGGCAAACCCAAGCTCGTCGCCCCTTTGGGCGGCGACTGGCGGTTGTCGGCGTCGAAGCTGAACTGCCCGCCTTCGGGCCCGGTCGGCGTCATGAGCAGCCCCGTGCGCTCACGCACCTCGCGATAGAACTTGTCCATGACGAGTTGGGTGGGCTTTCGGTCGCGTGCCCACTCGGCGAACTGCTCTTCGGTCGTCACAAACCCCCGCGACGGCAGGATGCTCGCTCCGAGCTCGCGCACGAATCGCCGCGCGGCCCGCGATGGAGGGTCGATCGACTCGAGGGTGGCGCCCGCGAGCCCCGCATCCTTCAGCCCTGCGCTTGTCAATGCCGCGCGATAGCTGCTCGCCTGCAGAAACGTTCCCCGCTCGCCCAGCTCGCGCGCGCGATGCCGCAGCGCGGTGAGGTAGAGATGCGCCTTCTGTCGGTGGGTCGGGCGGCGGCGGAACACCGCGGTGTTCTCGACGAGCACGACGGGCCCGCCGTCGTCGAACGCCGGGCCCAGCTGCTCGGCCGTCAGCCAGCGGGTCGGCGCGCTCGTCATGGTGCCGAGACTAAGCCGCGTCGCCGCGCCTAGGCTGGGCGCGTGACGACCGCTCTGTTGACCGACCGCTATGAACTCACGATGGTCGAGGCCGCCCTGCGCTCGGGCCGGGCTCACCGCGAGTGCGTCTTCGAAGTGTTCGCGAGGCGACTGCCGGGCGAACGACGCTACGGCGTTCTCGCCGGCACAGGCCGCGTGCTCGAGGCCGTCGAGGCGTTTCGCTTTGGTCAGGCTGAGCTCGATTGGCTCGCCACCGAGAAGGTCGTCGACGCGACGACTCTCGAGTGGCTCGCCGACTACCGGTTTACGGGCAGCATCGAGGGCTATCGCGAGGGCGAGGTGTACGTTCCGGCCTCACCCGTGCTGACCGTGCGCGGAAGCTTTGCCGAGGCGGTCGTGCTCGAGACCGTGATTCTGAGCATCCTGAACTACGACACCGCCGTCGCGACCGCGGCGGCCCGCATGGTGTCGGCCGCAGATGGGCGTCCGCTCGCCGAGATGGGGTCTCGCCGCGCCAACGAGTCGGCGGCCGTCGCCGCCGCGCGCGCCGCCTACATCGCGGGCTTCGGCGCAACCTCGAACCTCGAAGCGGGCCGCACCTGGGGGGTTCCGACGATGGGCACGGCGGCGCACTCGTTCACGCTGCTGCACGACAGCGAAGAAGAAGCATTTCGCGCGCAGGTCGACTCGCTCGGCGCGGGCACGACGCTGCTCGTCGACACCTACGACGTGCGCACCGCCATCGAGACGGCCGTGCGCATCGCCGGGCCGTCACTCGGAGCCGTGCGCCTCGACTCAGGCGACCTGCCCTCGCTCGTGCGCGAGGTGCGCGCGCAGCTCGACTCGCTCGGAGCAACCGGCACGCGCATTACCGTCACGAACGACCTTGACGAGACGTCGATCGCGGCGCTGCGCGGAGCGCCCGTCGACGCGTTCGGCGTCGGAACGGCCGTCGTCACCGGCAGTGGTTCGCCCGCGGCGGGCTTCGTATACAAGTTGGTCGCGCGGCGCGATGCGGGCGGCGCGGCCGGGCGCGACGCTCACGGCAACGATGGGGGCGACGAGTGGATGCCCGTCGCGAAGTCCTCCCCCGGCAAAGTCTCCGCGGGCGGAGCCAAGCGCGCCGAGCGGCTACTGCGCGACGGCGTCGCCGTTGCCGATCGCATCGTCGTCGACGATGACCGCAACGGGGTGCCCGATGGGCTCGAGCCCGACGCAGCCGTCACCGCGCGCACGTTGACGGTGCCGCTCATGGTCGAGGGCGTGGCCGATCCGCGCTGGCTCGGCCCCGAGGGAGTGCGCGCGGCGCGCGAGCACTGCGCTGCGGCGGTCGCTGAGTTGCCCGCGACGGCCTTGCGGCTCAGCCGCGGTGAGCCCGCGCTGCCGACCCTGACTGTCTAGACGCGGCCCTGTCCTCCGAGACAGATGGGCTCGGGGGCTTCGGCCACGACGCCGGTTGGTCGCAAAGCCAGCTCGCTTAGCGACATGCCGGAGGGGAAGCCTGCGCGCCTCGCCGCCAGTGCGGTCACAGCGCCAACCACACCCGTACCTCTCGGAGACTCCTGAAGTGTAGGAACCGAAACCAGCGTGCCCGTTCTCCCTACACTTCAGGAGTCTGGTGGGAGACGGTCACGAAAGGTGTTCAGGGTCGCCCGAGGCAGGGCGCACCGGGTCGGTGGCCAATGTGCACCAGCCTCAAGACTCTGTGTGGCGCGTGCGCCTGTCGCAAACGACCGCAAACTCACAGCAATCTATGGGCGAGACGCTCACCCTCAAGCAACTGAACGACATACTCCCGGCGAAGACCTACCCGTTCCGCGATCGTGTCGACTGTCATGCCGACATTCAGCATGGTCAACACCGCATGAGCGAGGGCGTCCTCAGCCTGCGTGGCAAAGTGAGTTGAGTTCTGAAACGCTGTCGCGGCCGACCGTGCAAACTGAGCCATTGCGTCCACAGTGTTGTCGTCTAGTTCGCTACTCTCCGTCACGACTTCTAGCTTAAGTGCGCCAAGTGACTAGACGAGCGCCATGCCGGGTCAGCTCGGCTGGCCCTCGGGCGCCTGGACGCGCTGACCCACGACCGCGCTCACGCCGTCGTGGCGCATCGAGACGCCGTAGAGAGCATCCGCAATCTCCATCGTGCGTTTTTGGTGCGTGATGATGATGAGCTGCGAGCTCTGGCGCAAGTCGCGGAAGATGGTCAAGAGGCGGCCGAGGTTGGCATCGTCGAGGGCGGCTTCGACTTCGTCCATGATGTAGAACGGGCTCGGGCGAGCCTTGAAGATCGCAATGAGCAGGGCGACGGCGGCGAGCGAGCGCTCGCCACCGCTCAGCAGGCTGAGCCGCTCGATCTTCTTGCCCGCGGGCTTGACCGTCACCTCGATGCCCGTCGTAAGCATGTTCTCGGGGTCGGTGAGCAGCAGGCTGCCGGTTCCGCCCGGGAAGAGGATCGGGAAGACGACATCGAACGCGGCCTGCGTGTCGGCGAAGGCGGCGGCGAAGATCGTCTGCATCGTCGAGTCGACTTCGTCGATGATCGTGAGCAGGTCGCGGCGCGTGCTCGCGAGGTCGGTGAGCTGCTCGGTGAGGAACTTGTGGCGCTGCTCGAGGGCCGCGAACTCTTCGAGCGCGAGCGGGTTGACTCGGCCGAGTTGGCTGAGCTTGCGCTCGGCGCGCGCGAGACGCGCCTGCTGCTCGGCGCGGTCGAAGGGTTTGCCGGCGGGCACGTCGGTCTGCCGATCGTCGGCCGCGGCCTCGGAAGGGTCGCTCAACCCTGCTTCTGCAGACGTTGCTGCCCGCGACTGGGCGACAATCGCCGCGACACGCTCTGACTCGTCATCGCTGGTCGGGTCGAACGCGGGCGCGTCGGGGTCGGGGTCAACGCGTGACGCTGCCTCGGCCGCAATCGCATCGGCTACGGCGCGCGCGGCCGCCGTGAGCGCGTCGTCGTCGGGCACGGGAACGTGCGGGCCGTACTCGGCCACGAGCACGTCTTCGACGAGCCCGAGTTCGTCGCCCGCGCGCTCGAGCAGTTGGGTGAGGTGCAGCTTCTTCTCGTAGATCTGCAGTTCGAGACCGTGCACACCTTCGGTGATCGAACTCAAGCGCTCGCGGAGGCCGCTCTCGGTGCGGCGCAGTTCGAGCAGCTCATCGTTTTGGGCGGTGCGCTCGGCCTCGCGCTGAGCAAGGGCAACGCGCGCCTCGGCGACCGAGCGGTCGATCGACTGCTGCACCGCCGGAAGAGCAACGGCAACCGCCGTCGCGCGCTCAACCTGGCGCTGCCGCAACACCGTGCGCCGGGCAGCTTCGTCGGCGGCAGCCTTCTCGGCGAGGCGTCGCTTCTCGAGTTGCTCGGCGGCTTCGCGTGCGCCGCGCACGCGCTCGCGCACCGTCTCTAGCTCAATGCGGCGCTCAAGCTCCGCAGCCCGCGCCGCCTCAAGGTCGACAACCAGTGCATCGCGCGCCGACGCGTCGAGCATGGGGCGCGGGCGGGCAGCGAAAGCCTCGTGCTCGGCCTGCGCCCGCTCGACTGCCGACTCCGCTTCGCGCACCGACTCTTGGGCAGCGTCCACCCCGAGCGCGAGCCGGGCGGCTTCGGCCTCGGCGGCCTCGGCTTGCGCCCGCGCCCGCGAGAGCTGCTCGCTGCGGGCGGCGCGCTGGGCATCCTGATCACGAACCGCGGCAAGCGCCTCGGCGGCCTGCTGCTGCGCGGCAGTGAGAGACGCGCGCGAGTCATCGAGCACTCCGCGAGCGCGTTCGATGCCGGTCGAGACCTCGGTCAGGCGAACGGATGCTGCGTCACGTTCGGCGGCAAGCTCGAGTCGGCTGCGTCCGGCACCCGACCCTCCGCGCAAGACCGAACGGCTGAGCACGTCGCCCTGCCGGGTGACGACGCTCACGGAGTCAGCTGACTCCAGCTTCTGCACCGCGGGCCAGGCAGCTCGCGCCGCGGCGAGGTCGTCGGCGATGTAGGTGCGGGCGAGCAGCGAGAGCACGCCGTCGGGCGCGGTGAGCACCTCGACCGCGGGGGTCAACCCGCCGACTGCACCGGGCCGAGGCGCCGCCCCGCCCACCGCGGCGAGCACCACGTCGACACGGCCGGCGTCGGCGGCGTGCGCGCGCTCAAGAGCGGCGAGGCCCGCGTCGAGATCGTCGGCGAGCGCGGCATCGGCGAGCGTGCCGAGCGCGGCCGCGATCGCGGCTTCGAAGCCGGGCTTCACCTGCACGTGGTCGCTCACGAGACCGCGAATGCCGCGTGAACCGACGAGCCCGCTGGCTCCGGCGCCCGTGTCGATCGCTTGCGAGAGGGCGCTGACGCGGGCCGCGAGGGCGTCGCGCTCGCGCTCGAGGGCGTGCACGGTTTCGCGCTCGGTGTCGATGCGGGCCGTGATCTCGGCCACGCGAGCGTCGGCCTCGGCGAGTGCCTGATCGAGAGCGCGCGACTCATCCGTGCCGTCGCGCTCATCGAGTTCGGGAAGGGCCGCGAGGTCGGCGCGGGTCGTTTGCTGTCGAGCAGTCGCCGCTTCGAGCGCGTTCTGCTGACGCAGCAGTTCACCGCGCGCGGCCGCGAGCGTCGAGCGGGCAACGTCGACACGGCCGGCGAGGGCCGCAAGATCGAGGTCATGCTGCGAGACGAGCGCGCTCTGAGCCGAGATCTCATCGTCGAGGGCGTCGAGTGCCGCGCGGGCCGTTGCCGTGCGGGCGGCGACTTCGCCCACCTGCGCCTCGGCGGCCGCGACCCCTTCACGCAGCGCCTCGGCCTCGGCTCGGGCCTCGTCAACCTGGGCTTGCGTGATCGTCAACGACATGCCCGGCAGCTCAGCCTGTTGGCTCAGCAGCGTCAGCTTTTGCTGCGTGAGGCTCGCGAGGCTGCGCACGCGCTCTTGCACTTGCTCAAGCTCAAACGTGACGCGGCGGGCGTCATCGACGGCGTCACCCACTTGCTGCGACTCGATGCGCTGCACGCGCAGGCGGGTCTGGTCGAGTTGGCTCTGCACGACGATGCGCTCGCTCGTGCGCTCGCTTTCCGTGCGGGCGTGGTCGGCCAGAGAGTCGCGCAGGGCCACGACGTCGTCGGCGAGAAGGCGTGCGCGAGCATCCCGCACGATCGCAGCGATCGTCTGCGCTTCGCGCGCGATCTCGGCCTGTCGGCCCAACGGGGTCAACTGGCGCCTGATCTCGCCGGCCAGGTCGCTCAAGCGCGTGAGATTGGCCTGCATGGCTTCGAGCTTGCGCACCGTCTTTTCTTTGCGGCGGCGGTGCTTCAAGATTCCGGCGGCTTCTTCGATGAACCCGCGGCGCTCTTCGGGGCTCGCGTGCAACACGGCGTCGAGCTGGCCTTGCCCGACGATGACGTGCATTTCGCGGCCGAGCCCTGAGTCACTCAGCAGCTCTTGCACGTCGAGCAAGCGACAGGCGGTGCCGTTGATCGCATACTCACTGCCGCCGTTGCGGAAGAGCGTGCGCGAGATCGTGACCTCGCTGTACTCGATCGGCAGAGCGCCATCGGCGTTGTCGATCGTGAGCTGCACTTCGGCTCGACCGAGCGGGCCGCGCGTGGCGGTGCCCGCAAAGATGACGTCTTCCATCTTGCCGCCGCGCAGGGTTTTCGCGCCCTGCTCGCCCATGACCCAGGCAAGCGCATCGACGACATTCGACTTACCCGAGCCATTGGGGCCGACAACACACGTCACGCCGGGCTCAAACTGGAAGGTGGTCGGTTGCGCAAACGACTTGAAGCCCTTGAGGGTCAGCGACTTCAGGTGCACGCGCTGCCCCCTTTCGGCACGGTCGACGGTGACCGCCGCACAGCGCAGAGCGGTCAGAGCTACCGTACCGGAGCGGCGCAGGCTATTCTGGCGGGCTGCCCTGCCGAGAAGGAGACGTCATGAGCGAGATTGTCATTACCGAGGTCGTGATCCCTGAGCGCATCGATGCTCCTGACGCAGCCGACTTTCTCGCGGCCGTGACCGTGCGCACGCTCGTCAACGAACACGACTCGGGCACGACCGACGAGTCACGCCCTCCCGAAGAGATGCTTCCCGGCTGGCGCAAGCAGCAGTTCGAGCCCAAGAGACTCTTTCTGGCACGCCGCGACGGAGAAGTCGTCGGGCGCGGCCTCGCCGAGTATCGCCTCGGCGAAGCGATCGACATGTCGTGGTTGCATGTCGAAGTGATTCCGGATGCTCGCGGGCACGGTGTCGGTCGAGCACTTGCCCAGCACGTCGAACAGGTCGCCCGTGCAGACGGCAAGCGTCGGGCCATCGTCTACGCCCCGTGTTGGAAGATTGGCGGCGAGCGCCTCGCCGCGCCGACGGGCTTCGGCGACGTCGCTGTCGACACCGCCGCGACCCGCTTGCTCATCGGCCTTGGCTACCGCCTCGAGCAGGTTGAGCGTGGCAGCAAGCTCGCGCTGCCGCTCGACGAGCGCGCCCTGCAGCTTGTTCACGACGAGGCCGCCGAGATTGCGGGGCCCGACTACCGGGTACACCTCTGGGGCGACCGCACTCCCCCCGAGTGGCGCGAGGACATCGCGCACTTGCTGACCCGCATGAGCACCGATGCCCCGAGCGCTGGCCTGGACGAGCCCGAAGACCCGTGGACGGTCGAGCGGCTGATCGCCGATGAGGAGGAAGAGGCCGATGGACCGAGCACTGAGTTCGTCGCGGCCGTCGAGCACGTGCCGACGGGCCGACTCGCCGGCTTCACGTCACTCGTCGCGCCCGACGATGGCACCCGACCCGTCGATCAGAACGACACGATCGTGCTCATCGAGCACCGCGGGCACCGCCTGGGCCTGGTGCTGAAGGCCGCGAACCTGCTCCACCTGCAACGGGTTCAGCCCGGGCATCCCTCGGTGGTCACCTACAACGCCGAAGAGAATCGGCCCATGCTCGACGTCAACGAGGCGCTGGGGTTTGTGCCGTTCGTCTACGAAGGGGCCTGGCGCAAAGACCTGTAGCGAGAGCGCCGTCACCTAGCGAATGCGCTGGCAGCGCGGGCAGAAGTGCGAGCCGCGGTTCATGAATTGCTCGCGCACGATCGGCCGCTCGCACCGCGGGCACGGCTTGCCCTGCTGACCGTAGGCACGCAGCGAGTGGCTGAAGTAGCCCGAGGCGCCGTTGACGTTGACGTATTGCGCGTCGAACGAGGTGCCGCCTTCGGCGAGCGCGCGGCGCAGCACCGTCCGCACCTCGGCCAGCAGTTCGCCACTCTTGCGCGCCGACAGCGACTCGGTCGGCTGGTCGTAGTGCACGCGCGCCGCCCACAGCGCTTCATCGGCATAGATGTTGCCGATGCCACTGATCAGGGTCTGGTCGAGCAGCGCCCGCTTGACGGTCGTGCGCTTGGCGGCAAGCCGGCGTCTGTAGAGCCGCTCATCGAAGGCGGGGTCAAGCGGGTCGCGCGCAATGTGCGCCACCTGGCTCGGGATGCTCGCCAGCGCCATCCCGTACCCCGCCGCCGCCCCGTCGGGCGTCGGCAGCAGCGCGTCAATGGCCATCGAGCCAAAGATGCGCTGGTCAACGAAGTCAACCCGCAACGGGCCGTGCAGTGGATGCGTCAGCGCAAACCGCACGCGCGTGAGTGCGGAGGCTTCGGAGTCCACCGCACGCAGCAACACCTGGCCGCTCATGCCGAGGTGGGCGACGAGGGCGTCCTGAGGAGCAGCTGCCGGCCCCGCAAGAGGCAGCCACAGAAACTTGCCGCGGCGCACGGCGCCGAGCAGTGTCGCGCCGGTCAGCCGCTCGATGAAGTCTTCGCTCGGGCCGTCGTGTCGGCGCAGCGAACGCTCGTCGAGCACCTCGACGCTATCGATGACGGCGCCGGTGACGGCTGGTTCGAGTCCGTGCCGCACGACCTCGACTTCGGGCAATTCGGGCACGGTCAGAGCCGTGACTGAAGGGCCGAGATGGCGTGCAACGCAGCGCCCATTTCGGCTTGCTTCTTGCTGCTGCCTTGGCCCGACGCGACAGATTCGTTTGCGAGCACGACCGTGGCCGTGAAGACCTTTGAGTGATCGGGGCCGTCGTCGCTGATCTCGTAGCTGGGGAGGCCCAGGCCGAGTCGAGCGGCGAGCTCTTGCAGTGAGGTTTTTGGGTCCATGCCCGCGCCGAAACGATCGGGGTCGGCGAGCAGCGGCGCAATGAGGCGCAGCACCAGGTCGGTGGCGATGTCGCCGCCGAGGTCGAGGTAGGCCGCACCGATGAGGGCCTCGACGGTGTCGGCGAGAATGGACGACTTCTCGCGGCCGCCCGTGAGTTCTTCGCCCTTGCCGAGCTTGAGGTGCTCGCCCAGCCCAATCGAGATCGCAACCTCAGCGAGAGCCACCGCCGAGACGAGCGAGGCGCGGCGCTTCGCGAGGTCGCCTTCGCTCAGGTTCGGGTAGGTCTCATAGAGCATGACGGTAACGGCCTGGCCGAGAATCGAGTCGCCGAGAAACTCCAGGCGTTCGTTCGTCGCGACGCCGCCGTTTTCGTACGCCCACGAGCGGTGCGTGAGAGCGAGCTCGAGTAACTCGGGTGCAATCTCGAGGCCGAGCGCGCGAGAAAGACCGGAGTGATCAACTCCGGACTGGGTGTTGGCCGATTCAGTCTCGGAACGCGACCGTGGCACCGACGAGCTCATCGGCTGACGAGCCGATTATTCAGACGTCGGCGACCTTGCGGCCCTTGTACTCCATGTACAGGGGCGTGCCGGCGGAGTCTTCGACAACCTTCGCGCGGTGCGGGAGGCTGTAAACGACCTTGCCGTTCTCGATGGTCTTGACCAAGGTGGGAACCTCGGCCTTCCACTGCGAACGACGCGCGTGGGTGTTGGATCGCGACTTCTTCCGCTTGGGAACAGCCATGGTGTCTCTCTTCTCTATCTCTGCCGCCGTGCGCGTGCGCGCGCAAGCGGTGTCAGTCTGATTCGGTCTGGAAGCTCTCGAGCGCTGACCATCGGGGATCAATGACCTCGCTCGGCCGCCGTTCCGGATGGTCTGCCAGGCGCTCACCCGTTACGGGGTCAAGCCCCGGGCAATCGTCACGGCACACCGGCTGGAACGGCAGCGCCAGCACTACGGTGTCGCGGACGACCGGTTCACAATCCACGTGATTATCGTGAACCTGGTAATCGTCAGCGCCCTCAGGAGAATACGCGAAAAGCTCCTGGAATTCGACTTCGAGGGGCAACGCCACCGGGTCAAGGCATCGCACACACTCGCCCGTGGCCGTTGTGCGCACTTCTCCGGTCACCAGAATGCCGTCGTGCAGGCCCTCAAGACGCAGATCCAGCTCGAGCGACTCCCCTGTCGCCACGACGGCGACGCCTGCTCCCAACTGCTCAGGAACAACGATGTCGAGCGTCTTCTCGCGCATTTCTCCAGGGCGGTGGACGAGATCGCGCACGTTCACGAGGTAGGGGTGCGAGGTGGCAGGCATAACGGCCCAGTCTACCGCCGTCACGCTCATTCCGTGTCGTGACAGCGCAAAGGCCGCGGGTACACCTCGCCCGATCGCTCGGAATACCCGCGGCCAGTGCCTAGTTGACGCCGTATGCCTGCGCGACCGCCGTGAAAGCGCCGTCATATGCCTGCAAGGCGACTGCGACTTGCTCGGGAGTCACGATGCACGGCGGAACCACGTGAATGCGGTTGTCGGCCGCGAACGGCAGCACCTTGCGCGCCATGAGCTCGGCCTTGATGCGGTTGATGACGTCAGCACCCACGGGCTCGCGCGTCGCGCGGTCGGTCACGAGGTCGAGGGCCCAGAACACGCCCATGCCGCGCACCTCACCGATCATGGGGTGCTTCTCGGCGAGCGCCCGCAGGCCGGGGCCGAGGTGCTTCTCGCCGATCATCTTGGCGTTGTCGACAACGCCTTCCTCGGTCATCGCATCGAGCGCGGCAACGATCGAGGCGGCGGCGAGCGGATGCCCGCTGTAGGTGAGTCCGCCCGGGAACACGCGCTCGGCAAAGTGCCCCGAGAACCTCGGCGAGAGCACGATGCCACCCACGGGCACGTAGCCCGAGTTGACACCCTTGGCGAAGGTGATCAAGTCAGGACGAGCCCCCGTGGGGTTGATGTCGGCACCCTGCCACGCGAACCACTCACCGGTGCGACCGAAGCCCGACATGACCTCGTCGGCAATCCAGACGATGTCGTACTTATCGCACAGCGCCCGCACGCCCTCGAGGTAACCGGGGGGCGGCGTGAGCACACCGGCGGTGCCGGGCACGGTCTCGAGCAAGATCGCGGCGATCGTCTGCGGACCCTGCGCCTGAATAGTGCGCTCGAGGTGGTGCAGCGCGCGCTGCGACTCTTGCTCGGGGCTGTCGCTCCAGAACTCTGAGCGGTAGGGGAAGGGGCCGAAGACGTGCACGTGTCCGCGCGAGTATTCGTTGGGCATCCGTCGCCAGTCGCCCGTCGAGACGATCGCCGCACCGGTGTTGCCGTGGTAGCTGCGGTAGGTGCTGATGACCTTGTCGCGACCCGTCACAAGACGCGCCATGCGAATGGCGTTCTCGTTGGCGTCGGCGCCGCCGTTGGTGAAGAAGACCTGCGAGTAGCCCGGGCCGGCCTTCTCGACAATGCGCTTCGCAGCCTCACCGCGCACGAGCGCGGCGTGGGCAGGAGCCACCGTGGCGAGCTCGGCCGCCTGGTGCTGAATCGCCGCCACAACCTTGGGGTGCGAGTGCCCGATGTTGGTGTTGACGAGCTGGCTCGAGAAGTCGAGGTAGGTGTCGCCGTCGTAGGTGTAGACGTCGCAGCCCGAGGCGCTCGCGACAACGAAGGGCTTCAGTGCCCCCTGCGCGCTCCACGAGTGAAAGACGAACTCACGGTCAAGCTCGAAGGCGCGGGCGCCGTCGGCGGGGTTGTGGGAGGGCGCGTCGTGGGCGGGCGCTGCGGGAGTTGACCGGTTCACTGTGTCGGTCATGGCTATCAGTCCTTGAGTCGAAGGAATGGGGAGTATGCCCATTATCGCTGGTCAGCCCTGAGTTCGTTGCTCCGTGGGGCCACGCCCAATAGAGTCCCGATGTGAAGAGAAACGGACTGATCCTCGCTGGCGGCATCATCGCGATTCTTCGCGGGGTGTTTGGCACCCTTACCGGGCTGGGCGGCTTCTCGTTGGTTGCCGAGGTCGAGCAAATCGCTCCCGGTTACGGGCTCATCTACACCTATGAGGTGTTCGTATCTGTTGCCGTGCTCGCGATCGGCGTCTTTGCCGTCGTGAAGGCCAACGACCCGCAGTCGGCCGGAATCATTCGGGTGCTCGGCTACGCCGTCATCGCCGCGGGCATCATTGACTTCATCTGGGCAACGATTCTTTTCGGCGCGTCAGCGGCCGTGATCGCGAGCGGGCTCGGCGCGATCGCCGCGCTCGTGCTCATCGGCAGCCTGCTCGTCGCAGGCGCCGGACGCCTGGCTTCTCAGAAAGGCTGAATGCGGCGGAATGCTCGCGGCGAGCATCCCGAACCCGTGACAGCTACACGCGCGCGGCCTTGTTGCCCTTCATCGCCGGGATGACGTGCTCGCCGTAGACCCGCAGCGTCTCTTCCTTGTTGTCGTGCTGCAGGTAGCCGGCGAACTGGTCGACGCCGAGGTCGCGCAGCGCCTCGAGCTTCTCGATGTGGTCTTTGCCGTCGCCGAGCACGCAGAAGCGGTCGACGATCGCGTCGGGCACGAAGTCGACGTGGTCGTTGCCCGCCTTGCCGTGGGTGTTGTAGTCGTAGCCCTGGCGACCAGCGATGTAGTCGGTGAGCGCCTTCGGCACGTCAGAGCTGTCGCCGTGCTTCGCCACGATGTCGGCCACGTGGTTGCCGACCATGCCGCCGAACCAGCGCACCTGGTTGCGCATGTGGTCCCAGTCGGTGCCGATATACATGGGGGCCGCGACGCAGAACTTGATCGACATGGGGTCGCGTCCGGCGTTGTCGGCCGCCGTACGGACGGTCTCGATCATCCACTTCGCAATATCAAGGTCGGCCAGCTGCAGGATGAAGCCATCGCCCACCTCGCCCGTGAGCTTGAGCGCGAGCGGGCCGTAGGCGGCCACCCACACCTCGAGCTCGCTGCCGTGGCTCCACGGAAACTGCAGCGTCGACCCATTGTGCTCGACCGCCCGCGAGTTGCCCAGCTCACGAATGACGTGAATCGACTCGCGCAGCTCGGCGAGTGTCGTGGGCTTGCCATTCGTGACGCGCACGGCCGAGTCGCCGCGGCCGATGCCGCAGATCGTGCGGTTGCCGTAGAGCTCGTTGAGGGTCGCGAAGACGCTCGCCGTGACCGTCCAGTCGCGCGTCGCGGGGTTGGTCACGAACGGGCCGACCGTGATGCGATGGGTCTCGGCCAAGATCGCCGAGTAGATCACGTAGGGCTCTTGCCACAAGATGTGGCTGTCGAAAGTCCAGACGTGACTGAACCCGTACTGCTCCGCCAGCTTGGCGAGGTGCACCGTGCGGCTGGCGGGCGGGTTGGTCTGCAGAACAGCGCCGAAATCCATGGATGCTCGTCTCTCGTTCTTCGCCGGATCTCAGACCAGGTACTGGCTCAAGCCGCGGCGCAAGTACTGCCCGTGCCCGGCCCGCCCGTGGAACTGATCGTTCTGGATGACGACCGAGCCGCGCGAGATCACCGTGTCGACCTTGCCGTCGATCTCGAAGCCTTCCCACGCGGCGTGGTCCATGTTCATGTGGTGCTTCTTGCCGGTGGGGTTGCCGTTCTCGTCGACGGGCATGCCGATCGAGGTGTGACCGTTGGGGTCGTAGACGACGATGTCGGCGTCGGCGCCGGGAGCGATGACGCCCTTCTTACCGTAGAGACCGAACATGCGCGCAGGCGTGGTCGAGGTGATCTCGACCCAGCGCTCGAGCGTCAACTCGCCCGTGACGACACCCTGATACATCAGGTCCATGCGGTGCTCGATCGAGCCGATGCCGTTGGGGATCTTCGAGAAGTCGCCCAGCCCGAGCTCTTTCTGGCCTTTCATGCAGAACGGGCAGTGGTCGGTCGAGACCATCTGCAGGTCGTTCGTGCGCAGGCTCTGCCACATGTGGTCTTGGTGGCCTTCAGCGCGCGAGCGCAGAGGCGTCGAGCACACCCACTTGGCGCCCTCGAAGGCTCCGTACTTCTCGCTCACCGCACCCAACTGCTCTTCGAGCGAGAGGTAGAGGTACTGCGGGCAGGTCTCGCCAAAGACGTTCTGGCCACGGTCGCGCGCCGCTGCGAGTTGCTCAACGGCTTGCTTCGCGCTCACGTGCACGACGTACAGCGGCGCCCCCGTGAGGTGCGCGAGCATGATCGCCCGGTGGGTCGCCTCCTCTTCCATCTGCCAGGCGCGAGCGACACCGTGGAAGTACGGGTCGGTCTTGCCCTTGGCGAGCAACTGGGAGACGAGCACGTCGATGGCGGGGCCGTTCTCGGCGTGCATCATTGTCATGAGGCCGTGGTCGGCAGCCACCTGCATCGCCCGCAAGATCTGCGCGTCGTCGGCGTAGAAGACGCCCGGGTAGGCCATGAACATCTTGTAGCTCGTTAGCCCCTCGTCGATGAGCTTCGGCAGTGCGGCGAGCGAGTCGTCGTCGACGCCACCCACGATCTGGTGGAACCCGTAGTCGATCGCGCAGTTGCCGCCCGCCTTCTCGTGCCACGCGGCGAGGCCGTCGAACACCTTCTGGCCCGCCGTCTGCACCGCGAAGTCGATGATGCTCGTCGTGCCGCCCCACGCGGCGGCGATCGTGCCCGTCTCGAAGGTGTCAACGGCGGCGGTGCCACCGAACGGCAGCTCCATGTGGGTGTGGGCGTCAATGCCGCCCGGAATCACGTACTTGCCCGAGGCATCGATGACCGCGTCGACGGATGCGGCCAGGTCGTGCCCGAGCAACGTCGAACCCGGGGAGAGCACGGCGACAATCGTCTCGCCGTCGACGAGCACGTCGGCCGCGCCGCGGCCCGTGGCCGACACAACCGTGCCGCCAGAGATGAGGGTGGTAGCCATTGTCACAACTCCTTAGGGCTTGACCGTTGCGGTGTACGACTCGGGGCGACGGTCGCGGTAGAACTGCCAGGCGTTGCGCACCTCGCGGATGAGGTCGAAGTCGATGTCGCGCACGACAATTTCCGTCTGGTCTTGGCTCGCGACGTCGCCCACGTAGTTGCCGCGCGGGTCAACGAAGTAGCTCGACCCGTAGAAGGTGACGGCAAGGTCGCCGAACTCGTCGCTCTCGGTGCCGATGCGGTTGTTCGCGGCGATGAAGTACTGGTTCGCGGCGGCCGCGGCGGGCTGCTCGAGCTCCCAGAGGCGGTTTGAAAGGCCGGGCTTGGTCGCACTCGGGTTGAACACGAGCTGGGCACCGTTCAGGCCGAGCTCGCGCCATCCTTCAGGGAAGTGCCGGTCGTAGCAGATGTACACACCGACCTTGCCCACGGCCGTGTCGAACACGGGGTAGCCGAGGTTTCCGGGGCGGAAATAGAACTTCTCCCAGAACCGGTCGAGGTTCGGGATGTGGTGCTTGCGGTACTTGCCGAGAACCGTGCCGTCAGCATCCACCACGACCGCGGTGTTGTAGTACACGCCCGGCATGTCCTCCTCGTAGATCGGGAGCACCATGACCATCTTCAGTTCTTTCGCGAGCTTCGCGAATCGCTGCACCGTTGGGCCGTCGGCCGGTTCGGCATAGTCGTAGTACTTCGCGTCTTCGATGATGCCGAAGTAGGGGCCGTAGAAGAGCTCTTGGAAGCAGATGATCTGAGCGCCGTCGGCAGCGGCATCGTGCGCGAACTGCTCGTGCTTGGCGATCATCGATTCTTTGTCGCCTGTCCAGGTGGTCTGGGTGATGGCGGCGCGGATGGTGGTCATGGGTCGATCCCCTTTTTTCGGTGAACTGGGGCCAGTGTGCGCTTCGAGCATTTCCGGCTCGTTTCGCCCAGTGACGCGTGAGTAAAACCTAGGCCGCGCATGCGCGCACGAACATGATCTCGCACCAATGAGCAGGCCCGACGTCGGGATCTTCCCTTAGAACAGCCGCAGCCGACGACGTTGGAGAAGGCGCTTCGCCTCGCGCACCCCCGATGCGTAGGCGCCGTCGACCAACGCCATTCGATGGCCCGCAGTGGCCTCCCCCGCGAACAGAATGCGACCGTGCGGCTTCGCAAGCTCTCGAGCGGCATGGTGCACATCTCTCTGCGCACTTCCACGAGGGACGTGGGAGTAGCTTCCCAGTGAGAACGGATCGCTCGTCCAGTTGCTCACCACGGCGTGATCTGGCACCACGGCCTCCCCCGCGATCTCACTGGCGATCGCTACGACCTCGTCGATTCGCTCCTGCTCCGAAAGCTGTGCCACTCGCCGAGCGTGATCGCCGGTGGTGTAAGCGACAATCGCTGGCCGTCCGCCCCACTGCTGGAGGTTGAGAACCAACGGCCACCCACGACCCTCCGGGTCAACGACCGCCACCGGCCGAGGCGGAAGCTCTGGTCGCAACGCCGCCGGAAGCGCGAGCGCGACTCTCTCGAAGCTTCCCACTCCGAATGTCGTCAGAGCGGTCGTGCGAACCGCGCTCAGCGGGGGCGAGAACTCGATCGATCCAGCCTGCAACACCGCCAGCGGTGCAGTCACGATCACATGAGAGCCTCGCAACTCTCCTGTAGAGGTTGACACCACTACCTCGTGGTCGTCCTGCGCAATGCGAGACACGACAGTCGAGGTTCTCACGGTGAGGCCATCGGCAAGAGCCTCGACGAAAGCACCGTAGCCGCCCTCCACGAACATGTCGTCGTTGGCGACCCACTTCTCACCAAAGAAATACTGCCCGAACGTACCGAGCCCCAGCCGTTCTGGCGACTCTGTATCGTTTGCCGCGAGGAGGTCACTCACCAATGTGGTAACCGTCTCAGGAGCCTGTGGGTGGGCCATGCGCACGCCATCACGAAGGGACGCAGTGTCGCCCAGCCTTCGGGATAGCCGGCCGCCCTGCCGGATGAATCCTTCGAAGGCGTCGGTGAGTTGCTGACGGAGGGCGGCATCGGGAAAGCTTCCGGAGGCACGATCGAGCACGCACGCTGCGTACGCCAGGTCGGTAACTCGCGCTGAAGTGAGCGACATGCCGAGGTGCCGCAGCACCGGCAGTAGCACAGAACCTGCTCCATCGTGGACCCATGCCGCCCCGAGTTCGACGTGACCAGACTGGGTCGATGAGGGATCCAGTGCGACCGTGTGAACACGTCCACCCACTCGGTCTCGGGCCTCCACCACGGTGACCTTGACCCCCGCCAGCGCCAGTGCGCGAGCCGCGGTAAGTCCAGCGACGCCTGCCCCGACCACGATGACCGACGTCACCGGACTCTTGACTGGTGCGGGGACTCGCCAGGTGTCGCCCACGGTCGAAAAGTGGCCGGAGCTGGATGGAAGACTGGGAACTGCTTCGCTAATGTTCATCATCATGATGAACAATGTAGCATCGAAGCATGTCCTCCTCAAGCGTGGGTCCCGGTCGCCCCTCCCTTGCGGCCCTACGCCGCGCGGCAGCGATCAATGCTTTCCTCGCCTTGATCGTCGAACGAGGTCTGGATGCGGTGACGCTTGACGACGTCGCGCGCAAGGCTGGCATGCAGCGCAGCGTCATTCGTCACTACGTCGGCAATCGCAGTGAACTGGTCGCGGCGGCGCTCGATGAGCTCGTCGACGGCTACCGCGGTTCGGTCGTCGAGACCGTTGGCGAATCCCCGTCGCTAGCAGTGCTCCTCGACCATCTCTTTAGCGCCAAGTGGTATCGAGATCAGTCGACATCCGACCGGGCTCTCGAGGTGTTGTTTCGCGAAGCCTCGCATTCAGAGGCCATGCGCGAACGCTTGAAAGCGGCATACCAATCTCTTGTGACCGTCGTGGCTGATGCGCTTCGGCACGATGCTGAAGAGCGCGCAGTCCACCTGACCGACGATGACGCTCTTGCGATGGCCTACGCGATCGTGTGTCTCGCCGAGCACAATGTCGACCTTCAGTCGCTGGGCTTCGACCCGTCGAACGCCTCGAGTGCGCATCGTGCCGCGCGCATGCTTGCCGCTCACTCCCCCCGTGAATGGCCGTCGTGATGACTCAGCGAATCGTGGTGCTCGCCGGCGGAGTCGGCGGAGCGCGCTTCGTGCGCGGCGTGCGCGAAGCGGTGAGGCGGTCAGCGCCGGAGTCTGCGCTCGCGAACGCCGCCATCGACGTCATCGTCAACACGGGCGACGACTGGTGGCTCGCCGGGTTACGCATTGCTCCTGACCACGATTCGTTGCTGTACACGCTGAGCGGCCAGAACGACGAGGTGCGCGGTTGGGGTCGGGTCGGCGAGACCGAGCGGGTCTCGGCCGAGTTGCAGGCGCACGGGGTGACCCCCGACTGGTTCACGCTCGGCGACCTCGACCTCGGCACGCACATCGCCCGCTCGGCGTGGCTGCGGTCGGGGCTCACGCCCTCAGAGGTTTCGCAGCGGTTGCAAGCGCGCTGGCCTCTTGGTGTGACCCTGCACCCCGCGAGCGACGACGAAGTCGACACCTACGTCGTGACGGTCGACGGTGACCGCATGCACTTTCAGGAGTGGTGGACCCGCCACCGTGCCGCCCTACCCGCCGCGCGCTTCGAGCAAGAAAACCTTGCCGCCGCTCGCCCCTCCCTCGGCGCTCTCGCAGCGCTCGAGGCAGCCGACCTTGTGCTCGTCGCCCCGTCGAACCCGGTCGTGTCGATTGGCACGATTCTGAGCATCCCGGGCATGCGCGATGCGGTGCTCGCGGCGGGCGGCGTTTCTGCTCAGGGCCGCGCACCGATCGTCGGAGTCTCGCCGATCATCGCGGGCGCCGCCGTGCGCGGCATGGCCGACGCGTGTTTGACCGCGATTGGAGTCGAGACGGATGCCGCCGCGGTCGCGCGGCACTACGGCCCCCGGTCGCAGGGTGGGCTGCTCGATGCATGGCTCGTTGGCGTCGAAGACGAGTCGCTCGTGGCCGAGCTGCGCGCGGATGGCTTCGCCGCCGCGGCCGTGCCGCTCTGGATGCGCGACCTCGACACCGCCTCAGCCCTCGCCGCGGCGACCCTGCAAGCGGCCCTCGCCGTGCGGAGCGCTTCGTGAACGGCGGTGAGATCGCGGCCGACGCGCTGCTGTTCGACAACGACGGCACCCTCGTCGACACCATGAGAGCGGTCGACCGGGCCTGGCACGAGTTCGCCGTGCACTACGGCGTCGACAGCGTCGCCGTGCTGGCGGTCGCGCACGGGGTGCGGGCCGACGAGACGATCCGCCGATTCCTTCCCGAGGAGCTGCGCGCGGAGGCCGCTGCCTGGCTGGATGCGCGCGAGTTGGAGCTCGTGCACGAGACCGTGGCGCTGCCGGGCGCGAAGGAGCTGCTCGAGCGCCTCACCGAGCTCGGCGCACCGTGGGCGGTCGTGACGTCGGCGAACGCGCTCGTCGCACGCGCCCGGCTTGCCGCGGCCGGATTCCCACTGCCGCCGGTGTTGGTCACCGCCGACGACGTGAGCGTGGGCAAGCCCGACCCTTCCTGCTACCTGCTCGCTGCCGATCGCCTCGGTGTGCGTGGCGACCGCTGCATCGTCGTCGAGGATGTGCCGGCGGGTCTGCGCGCCGGGCTCAACGCGGGGGCGCAGGTGGTGGTGCGCGGTGACTACACCGGCTCGGAGACGGATGGCCTTGACCGCGTCAGCGACTACAGCGGAACCGTCGTCACGCTCCACGACGACAGCCCACGGTTGCGCGGCCACTGGTAGCGACCTCCGTTAACCCTGCCCCCCGCTTCTGTCTGCCGACGTGAGGGTCGGACATGTCAGACTCGCCAGGAAGAAGCTTCGCGGAGGAGGTCGGCATGTCGTTCGGTTCAGTAACCCCGATACTGATGCTCGCCTTCGCGGCGGTCCTCGTCGTGGGAGTCATCGTGCGACTGGTCGTCGCGTCGCGAAAGAGACGAACGCTGGCCGCGGCCGCTCTCGATGAGAAACACGGCATTCAGGGGCACTAGACCGACGCGTTTCGCGCTAGTGTATCCAGTATACGTCGCGCACCCGGTCTGGGGTGCGCCCGGGAGCGCGCTCTGGTCGCTTCCGATCCGTCGGGGTCGGCGTGCCCCGACATCACCGTGCGCTCTCCGCGCCGCTTCGCATGAGGATGCCATGACCACCGACGCCTTCATCCCCACCGCCTCCGCTCTCTCTCGCGCTCTCAAGCGTGCCGAGAACGGTGTCACGCTCGACGCGACCGAGGCAGAGACGCTGCTGCACTGTCGCGGCGACAACCTCGACCGACTGCTCGCGGTTGCCGGGCGGGTTCGGGATGCGGGGCTCGAGAAAGCCGGACGCCCCGGCGTCATCACCTACTCACGCAAGGTGTTCATTCCGCTCACGCACCTGTGCCGCGACCGCTGCCACTACTGCGTGTTCGTGCAGACCCCCAACCAGCTCGAGGCGCAAGGTAAGGCGCCCTTCCTCTCCCCCGACGAAGTGCTCGAGATCGCCCGGCAAGGTGCCGCCCTCGGGTGCAAAGAAGCACTCTTCACGCTCGGCGACCGGCCCGAAGACCGCTGGCCCGCAGCCCGCGAGTGGCTCGACGCGCGCGGCTACGACTCGACGATCGACTACTTGCGCTCGGTCGCGGTTCTCGTGCTTGAAGAGACGGGCCTTCTGCCCCACCTCAACCCCGGCGTCATGACCTGGCAAGAGCTGCAGCGCCTCAAGCCCGTCGCTCCGAGCATGGGCATGATGCTCGAAACCACGAGCAAGCGGCTGTTCGAGACCCGCGGCCTCGCCCACTTCGGCAGCCCCGACAAAGACCCCGACGTGCGCCTGCGGGTGCTCGAAGACGCCGGCCGTAGCGCGATTCCGTTCACCACCGGCCTGCTGCTCGGCATTGGGGAGAACTACGCCGAACGCGTTGACGGCATGTTCGCGATTCGGGCAACCGCACGCCGCCACGGGCACGTGCAAGAGGTCATCATCCAGAACTTCCGGGCCAAGCCGCGTACGGCCATGCGCGCCGCCGACGACCTCGAGTTGCAGGAGTACATCGCCGCGGTCGCCGTCAGCCGCCTCGTGCTCGGCCCGAGCGCGCGCGTGCAAGTGCCGCCAAACCTCACCGACGCCGAAGAGTTGCACTTGCTCGTGCGTGCCGGCATTGACGACTGGGGCGGAGTCAGCCCGCTCACGCCCGACCACGTCAACCCCGAGCGCCCCTGGCCCCAGATCGACGAGCTCGCGCGTCTGACCGCCGAGAGCGGCTTCACGTTGCGCGAGCGCCTCACCGCCCACCCGCACTACGTGCGCGCCGAAGAGCCGTGGCTCGACCCGCGCATCGTGCCGCACGTGCGCGCACTCGCCGGCCCCGACGGGCTCGCGAACGAGTCGGCCGTACTCGCCGGCATTCCGTGGCAAGAGCCCGACCCCGACTGGGCAAGCCGCGCCGGCACCGGCCGCACCGACCTGCACACCGCGATCGACACCGAAGGTCGCCGCACCGAAACGCGCAGCGACTTCGACGACGTCTACGGCGACTGGGCCGAGCTCCGCGAACACACCGCGGGCGCCCGTGAACGCACGGTTGCGGTGAGCACAGGTGTTGCCGCAGTGCTCCGTCGGGCTGAGGATGACCCCGCCGGCTTGAGCGACGCTGACTACCTGACACTGCTCTCGGCCGACGGCGCCGACCTCGACGCCCTCGCGAACTTGGCCGACCGCGTGCGGCACGACACCGTGGGCGACTCGATCGGCTACGTCGTCAACCGCAACATCAACTTCACGAACGTTTGCTACACCGGCTGCCGATTCTGCGCGTTTGCTCAGCGGCGCACCGACGCTGACGCGTACACGCTGTCGATGCAGCAGGTCGGTGACCGCGTCGACGAGGCCTGGGCTCTCGGGGCGACCGAGATTTGCATGCAAGGCGGAATCCACCCCGACCTTCCCGGCACCGCCTACTTCGACCTCGCGCGCGAAGTGAAGAAGCGCCAGCCCGACATTCACCTGCATGCCTTCAGCCCCATGGAGATCGTGAATGGAGCATCCCGAACCGGACTCTCATTCGCCGAGTTCTTGACGGCCGCGAAAGAGGCGGGGCTCGACACGATTCCGGGCACGGCCGCCGAGATTCTCGACGACGAAGTGCGGTGGGTGCTCACGAAGGGCAAGCTGCCCGCCGCCGAGTGGATCGAGATTGTCAGCACCGCGCACCGCCTCGGCATTCGCTCGTCGAGCACGATGATGTACGGGCACGTGGATGCTCCCCACCACTGGGTCGGCCACCTCCGTACGCTGGCACAAGTGCAAGACGACACCGGAGGCTTCACCGAGTTCGTGCTGCTGCCGTTCGTGCACGCGAGCTCGCCCGTCTACCTCGCGGGTGTGGCGCGACCCGGCCCGACGCCGCAAGAGAACCGTGCGGTTCACGCGGTCGCTCGCCTGATGCTGCACGGCCGCATCGATCACGTGCAGACCTCGTGGGTCAAGCTCACCGACGACGGCACCCGGCTCATGCTGCAGGGCGGCGCCGATGACGTCGGCGGCACCCTCATGGAAGAGACGATCAGCCGCATGGCCGGCGCCGATAACGGTTCTGAGAAGACGGTCGCTGAGCTCGAAGAGCTGGCAACCTCGATCGGACGCGTCGCGCGCCAGCGCACGACGACCTACGGCACCCCCGACCCGGAACGTGTCGCGGTCGCCCAGGCGCACCGCACGGAAGGCTATGCGGCCACGGGTCGTCGACTCTCGCTGAGCATTGCCGACGTGAGCGCCGGGGCCTAGGGGTTCTCGCCGAGCGCGCGCGGCGTGAGGGCAGCGCGCGTCTAAAGCAGCGCGCGCGTTCGCGGGCCGAGCCGCACGACGCCGAGCGCGTCGAGGTGCGCCAACTCGTCGAGCTGGTCGAGCGTGTCGACGTCGCGGCGAAGCCCCGAGCTGGGTGAGACCTCCAACTCGGCGTACCCGCTGAGACTGTGCTGCGCCGCGGAGTTCTCGCCGAATCGCAACGAGTGCGGCAGGCCGCTTTGCGCGACCACGAGGGTGGTTCCTTCTCCGTCGGCATCGGGCACAAAGGCCCAGTGGTGTTCGCTTGCGCCGAGCAGTGCGGCATCGAGATCGGCGGGCTGAAGTGCCGGCAGATCGCCGAGCAGCACTGCCGTAGGCGCGGCGGAATCGCAGCGCGCGAGCCCCTCACTGATGGCGACGAGCAAGCCGAGCCCGGGGTCGATGACGACGGTGACGCCGTCGATCGCCTCCTCCAATGCACCGACCACGAAGAGGTCACCGATGCTCGCCGACTGACGCGCCGCCTCGACCGTGTCGAGCGCGAGGGCGGCGGCCAGAGCAGTGCGGCGTTCTTGAGCGGACGCCGACGAGTCGGCCGCGAGTCGAGACTTCGCGATCGCCGCAGGACGCACGGGGATCACCAAAGACACGGTCGCAGGCATGACGACGAGCCTACTTCTCGCCCGAATCGCCCGCGGCAACCAACCCGAGCCCGAACCTCTCGTCGCGCGGAGTGCGATCGAGAAGCGACACCGGAGCGACGACCGCGAGCGCGCGCCACCACCACGGTGTCGAGCGGCGCAGCGCACGGAGGACGGCGACCGTGTCGTCGGATCCGCTCGCGCCGCCCGCGACAGCGAGTGGCCCTTCCGCGCGGGCAAAGGCACGACGCTCGAGCGCGTCGCGCAGGGAATCGAGCCGCGCGATATCGTCAGAAGGCCAGCCGGATGCCCACGCAACGCCCAACTGCCGCGGAGTCTGCTCGGGGTCAGCGAGCACCCCCAGGTCGCGCGCCGTGTCACGAGCTTCACGCCAGTGGTCGAGGGGATCCGCCGAGCGCAGCCGAGCCGCGCGGCGCAGAGCGCGCCAGACACCCGGGGCGATCAGCAGTAGCACGAGCAGGGTGAGGAGGGCCGCGGCGAGGGCGCGAGCATCCGTGCCACCATCAACGACTCCGCCCGCTGCGCCGTCAGCCGAGCCATCGTTGCCGCCGTCAATCAGGTCGCCGGCATCAGGAGCATCGGTCGGGCCGGTGACGCGGTCGATCGGGTCGGTCTCGTTGTCAGCACCGGGTTCGGCCGGGTCGGGTTCGGTCTCGATCGGCTCGCCGGTCTCGGGGTCGATCTGGGGCGTCTCGTCGGGCACGGGCACGTCGGCCCCGGCATAGTCGGGCACGGCTCCGCGCGACGGAGTCGGCTCGAAGCGCACCCACCCGACGTCGTCGAAGTGCAGCTCGGGCCACGCGTGCAGGTCGTCGGTGCTCACGACGAACTCGCTCGGCACATCTTCATCGCGGCTGCCGGGCAGGAAGCCGACGGCGATGCGCGCGGGAATGCCCAGCGTGCGCGCCATGAGGGTCATCGCGGCGGCGTAGTGCACGCAGTAGCCCGACTTGACGTCGAGAAAGACGGCGACGATCTCAGCGCTGGTTCCGTCGTAGCCCAACTCGACCGGTGCCGACTCGGAGTACACGAAGTCGCCTTGCGTGAAGTACCGCTGCAGGGCGAGCGCGTCGTCGTAAGCCGAAGTGCCCGGTGCCGCCTCGACGACCTGCTGCGCGGTCGAGGCGATGAAGGGGTCGAGGCCCTCGGGCACCTCGCGAAACTGCTCAAGGCCGAGCGCCGAAACACCGGCTGCCCGCAGTTGTTCGGGCGTCGGTTGCGCGATGAGGCTTTCGACGTCGTAGGCGCCCGTGCGAACGCTGCCCTCAGCCGTCGCCAGGGTGATTCCCGACTCGTCAACACGCCACTCGCCGGCCAGCCCATCAATGCGCACGGGCGCGCTCGGCAGAGGCAGCCAGCGCGTTCGCACATTCTCGAGCTGAATACGTGTCGCAACCTCGGTCGTCTCGATCTCATCGCCGAGCCAGCTCGGCGGCCCCACCGTGCTCGGTTGCGTCGGCTCGCCACCCACGACCGGCTGCACCGAGTCGTCGGTGAACTCTGCCAAGTGCGAGAGCGTCAGATAGAGGCCACCGTCGGCGTCAGTGCTGTACCTCAGCGCCGTGACCGGCGTTGTCCGCCGCAAGTCATTGCCGAGCTCGATGACGGGGTTGACGCCCGTCACAAGACCCACGAGCCCCGAGCCCGGCAGTGTCGCGCCCGCAACCACCGGCGGGAGCAGCGGCGGAATCACGAGCGCAGCAACGAGCACTCCGGCCGCAACGGCGATCGCCCGGCCGACCGCCGACACGCCACCACTGGCCGCCGGTCGATGCAGCGCGAGCAGCAACAGGTAGGCCGCTGCGGTGGCGAGCACCGAGAACAACGGCAGAGCGCCCGGAGCCAGAATGACGGGCACCGCCAGCATGCCGAGCAACGGAATCGCGACGAAGGCCGGACGCCTGCTCAACGTGGCCGTCGCATCGATGAGCACCGCGAACGCGGCGACACCGGAGGCGAGCAAGAACCGGATGCCCTCATCAGCCGCCGCCGGAACCGCTTGCTCGGCGATCGATTGCTCGCCCGCGCCGATCAGCTGGGCGAAGCGCTGCAGCGTCTCGGGCGACGGAATCACCCCCAGCAGAGCAGTGTCGGCAGCGAAGAGCACCGTGAGCGACAGCAGCGCCGCAACCCCGGCCGCAAGCATTGAGGCCGCAGCCGACCACAGCACTCGTCGCCAACGCAACACCACGCGCGTGAGCGCAGCAGCACCTACGGTGGCCGTCGCCACGATCAGGGTGGTCAGGCCCCACGCCCCCTCGTCGAACAGCACGCCGAAACCCGACAGTGCTGCGGCAACACACACCAACGCGGCCGCACTCAGCGCGAGCGTTGAGCGCCGCTGCGGAATCGCTGTGCTGCCAGCCTCAGGCACGAGACACCTCCGGCGCGACGGCCCAGTGAGGCAGGAGCGGCTCGGGCGCCCCGAGCAGAGCAAGCCACGCGTCATCGGGCGCGAGTCGCACCGACACGCGCGCGACGGTCCAGCCGGCTCGTTCGAACGAATCCCGTGCCGGGTCGGGGTCGAGCGACCCGTCATCGCGCACCTCGGGCACCGGAGGGCCGACGAGCAGGGCAACAGCGGGGGCCGCCGTTGCACGTTGGGCGAGCATCCACCGGGTCGTCGCGGCGTCGGGCGCACCCGAGAGCGCGACAATCGGCATCGAGCCCGAGCGCGCCAAAGACGGCAGCCCGCCCTCGAGGTCAGCCTCGCCCGGGCTCAGCAACGCAACGGCAAGGGCGCCCAGAACATGGCCGACCGGGCCATCTGCAATCGGCAGGTGCTCGTCGTCGCCACGGTCAGATTCTGTTGAGGTCACGAGCTCGACGGAGTAGCCACGCTCGGCAAGATGTGCGGCACTCGAGGCTGCCATGCGCACGATCCACTCGAACCGCTCGCTTTCGAGAAGTCGGGCACCATCGGCGCGAACCGTTCGCGCGTCGGTATACGAGGGGGCTTGCGTGTCGACGATCAGGCGCGAGTGCGGGCCAGCCTGAGGCTCGTCTTGGCGCACCATGAGCTCACCCTGCCGCGCCGTAACGCGCCAGTGCACGCGCCGAAGGGCATCGCCGTCACGGTACTCGCGCGTGACCACGTCGTCGTCAGAGCGCTCACGCGACCGCGTCGTGCGGGGCCCGGCGTCCGTCGACGGGTCGGGCACGGGCCCGGTGGGCAGAGAGGTGACGGCAGGAATGACGAGTTGCGTCGTCGTTGCCACGGTGTCAGTGACCCGAACCGCGAGCGCGAAGGGGTCGCGGTTCTCGATCAGCAGCGGGCCGACACTCACGAGCCCGCGACGACCGGGCGCGTAGCGATAGCCGAACGTTGCTGGGCGCGTCGCTCGCACTTCGCGAAGTCGCCCCGGGCCCGCGAAGCCCGGCAGCATGGGCACGCGCTCGACCCACTCAGCGGCGCGCGCACGACCGGCAACGGTGAGGTTCACCCGCACCGTCTCGCCCTCGGTGGCAACCACCGGGTCGAGTTGTCGCGTCACCCGCACGCGCGGGCGCGACGTGGCGACCGCGATGAGCGCAATGAACGGCGCGGCCACCGCGATCGCGGCAATCGCTAGCAGTTCAGGGCGTTCGATGAGGTAGGCAACCACGCCGACGGCTATGCCCACCACCGCGAACGCGATGCCACGCGTCGTCAAGCGGGGCACAGCGTCGCCTACGCCCGCGACGACGGAACGGGAACGGTTGTCGCCGCGACGATGCGGTCGACCACCTCGTCAACACTACGCACGGGGCGGCCGTCGGGGTGTTGAGCACGCGGCACGAGCAACATGCGGTGCGAGAGCACGGTCGTTGCCAGCGCGTCGATGTCGTCGGGCACGACGAAGTCGCGGCCATCGAGAGCCGCGCGGGCGCGACTCGCGCGCACGAGTTGGAGTGTCGACCGCGGGCTCGCGCCGAGGCGCAGTGCCGAGTCATCACGCGTCGCCTGCACGATCGCCACGGCATAGCGCTCAACCGCCGGGCTCACGTAGACCTCGCGCACCGTCGCGATCATGCGGCGCAAGCCGGCGACATCGACCACGGGCGTGAGCCGGTCGAGCGGGCTGCCGTGTTCGCGATCGCGCACCATGAGCGCTTCACTCTCGGCATCGGGGTAGCCGATCGAGATGCGCGCCATAAACCGGTCGCGCTGCGCTTCGGGCAACGCATAGGTGCCCTCCATCTCGATGGGGTTCTGCGTCGCGACGACCAAGAACGGACTCTCGAGGTGGTGGGTGCGGCCATCCACCGTGACCTGCTGCTCTTCCATGCACTCCAGCAACGCGCTCTGCGTCTTGGGGCTTGCCCGGTTGATCTCGTCGCCGATCACGATGTGGGCGAAGACCGGGCCCGGCGTGAACTCGAAGGTGCCGAGCTGCTGACGAAACACACTCACGCCCGTGATGTCAGCGGGCAGAAGGTCGGGCGTGAACTGAATACGGTTGACGGTGCCCGCGATGCACTTCGCGAGCGCACGGGCGAGCATCGTCTTCCCCACACCCGGAACGTCTTCGATCAACAGGTGACCATCGGCGAGCAACACCGTCAACGCGATATCGACCGCCTCGGGCTTTCCGTCGAGAACGCCATTCATTGCGCGACGGATGCTCGCACCGAGTTCCGCGAATTCCTCCGCGCTCAGCGGCCCAACCTGAGACGTCACCGTCATACTCATCCCTCGACTCTGCCACGGTTGGGCAGTGATCGCTCTGAGAGTCTGCTGATCGCACCGCTCTTGCAGGGCCTGACACAATGTCAGCCCAGACGGGCGACGTGAGGCGATGGCGAGCTGCGGTCTCGCCAAGGGCAGCCCCGGCGGTTCAACTACGCTTCGTTCTAGTGCGTTCGATGATGAGGCGAGGCGCGTTGGTTCGCACTGCGGAGAAGCCGCACAACACTGTTCCCCCACCAGCGGGTTCCGGTTCTGCACCATACTGTCCCGTGGTCAGGAGGTATCGATGATCGTCGCCACTGATGATGACGTCCGACGACTCACTGCGACCGAGGTAGTTGCCGTCCTGCGCGACGCGCTGAAGGCCCACCACACGGGTGCACTCGCCGCGCCACCGAGACTAGTCGCCCACTTGCCTGAGGTTAACTGGGACCACCTGCTGTTCACCGTTGGAGCATCCGAACAGTCCATCGGTTTCCGGGTCGGGGGCGGCGCCCCTGACCCGCGCATCGAGCAATTCACCGCCGTGTTCGATCGCGCGGCCGGTCGACTGGTGGGCATCGTTGTCGGCAACCAGTTGGGAGCTCGGCGCACTGCGGCCTTGGCAGCGATCGCGACTGATCAGCTGGCTCGGAAAGACTCACGCATCCTGGGCCTTGTCGGCGCCGGGAGACAGGCGGCGGCTCACGTCTGGGCAGTTCAGTCAGTGCGACAACTAGAAGAGGTGCGTGTGTTCAGCCGCGACCGTGCCCGCCGAGAGCAGTTCGCGCGGCAGTGTTCATCAGAGTTAGGTCTGCGGTGCGTGGCTGCGGACAGTGCGCGTCACGCCGTCGAAGGGGCCGACCTCGTGACACTAACGACAACTTCCGCCAGTCCCGTTATCGACGACGAGTGGATTGCGGAAGGCACGCACGTTGCGACACTCGGCCCGAACACTGTCGACGAACACGAAGCCCCGTTTGACCTGGCGGCGCGTGCCGACGTGCTCGTGACAGACTCTGTCGCCCAACTTTCCGCCGACAACGCGCCCTCGTGGCTGACGGCGGCCGGGCGATTCGATGATGTTCGCGCGCTCTCGGCCGTGATCGCGGGTGAGGCCATGGGTCGCCGATCTGTGAGGGCTATCACGATGTTCTGCTCGACCGGGTTGGCCGGTACCGAAGTGCTCCTGGCCGCTGAGGTCTTGCGTCGGACGATGCAGGACGAAGCAGTCACGCGTTGATGTCACCCTAAGGCGCCCACGAGAAGGCTCGAATCTAGTCTTCTGGATCCTCCGGTAACTCAAACTGGGCGCCCATGAGGACGACTCCACTTGCCAGCAACGATGCAGCGAGCGCCGCGAAAACGATGCCGACTCCCGATACCCCGGCAAGTACACCGATCAGCGCCGGCACGATCACCTGCCCTAAGCGATTACCGCTTACGCGCACACCGAGCGCAGGGCCCCGCAACGAGCGAGGTGCTCTCCCCGCCACCCACGAGAGCGTGACCGGCTGCCCCAATCCCAGCCCCAAACCCACGATGACCATCAAGACGTACTGAATGGGTAAAGCTACGAACGGAAAGAGAGCGAGCGAGAGGCCTGCTGCCACCACGGCGACGAGGAGCAACGTGCGTCGACCGAGCCATCTCATCAACGGGAGCACCCCGACGCGCGAGACGATGGAGGCTGTCGCCCGAGTAGCCAACAAGAAACCGACCGTTTGCACTGACATGCCGACCTCTTCCGCGAATGCCGGCAGATACGCAGCCAACACGTCCACCGTCGTGATCACAGACATACCGACCAAGAGTGCTCGACGCATACCGGGGATGACCAACACTTCGCGCATGGCGCCAAAGGAGCTACAATCTGGCGTGCTGCCCGCGGCGTCTCTCCGGGGCCCTGCTCCTAGCGGCTTCCAGATCACCATCGTGACGGCCGCGCAGAAGGAGAGGCTCGCGGTCACCGTGGCAAGAATGAATACCGTGCGTGTGTCAACCGACGAACTGTCGACAACCCCTGTCGCAAATCCGCCTCCCGCGATCACACCCGCCGAAGCCGGGGCCACTAGTTGAGCGAGCGAGACGACGACAGTCAGAGCGCCGTAACGTCGATCTCGCTCGCGCGGATCACCAGCGTTCCCCACCAACGCCTGACTGGCGACAACAAGCATCACCTGCCCAAGCCCGAAGACCGCTTGGCTAGCTGCCAGAGCCCAAAGACTCTCGATGACGAGCAAGACCGCCGTGCTGGAAATCGTGATGACCGTTCCCGCCACCAGGATCCACGGTTCTCCCCAACGTCCCACTCGTCGCCCAATGGGAACGGCTGCAAGGAACGACAGCAACGCGTACGACCCAGCGATGACGCCCAGCCACACCGCATCCGCACCGAGCTCCAGGGCTCGATACGACACCATAGGTCGAATCGCTTGCAGGCCAAGAGTCTGCAAAAACGCGAAAACCAACACGCGAACGAGCCATCGTTCGGTTGGGCGCCGTTCGATCACAGCACCTCACCTCGGGCGGGCGCCGGCGGGTGCGACGACCGCGGCTGTAGTGCTCGGGCACAGAGCCCCGTCAAGGCGAAAAAGAGGGGGACCGCTTGTGGCGGCCCCCCGTCTCTCTGATCCATCGAAAACCCCTCTTCGCGGCAGGGTGGTTACTGTAACAGCGAATCAACCTGGAGGCGTTGCCGACGGTAGTGGTGGACGCTGACGTCCTGCTGCGCGAAAACCGAAAGGGAGATTAGCCTTTGGCCATTTTCGGAAGCACCTCAGTGCCCAAGAGTTCAATCTGCTCGAAGTACTTGTCGAACTTAAAGCGGAAGTCGAACACCAAGTGCTCAACTCCTACCGATTCGAACTTCTTGAGCTGCTCGACGGCCTGCTCAGGGTTTCCGAGGATCAACTGGCCCTCGAGGTCATCGACCGTCTCGAACGTTCCCGACGGCGGCTTGACCGCGAACTTTGCCTTATTCGCCCAGGCCAAAAGACCAGGAATGTTGACGTGCTTGAGTGCTTCCTCGCGCGTCGACTCAATACTGGTGGGCGGGATAATCGCGATCGTCGGAAGCGTGCGTCCTGCCTCGGCCGAGAGCCCCTTCATCGTGTCGATGCGCTTCTCGAGTGTTGCCATCGAGATGCGTCCGGGCATCCAGCCATCCGCGTACTCGACCGCGAGACGCGCAGAACGCGGAGTCGCGCCGCAGTACCAGAACGGAATGCGGCCGCCGACGGGCTTGGGTTCGATAGTGACGTTCTCGAACTTGAAGATGCCGTCGTCGTAGGTCACGTCATTCTCGGTGAACACGCGCTTGAAGATCTCCGCGTTCGATCGCACCATCTCGACGCGATCGAGGTCGCCCCAGCCGATGGCGTCGAACTCGTGGTCGAAGGTTCCCGCACCGAAGCCGAGGATCAAACGGTCACCGAGCAGCTGCGTCATTGTGCCCGCCATGAGCGCCGTGACGAGCGGGTGACGGAAGGGGATGAGAGAGCCGGTACCGAGCTCGATCTTCTCTGTCACCGCACCGATCGCCGTCAGAGTGATCATCGCGTCATAGAAAGTGCGGTTAGGTTTTTCCATCTCGCCGTGCGGTTCGAAGACCAGGTGGTCGCGCACCCATACCGAATCGAAGCCCATCTTCTCGGCCAGGATGGAACCCTCCAGCAACTTTTCTTTGCTGGCTTCCTCGCCAAAGTGGGGCAGCAGGAGTCCGAATTTCATCGTGCGTTTCCTTCTCTGTCAGTGCTCGACAAGGCGAGCTTTCCGGTACCGGGCTTGCCGGTGACAACGCCTTCGGCGAATACTTCGTGGCCGCGAACGTAGGTGCGATCGATGCGAGCGGTGATTTCTCGGCCGTCGTAGCAGGTCCAGCCAATCTTCGAGAGCGCACCCTCATTCGTGATGGTCCACGGCGAGTTCATGTCGGCGACAACGATGTCTGCGTCCGCGCCCACGTGAAGGGAGCCCTTCACGCCGCCCAGCCCAAAGGCGTTGGCAGGCTTGGTCGCGACCATCTCAATGACACGCTCCAGGGTGAACTGCCCCTTGTTGACCGCATCAAGCATGAGCGGGTAGTAGTACTGGATTCCCGGGGTGCCGGTGTGGGCACTCCACATCTTGGTCCAGCCAACCTCTTTCTCTTCACGCGTGTGAGGAGCATGGTCAGATGAGACGATATCGATCGTTCCATCGAGCATGCCCTCCCACACGGACGCGCGAGCTTCGTCGGGCACCCAGTAGGACAACGCGTAGGGCCCGAGCGTCTCGACGTCGTTCCACGTCGAGAGGAATGGCGCCCAGTGGTTCACTTCGCAGGTCACGTCGATTCCTCGCGCTTTGGCACGACGCACCGCCTCGATTGAGCGCGTGGTTTGCATGTGCGCGAGGTGAATCGGGCATCCCGATGCCTCTGCGAGTCGCAAGACCACATCGACAGCGGTGTCCCAGATGACACCCTCTCGGGCAGCGTAGGCCTGAGCGTAACCCTGTGGCGTGTTCTCACCGCGCGCGAGGAACTCGCCCTCGATGTAGTCCATGAGAGCTTGATCATGCGGGTGAACGATCAGTCGCTTCCCGGTCTTGGCAACCTCGTCCATCAGTTGGAGCAAGTGGCCGTGGTCGTGCATACCGGTACCGGCCGGGTGAGGATAGGTGCGGCCCGTGTCGACAACCATGAAGATCTTGAACGAGCGAATACCCATCTCGCTCATTCCGATCACCTCGCCGAGCTTCGTCGGCGCTGGGTTGTGGTTGTAGTCGACGATCGAGGTCGCCGCGTACATGCCGAACACGTCACGCAGGGTCTCGGTGTCGATCGTCGGAGGGTTGAGATTGGGCATGCCGAACATCGTGGTCACTCCGCCAGCAGCCGCCTGCAAGCTGGTCGTGTAGATGTCCTCTTTGTGGGTGTAGCCCGGCTCACGCGTGTGGACGTGCACGTCGACCATGCCGGGCAGCACGAGCTTGCCGGTTACGTCGATAGTCTTCGCCGCATCAACGACAGTGTCGCGCGAGACGATGCCTGCGATGCGTTCACCGCTGACAAGTACGTCTGCCTCCACAAGTCCGTTCGGGGTAGCGACATGCCCCCCGCTCAGTCGAAGGTCGATAGTCATAGTGGAGCCTCCAGATTCTCGGTTGTTTCGCCGGCAACGTCCGGCAACGTCGTGCGAATCGCCACATCAGCGGGGCGCACATAGTTCTCGAACCACGCCACGATGCGCGGAGTTGTCTGCTCCCAATATCGGTCATAAGCCGCGTAGTGGGTGGTGTGGTGCTGCATGATCAGTGACTTCGGTCCGCGAGCGGCCTCATAGAGAGCCTCAGCGTGATCGGTTGGAGTCGTCGCGTCGCCCGTCACGCCGATCACCATGAGCGGAGTTGTCAGCTCACGCGCCACCGCAATTGGCTTGTAGGCGATGATCTCCTCGGCCGCCGACAGCGAAATCGAATTCGGGATCTTGTCGTCAACGTCGGCCTTGATCGTGGTTGTTCGACGCTCGGGGGTCGGAACCATGATTTCTTCGCGCGGATGCACGCGCCGACCTTCACCCGTGAGAACGCGTTGGCGGCGATCCTCATCGAGTGAGGCGAGAAAGGCGAGCCACTCATGCTCTTGTCGCATGCGGTGCAGCCAATCTTCTCCATCTGAGACGGGGACCTGGCTGACCGCAGCCTTCACACGAGGATCGGCACCGGCTAGCAAGATTGCGTTGCCACCGCCCGTGCCGCCGGTGCCGAAAGTCCCGATCGCGTCGGCAATCACATCGTCGCGAGTCGTGAGATAGGTCACCGCGTTGACGAGATCCTGGAGCTGGCGCGTGGGCGACAGCACTCCACGATCGCCTCCTGAGTCACCGAAACCGCGGTAGTCGATGATCAGTACGCCGAAGCCCGCAGCAATGAGGGCCTCGTGGTACCGCACATACAACTTGGCGTCTTTCAGGCCAAGCCAACCGGGGCCCTGCACGATGGCCCGGAACGGGCCCTCTGCTTCAGGGGTGCGCCAGATTCCCGCGATGGGGTCTCCTTCGCTGTAAAACTCGACGGCAGTTTCTCTCACGGTTTCCTCATTCGTTGGGGTCGACGGGTGAAAACGTAGGGGTGTCTACTCGTCGCCCTCGCTATTCGGAAAACGCTCGATCGCGTGCAACCCCAACGCCTTAATCGCGAACGTGTCCTGAACCGCCAAGTAACGGCAGTGCTCGGTCTCGCTGGAGTTGAAGTGCTGGTGCCACATCCACACCGGGAAGCTGAACATGTCACCCTCCTCCCAGTCGATGCGCTCCTCGTTCACGCCATCCCAACTGATCACCGAGTACCCCACACCCGACACGATGTAGATGACCGCC
>CALRMP020000029.1:0-35083 GCA_943369205.1 Gulosibacter massiliensis | reverse complement strand
CATTCACGAAGCACTACAACTCCGAGTCAGCCCGCCGAGCCGCCTTGCCTGCGTGGTTGCATCACTACAATCACCATCGGCTACACACGGCCATCGGCAAGGTCCCACCGATCAGCAGATTGAACAACCTGCCTGGGCACTACATCTAGCGCACGCACGGCATCAACGATTCGCGAGATGGCGATCTCGGTGGCTTCGACGTCACCCCGTGCTTCTTCGACCTCATCCCAGGTCGGCGCGCCGGGCGCGGCGAATGCCGAGCGGTCAACCGCACTCTCGACCCCGAGCGCCAGAACCAGAGCCGTCACGATGGCGACGACTCCGATGCCGCGACGCCCGAGGCGACGCATCAGAGTCGGCTAGCCAATCGTCAGGCCTTTATTGCGCAGGTAGGGCACCGGGTTGGTGGGCGAGCCGTTCTGGCGCACCTCGAAGTGCAAGTGGCAGCCGTTCGAGCTGCCGGTCGTGCCGACCTTGGCGATGCTTTGCCCGACCGCAACCGACTGGCCCATCTGCACGAACGTGCCGCCCTGCTGAATGTGACCGTAGGCGGTCGTGATTCCGTTGCCGTGGTTGATGCGGATGTAGTTGCCGTAGCCGCCGTTCCAGCCCGCATACTCAACGGTGCCGGCCGCTGCGGCAAACATCACTCGGCCGCAGGGGGCGGCGATGTCGGTTCCGGCGTGGAACGCGACGCGCCCACTGATTGGGTGCACGCGGTTGCCGAAGTGCGACGAGATCCAGCCGCTGACCGGAACCGTCCAGCCATTGGCGATTTGCCCCGTGGTGAAGCTGCCGCCGCCGGCTGCTGCGCGCGCCGCGACTCCGGCGGCGTAGTCAGCCTCGGTGGCCTCGCGGTTCTCGACGAGCACGGCCAACTGAGCTTCGAGTCGAGCCTGGTTCTCTTGCTGCGCAAAGAGAGCAGCCTGCGCTTCTTGCGCCGCGGCCTGGGCCTCTTGATACGCCGCTTCCGCCTCAATGCGCAGTTCGTCGCGCAACTGCTTGGCGACGTTCGCCTGATCGGTGAGCGACTGCGCCGCGTTCTGGTCTTGCAGGGCTGCGGCGTAAATGCCGTCGGCCTGTTCGGTGATCTTGCTCGCGTAACCGAGGCGCGAGAGCAGAGAGTCAGCTTGACCGGGGTTCGCGAAGAGGGCCGCCGAGAGGTCGCCACCGCCCGAGCGGGCGAGCTCGGCGACGAACTGTCCGGCCCGCGTGCGCGACTCGTCGGCGCGCGCCTGCGCTTCATCGGCCTGCAACTGCAACTGCTCGGCGTTGTAGGCGGCCTCGTCGAAGGCGAGCTGCGCCTCGTAGTAGAGCGTGCCCTTCTCTTCGGCGATGGCTTGCGTGCGCTCGACCTCGGCGGTGATGGCGGCGATGGCCTCGCGAATGCTCTTGATCTGCGCCTGGGCGGCGGCCACGTCACGGCGGGCGTCGAGCACGTCGCTCCACGAGGGGTAGTCGACGGCATAGGCCGGACGCTCGGCGACGGCGATCGCGCCGGTCACGAGCATCACGAAAGCGGCAAGGGCGGCAATGACCACGCTCGCACGGCGTCGGCGCGGGCGTGCCGCTGCCTCGTGCGGTGCGTTCGGCATAGCCGTCGTCATCGTTGCGCTCCCCCAGCGTTCGTGTGAATGCATCGTGCCCATCCGATTCCGGTGCTCTGCTCGGGCAGTGACGAACTCGGTGATCGAAATCACGTTATGTCACAACTTTCACATGAGCACCATTGACAACAGTACCAATGGATGCGGCGTTCGGCCAGGTCACGCACCGCGCGCCGCGCAGAGCTGCGCCCGGAATGAGCGCAGACCCGTGGGGCGACGGTAACCCGTGGGCAGACGTTCGAGCGGGAGGTCATCCGGATCGTCGCCGAACGCGATCGCTGCACGGTTTGGCAATCTGAGCGCGCGACCCGTATGCTTATGCCTCGGTTGCTCTGCGGCTCGCGCCACCAGGCCCCATCGTTTAGTGGCCTAGGACACCGCCCTTTCACGGCGGCAGCACGGGTTCGAATCCCGTTGGGGTCACCAGCAGAGCACACCGAAATACAACTGAATATGTTTGGCCCTGTAGCGCAGTTGGTTAGCGCGCCGCCCTGTCACGGCGGAGGTCGCCGGTTCAAGTCCGGTCAGGGTCGCCACGGCGATAAGCCCTCTGCTCTCCAGGGGGCTTGTTCCGTATCAGAGCCTCACGGCTCTGAGGCTCTGTAGCTCAGTTGGTAGAGCGCACGACTGAAAATCGTGAGGTCACGGGATCGACGCCCGTCGGAGCCACCACACAATTCCTTCTGGCCCCAACGCCGCGCACTTGTTGGTGAACGCATCTCGCTCCGGTTGGGCACGCCTCCGGTTGTAACCTGAGGTGCGGGCATTGCTGCCCCACAGCACCGTTTCGCGAATACCCCGAGGGGTACGCAGTGCTGGCCACGGAAAGAGGAACACATGACCGACGTCGCCGGAACCTGCCCCGTTGTGCACGGAGCTTCTACTTCGATGAAGAGCGGGGCCCACGAGTGGTGGCCCAACGCCCTCAACCTCGACATCCTTTCCCAGCACGACTCGAAGACGAACCCGCTGGGGGCCGACTTCGACTACCGCGAAGAGCTCAAGAAGCTCGACGTCGACGCCCTCGTGAAAGACGTGAAAGAACTGCTCGTCACCAGCCAGAGCTGGTGGCCGGCCGACTGGGGCCACTACGGCGGCCTCATGATTCGCATGGCCTGGCACTCGGCCGGCACCTACCGCATCGCCGATGGTCGTGGCGGTGGCGGGTCAGGCACGCAGCGCTTCTCGCCCCTCAACTCGTGGCCCGACAACGCCAACCTTGACAAGGCCCGCCGACTGCTGTGGCCGATCAAGAAGAAGTACGGCAACCGCATCAGCTGGGCCGACCTCATGATTCTCGCGGGCACGCTCTCGTATGAGTCGATGGGTCACAAGACCTTCGGCTTCGCCTTCGGCCGCGAAGACCTGTGGCACCCCGAGAAAGACACCTACTGGGGCAGCGAGAAAGAGTGGCTCGCACCGAGCGACGAGCGCTACGGCAGCGTCGATGACCCCAGCACGATGGAGAACCCGCTCGCCGCTGTGCAGATGGGCCTCATCTACGTGAACCCCACGGGCGTCAACGGCGTGCCCGACCCGCTCAAGACGGCAGCCCACGTGCGTGAGACCTTCGCGCGCATGGCGATGAACGATGAAGAAACCGTCGCCCTCACCGCCGGCGGCCACACTGTTGGCCGCACGCACGGCAACGGTCGCGCCGAGAACCTCGGCCCGGCCCCCGAGGGCGGCGACATCGCCGAGCAGGGTCTCGGGTGGAACAACCACGTCAGCCGCGGCATCGGCAAAGACACCGTGACGAGTGGCATCGAAGGTGCCTGGACCACCAACCCCACCCAGTGGGACAACGGCTACTTCACCCTGCTCTTCAAATACGAGTGGCAGCTCGCGACGAGCCCCGCCGGTTCGCCGCAGTGGGAGCCCATCGACATTGCCGAAGAAGACAAGCCCTTCGACGTCGAGGGCACTGCTCGCCAGAACCCGATCATGACCGACGCCGACATGGCGATGATCAAAGACCCGATCTACCGCGAGATCTCCGAGCGCTTCTACAACGACCCCGAGTACTTCAGCGAGGTCTTCGCGCGTGCGTGGTTCAAGTTGACGCACCGCGACATGGGTCCGCGCAACCGCTACGTCGGGCCGCTGGCACCGACGGAAGACCTCATTTGGCAAGACCCCGTGCCCGCCGGAAAGGCCGACTACGACGTCGCGGCGGTGTCGGCGAGCATCCTGAACAGCGGGCTGTCGATGAGCGACATGGTGACGACCGCGTGGGACTCCGCGCGCACCTACCGCGACTCCGACAAGCGCGGTGGCGCGAACGGCGCGCGCATTCGGCTCGCTCCGCAGCGCGACTGGCACGCTAACGAGCCCGAGCGGCTTGCCCGCGTGCTCGCGGTGTACGAGGCGCTGTCGGCCGAGACCGGTGCGAGCGTCGCCGACCTGATCGTGCTCGGCGGCAATCTTGCGGTTCAGGATGCTGCGCACAAGGCGGGCGTCGCGGTGAGCATCCCGTTCCACCCGGGGCGCGGTGACGCGACCCAGGAATGGACGGATGTCGACTCGTTCGCTCCGCTCGAGCCGATTCACGACGCGTTCCGCAACTACCTCAAGAAGGACTACACGGTGCCGGCCGAAGAGCTCATGCTCGACCGGGCGAGCCTCATGAACCTCACGGCGGTGGAGTTGACGTGCCTGGTTGGCGGCATGCGCATGCTCGGCACGAACTTCGGCGGCACCAGCCACGGCGTCTTCACCGACGCTGTGGGCGCGCTGTCGAACGACTTCTTCGTGACGCTCACCGACATGGGTCTCGTGTGGGAGCCCTCGGGCTTCAACGCCTACAACCTGCGTGACCGCTCGACCGGGCAGGTGCGCTACACGGCGACCCGTGCCGACCTCGTATTCGGCTCGAACTCGATTCTGCGGTCGTACGCCGAGGTCTACGCGCAAGACGACAGCAAAGAGAAGTTCGTGCACGACTTCGTCGCCGCCTGGACCAAGGTCATGAACGCCGACCGTTTCGACCTGGTCGCGAGCTGATCGTCAGGGGCGCTTAGCCGCGACCTTCGCGGCTTTCGCTTCACGACGCTGCGTCTTCGCCGCGAGGCTGTCGGCCTTGAGAATCTGCTTGGCTTCCGAGATGTCGCCGATTGCGGGGCGCCAGAGGCGGGCTTCCGGATGAGCATCCACCAGAATCGCGCGCACCAGCAGCGTCAGCGGAATCGCGAGAATCGCACCGAGCGGGCCCAAGATCGATGCCCACAACAGCACGGAGAAGAAGGTCAGCGTCTGGCTGATCGAGACCGCCGAGCTGACGAGTCGCGGCTGAATCACGGTCTGCACGATCGCGTTGATGATGGCGTAGACGATGAGCACGACGAGCGCCGTCTGCCACCCGCCGACGAGGAAGCCGAAGAAGAGCGGCGGCACGAGGGCAATGAAGTAGCCCAGGTTGGGAATGTAGCTGCAGAAGAACATCAGCAGCCCCCACAGCAGGGCGGCCGGCACGTCGATGATGAGCAGCGCGATCGTACACAGCAAGCCCTGCACGAATCCGAGGCCAGTGGTCACCACCATGAAACGGCGCACGTTTTTCGTGTAGTCACGAAGGGCATCCATGAGGTGCGGCCGCTCGGTGCCGATCTGCCGCGCGACGGTCGGCAGGTAGATCGCGTCGGCCGACATCACGATGAGCATCGTGAGCACGATCACGAGCCCGCCGACGATGCTGAAGACGCTGCCGAGCAGACCGGTGGCAAGCCCGACCATGGCGGAGGGCTCGAAGGCGCCCCCGATGAGCCGAATCTGTTCGGTGTCGACGCCCACTGACGCCAGCGCGCCGGCGACGGTCGCGCCGACCGCGGCCAGTTCTGTTGAGTAGTTCGGCAGCAGCGTGACGAACTGGCCCAGGGCGATGATGATCGCCGACGCCAGCCCCGCGAGCAGCAGAAAGACGGTGATGATCACCGAGCCGCTGGCGAGGCCGTGGCTGACGCCGCGGCGCTCCAGCGCCACGCGCACGGGGTTCGCGCAGATCGTCAAGACGAGCGCCAAGAGCACGGGCGCGAGCACGTCGCGAATCGCGCTCATGCCGACGCCGACGACGACAGCCCCCGCGAGGCTGATCATGAGCACAGTGCCTCGGGGGTACCGAGTTCCACCGGGGGCTGTCGTCGACATCGGTCGTGTGCGCCCGGCTAGATGCCGAGCACCTTCGCTTTCGCCGCGGCGAACTCAGCGTCGTTGATCATGCCGGCGGCGTGCATCTGGTTCAGCTTGGTGAGCTGCGCCATCATGTCGTCTTGCGCCGGCGCCGCTGCGGCAGCCTGCGCCTGTGCGGCCTGGGCACCTTGGTTGTAGGCGGCTTGTTGCTTGGCCGCCGAGTTGCCCGACACCGCTTGCGCGGTTCCGACAACAACGGCGGTGCGCGCGGCGGTTCCGATCAAGCCGGGGCGTCCTCTTCTCCGTGGCATTTTCTTGCTCCTTCTCCTAGTCGTCGATCATTTCCGCGACCGCGGCCTGAACCTCAGACACGACAGCGCCGGGAATCCGGATGCTCTCCACGAGCACCCCGCCCGCGGCGACGATCGTGTCGCGCAACGGCTTCACCCAGGTGTGCTCGAACACGAGAATCGCGGCCGAACTGTTGGGCTCGAGCGTTTCGGTGAGCTGGGCGACGTCGTCGTCAGACAGCAGGCCTTCTACGCGCTGCAGCACGCCGACGAGTGAGGCCACGTCGTCGTTCTGGTCGAGCTCGTCGAACTCGTAGTAGGCGGGAATCCCGTCTTCATCAATCGTGACGAAGAGCCCGTCGATGATCGAGATGGTTCCGCTTTCGACGACGTGCGAGAGCTCGGGCAAGATCGCCCCGGTGAACTTGTTCTCGGGAAAGACGATCGTGACGATCTCGACCGGGCCGAGGGTCATGCGAGGGCCTTCGCCTTCAGCGTCTCGTACTCGGCCTTGGTGATCGCGCCCGAGTCGAGCAGCGCCTTGGCCTTCTCAATGTCGGCCGTCGCGGTCGAGCCAGCGACCGTGCGAATGTAGTCGTCCGTCGCCGCGCGCGAGGCGTCGTAGGCCGCCGCCGCACGCTGACTCATGCCCCCACCGCGAACGATGAGGTACACCAGCGCGGTCAGGAAGGGCACGGCGAACAGCAGCAACACCCAGACCGCCTTCGCCCAGCCCTTGAGCTCACGGTCGCGGAAGATGTCGCCGAAGATCGCGATGACGGCCCACAGGTACGAGATGAATGCGAACATCCAGATCGACAACCAGAACAGGTCCCAAATGTTGGCCCAGAAGCTCATGAGCTACTCCCTCAGTCGGTGTGGGGCACCTCTGACGGGCACCCGGTAGGGGCACGCTACGGCTCACGCGCGGAGTGCGGGTGAACGGGCTCACCCTTGCGGGGTGAGCGAGCATCCGTCGGGCTCAGATTCCGACGCGCACGGCTTCGCGCCTCGAGGCGACGCCGAGTTTGCGATACAGCGCGCGCAAGTGGGTCTTGACCGTGTTGATCGACAGGTGGAGGTCATCGGCGATCTCGCTCGCCGTCATCGTCGTGCGCAAGTAGCCCAAGATCTCGCGCTCGCGATCGGAGAGCGCCTCGGTGGCCGAGCTCACGGGCGAGCGCGTCGCCGCGGCAAGGAAGGGCTCGAACCGCGTGCCCCACGCCGCATGCTCGATGAGCAGCGTGCGCAGCAGCGGCTCGTCGTCAACGAACGGCCGATAGAGGGTGAGCGGAGCAGCGACCTGCAGCGTGCGTTCGAGAATCTCGTGCGCAGCCGTGGTGTTTCCGCGCCCGCGCTGAACGAGCGCCGAGACGACTCCGGCGGCCACGCGCACGTAGGGGGCGGTGACGGGCCGCACTTGCTCAAGCAGCCCCACGGCTGCCCGGTCATCGCCCGCGCGACGCAACAACTCGGCGACCATGACGCCCACTGCGGGAATGTTCGCGATGAACTCGAAGCGGCGCGCGATGATCGCCGCACGCTCCTCGCGCCCCTCCGCTTCGGCGAGCTTCGCGAGACCGATCATTCGGTACGCCGGCCACGGAACGCCGTGCGCCTCGTTCGTGGCAATTCCGCGCAGCAGCTCGGTTGCCTCGCTGCGCTGTGCGGCATCACCGACGGCCGCCGCGATGAACGCGAGGTACATGCGCGCGACCCCCGAGAAACTCGAGGCGGCCGTGCCGGCGTCGATGATGCGACGGAAGTGTCTCTCGGAGGCCGCGAAGTCGGCGCGCCAGTAGGCGACCCAGCCGGCCGCGGCGTCTTCCGCACCGCCCACGAAAGAGTCCCAGCCATCGACCGTGCCCGCGGCCTCGCGAATGCGCTCGAGCACCACTTCGGCGCGCTCAAACTCGCCCGTGAACGCGTGCGCGAAGGCGAGCTGACCCGCTGACCGGCGGGCCAGCACATCGTTGCCGAGAGCCGTCGCCTCGCGCTCGGCCGCTTCGAGGGTGCGCACCGCGAGCTCGGGGCGGTGGCGCAGTCGCACCTCGGTCATGCCCAAGAGCCACAGTGTGGCGGCGCGGCGCGGCGCGTGCGTCTCGGTCGAGTCGAGCTCGTCACGCACCTGGTCGGCGAGCGCCGCGAGGGCGGCGTGGTCGTCGACGAGGAGGAGCCCGGCAAGGTCGTGCACGCGCGCGGCTGCCTGATCGTGGGGGTCGATGAGCTCGGCGGCGCGCACGAACTGCCGTTGGGCATCCATGCGATCGCCAACGAGGCTGAGGCCGCACGCGCGAATCATGCGGACTCGTGGGTCGGTGATCCACTGATCCGGCAGCACCGCGCAGATGCGCTCGAGGGTGACGGCGCCGTGGGGGCCCGAGATGATGCTCACCCAGCTCTCGAGCAGAATCTCGACCGCGAAGCCCGCGTCGTGTGCGCGCAGTGCCTGGTCGACAGCCACGACGGGGTCGACGGTCGCGAGCACCGTGGCCACTCGGCGGTGCACGTGGGCGACCCCGTCAGGGTCACTGCGTGTGAAGAGGGTGTGGCACTCGGCCGCGAAGATCGAGTGCCAGCGATACACCGGTTCGCCCGAGTGGTCGGCGAAGCGTTCAAGAAAGAGGGCTCGCCGGATGCACTCCTCCAGCAGCGCCGCCGCATCAGCCTCCTCGGTGATCGCGATGGCGTTGGCCACCGTCAGTTCCGGATACACCGTGGCCGCAAGCACGAACTCGCGCAATTGCTCGGGCAGCGGCGCGAGGATCTCTTCGGCCACGAACTCGGTGAGCGAGTCACCCGGAATCGCTCCGCTCGCCGACAGCACGCTCAACCGCACGGCGGCGGGCCAGCCGTCGGTTGCCGCAACGATCGCCTCGGCCTCGGCCGGGTCGCACTCCCGCCCGAGTGCTGCGGCCACGGCCACGACCTCGGGTGCGGTGAACCGCAGCAGGTCGACGCCGAGCTCGCGGGCCTCGCCCTGCAGTTCGAGCTTCTTGACGGGCACCTGCACGCGGTCGCGCGCGACGAGCACGAGCCGAAGAGTCGACGGAGCCGCTTCGACGAGCGCCCCAATGATGCCGTCATTGATGTCATCACCGGCACGCTGCACGTCGTCGATGACGAGGGCGACCGGTGTCTCGAGAGCCGCCACGGCGAGGCAAATGGCCTCATAGCTCGCCGCGAGGTCAGCCGAGTGGGGGTCGATCGTCAAGAGCTCGAGGTAGGCCGGGTCGCCCGTGCGCGAGGCAATCGATCGCACGGCACGCAGCACCCCGGCAAGCAGCCGAATGGGGTCGCTGTCGAAGCGCGACAGAGCCAGCCACGCAACGGGCAGCTCAGAGGTTCGTGCCCACTCGCCGACCGCCACCGATTTGCCATACCCACTCGGCGCCGAGACCACCGTCACGCGACTCGACTCAACAGCTACCGCAATCGCCGTGCGCACCGCGGGCCGTTCAACGGCGCTCTCGAGAAACTGCGGCGGCGAAGCAGTCGCCATCAGTTGTTGCGGTGTGCTGGGTGAGCGAAAGCTCATATGCACAGACTACGTTTTGCGGGGGCGCTCGGCGAGCCGTGTTTCGGGCTAGATGGGGTCGTAGTCGCCAGGGTTTCGGTGGACATCGTCACGAACGAGCTGCTCGAGCGCGGCGTCGTCGGGAATCACATCGGCATAGAGCTGATCGCTCTCGACCTCGAGAGCTTCAGCGCGCTCGAGATCATCGAGTGAACCGTCGTCGAGTTGAGCCCGCACCGACTCAAAGAGTTGTGCGAGCGACTCGGCGCCCCATCGACGAAACCCCGAGACGGCGCTCTCGAGTTGAGCAGGCTCAAGCGCTTCCACCGAATGAAGCACCCCGCCGTTCATAACCATTCCGTGTGCGAGCAAGACGGCCGCGAGAGCTGTGTCGCCCGGCCCGGTTCCCACCGCGCTCTCGTCAAACCCGAGAGCACGATCCCAGATGAGACCAACATCCACCATGCGTCGAGATTAGCCCGGCAGAGTTCAGTTGAGAATGAGAATCCGTCGTGAATTCAGAGAGCTCGCCGAACACGCGCGCGTCACGCTCTGGTGTGGGACGCGCCGCCTTGCCGTCTCGACTCAGAGCCTCTGCGTGACGCGAAACGTAGCGTCCGGGCTCGCACAGCTTGAGTAGGCGGGGCAACCAGAGTCGCCGAAACTCACAAATCGAATGTCTCCGCAATCAACGCGTAGATTCGCGAGGCGGCCTCCCGATCAAGCTGTATGGTCTGGCTCACCTTCGGCTCCGAAAGGCGTTCTGCGGAACCGAAAGTGCTCAATTGCAGGAGCACTCCGCCTTCGACTGGGTTGACACGACGCACCTCACAGTCGACTTCTGTGGGATGGATAGTTGTGCTCACTGATCCGACAACAACACTTCGAACCCTGGCCATTCGGAACTCCTTCGCTAGTGGTCATCCCGCTTGATGACGCCTTCGCCTGACTTCCGCGTGAGCAGGCGAAGCAAAACGGCTGCCTGCTTCTCGCTGGGAACCTTCCCCCGAGCTAGTCCAAACATCTTCACCAAGTCGCCTTCGGTCGGTGAGAGACCACCGGACCCGTAAACCACATCCCAGACAGCCGGCGTCACGGCCATTACACGCTGGATGACCTCGAATCCATTGTCCATCGCACGCTCTTTGCGTCCGTCCTTGACCGCCATTTGAGCGTCTTCGGCGGTCGAAAGCTCGCCCTCGATTGAGGGGGCAAAGTGCATTGAGATCTTCGAGAACCGATCCCAGCAGGCTTGTTGCTTAGCCCACTGCGTGACGTTGGCCTGTGGCCGGGTCTCATCCGTTAGGTGTGTCTGCGCTCGCTTGGCGATCCCAAGCAACTCCCGAAGAGTGACTTCACTTAAGGTCTGTCGCTGCCACACGCGGTCGAAATCGAACTTCGCGCCCGCGTACTGGTTATCGATCTGGGAGGCAAAGCGCGACATCGCGTAAGTGACAATGTTGGCGAGGTAGCCCGGTGCGGCCCGATACCAGTCTTCCTTCAGTACAGCGCTTCGCAGCTCCTCGAACATGATCGCTTTGGCCACATTGGTGCGGAAGTAGGCGTCGTTGAACTGTGTATCGTCGCTCTCCCACTGACTGTCAACGGCGACTGCGTAGTCGGCGAATACGCTTTGGGCACCTTTGCTCACGAGATGAGGCTTCTTGCCCCAGGAGTATGCGTACTTTGCCCAGTCGGTCTTGGTAATCCGTTGCGACTTCGGGTACTCGAGCTCGAATTTCTTCTGATCTGAGGCACTACCGCGAGCCGCTCGGTCGTTCTCCCACTGCCCGCGAGCTCGTTCGTAGTACCACCCGGATTGATACTGTTGCCCCTCCCTTGCTGGCGCCCGAAGGCGCCGGCTGAGTTGCTCCATACGCACGTGGAAGTCGTGTGTCGAGAACAAGTCGGCGCCACTTACCTTGTTCTGACTGTTCGCGAACTTGGCCACAGCGTGTACAACGCCCGAAGCCTCCGAAGGATCGACGACAACTAGCTTCATTTGTACGGACACGCCATCTACCTTGCGATCCTTGCCTGCCCGCAGAAAGTGCGCAATTGATGCCGTCGTCTGCCCGCCGTTGACTATCTGCCATCCCTTTATTGACTTGATAAACGTGCCTCGTCGCGCGTCATCAAGGTCGACACTCACTGCAGTCGTGGTGAGGCCGTTGTTGTAGGCGAGAAAACGATCAGGCGCGTCTCGAAGTGTCTCTTGAATGCCGCGGTTCACTAGTCCTCGAGCGCTCAGGAAGGTTCTGACGTTTGACTCAAGCAAGAGGCTGCCGTGGTCCTCGAAGATGTCTACAAGGATTCTTGCGGGGAGCACTGCAAGGAAGCTAGGAAGCGAGGAATCGCCTTCGCCAGCGATCAGGCACGGAAGCCCGTTGGGCAGCCAACGGGTGAAGTCAATCTCAATATCTTCGCTACGCGTTTCTGGCTTCGCGGCATCAAGGATTCGTCGTTGATCCCAGATTTCAAAGGTCGTCTTGATACCCGCGACGACGCCGTTCTCAACACTTCTGATCCGATCACTCATCAGACCATCCGTGATCAGGACCGCTCGTATCTTCGAGATCGAGTTCTGGGCAATCTGTCGTCGGAAGTAGTCTGCGTACTCGGCCTCTCGCGAGGAGATCTCGAGGTTTTCAGAAAGCCACCCGTCGCCAGCGCTCTCTAGGAATCCTGTTGCTCTGCTCAGGGAGTCTCTGGCATCGGTCAGCGTCAAGGTCGTGTCAGTACCGAAGTACCGGCCCGCAAGAAGCGTCAACGATTCGTCAGTGGCATCTTCGGCATAGCCCAACAGCTCGAGCCGCTTTCCTCTCGGGCCGCGGCACTGCAAAGCCTCGACGTTCAGATCGAACACCTGCTCGGCGTCCTCAAGGCGCCGTGCGAACACGCGGGCGAACGCCTCTACCTCAAAATCAGTAGAGCCGGCCGCTTCGATCTTGATTTCGTTGCGAAGTTCAGCCAGTAAGTCGTCGCTCACACCAACACCTCAAGCTCCTCGAACTTTGCAGCGAACGCACCAAGGGCGTCCAGTCGGAGTGAGTGTGTGACCTTTACGATTCCTTTCGGGAGATCTGCCTCCCGGATACCAGGGAATCCGTCGACCACTTGGAAACGTAGCCACTCACCTCGCGCGAATCGCCATTGTTCGTAGTACTGATCTGTTAGGTCCAGGCCTAGTGCTTCGATTGCCGAGTCCCAGAGGTCTGCGACATCCCCTCCCCGAGTAACCGCGAGCGAACCGACCTCCTGCACGAGGGCGATGAAGCTGACATCCGCTTGAGCGCCGGGAGCGACTTTTTCCAGCGGCAAGACCACAAGGTCCAGACCGTCAGGAATCGGCTGTGTTTGAGCAGGCGTCGAAATTCGGATCTCTGAAGGTGGCCGATGAGTTGATTTCACTTCAATGGCGCTCCCCTCCGCGAATTCGAAGTCGTGAATTGCGCCAAACGGCCCACCCCAGGAATTAAAGACTCCCCAGGTTCGAGTCGCGTCTCCAGCTTGAAGATCAAGCAACAGGAGCAGCTCGGCGACCAGACCTCTGATTTCGTCCTCTCCCAGTCGGCCACTTCTTCGCTGAGTGAACCGCTTGAACTCTTCTACGGCGGCCACTAGCAGGGTTGCCGCATCGCGGCTCTCTCGAGCCTCGGCCGTCCGCTCCAGGACATAATCCACAAGCTTGAGAAAGAGGAGGGTTACCCCTGTTTCGCTTGAAGCAATCCGAACGAACGAATCCGCGCCGCTCCGATGAGTAGTGACGGCAAACCCTTTGCCATCGGGAACCACTAGGTCGGGCGGGAGTTCGATCTTTGCTACCAATGCCGGTTTTCCCGCAAGGTTCTGAGCGAGGAAGGTGACTCGCGGATGCGCGAGCTGCACAACGCGCTCGTTTCGGCCCTCTAGTGCGGCGACGAACGCTTGATGAACGGTTGCGTTCACTCTTCATCTCCGATTTCAAGATCGTCGCCATCGTCCAGATAGCCCTTCATGTTGTTCCACCAGACGGTATTGACCCAGAACTTCTGAACTCGGCGAGCACCGATTCTCGCCGCGGCCTCTTCGACATCGATAGCTGGAAAGGCGAGGACGACGGCGACCAACGGGTCGCTTGCGGGAGCGTGGACCTTATGGGCCACACCACTCTCCTTTACGACTCCGGTGGTCAATGCGTAGACCAGCAACATCGGATGGGCGAGTTGCTCGAGAACTCGCTGTTCGGAAGGCTTGTTGTCATTCCCACCAAGCTCGAGTAGCGACCGCCTTGCTTCTACAGTCAAGGCTCCCGCGAGGTTAGTGGCGGTGGCCACGCGTCTGTTTCCTACTTCAATGGTTTGGCCATCCGTACTCAGTGAGTTGCGAAGGCTGCTATTGGCCGACAGGCCAGGCGCGATTTCGACTACATCGGCCCCGCCACTAACGAGGACTACGTCCCACGCTTCTGCTCCCTCAGCCTCGGCAAGATACGGAGCTATCTGAGGGACTGTCTGACCAGGCGCAAACCCAAAGAACGGATCCCGCCTGTCCGCTCGGAACCGAGTGAAGAATTCCTCCACGAACTGGAGGGGAACACCCCTCCATGCCCGATACCCCGCCGCCGACAGTTCTCCAGGGGATGACGCAGTAAGCGATCCGAAAAGCTCACTCGCCGCAGACAAATTCTGTGTTCGCACCTCCGACGAGGCGTCCAAGTAGTAGGACTCAAACTTGTTTCCATGAATGAGGACGTCACCACTCATTAGTTCCGCATTTCGACGCTTGTTCGCGGCAACGACCTCAAAGCCTCCTGGATGTGCGCGCACTCGCAATCCGAAGTCCCTTGGTGTCAGCTCCTTAGCTCGCATCTGAACGAGAAGGTCTCGCAATTCTTGTGTAACCTCAGCCGACCAGATGAAGTCTGCTTGAGTGGGCTCGGGCATCCAAATGCGGACGAGGTCGTCATAGCCGGGGCGATATCCGAACCAACGACCCATCTGCATGAGGGTGTCCATCGTTCGTGGCTCACGAACGAAATAGCTCACCTGAAGACCATCCAACGTAAGGCCTCTCGCGAGAACGTCGCCCCCCACGTAAATCGTCGGCCGAGAGTCCTCAAACGCGCGTTGCTCTCGTGTCAGTGTCTTTCGACGCTTCATTCGCTCGCTTGCGGTCACGCTGTTGACGAGTTCGATCCGCAGCGACGTAGCTACTGCCGATAGCCAAGGAACAACGTCAGCCCACTGTTCATCAGGCCTCCCCTCGCCAAACTCGACTTCCCAGACACCACGAAGACGGCGGCCGAAGGCACTGGCTGGCTCGTGAGCATCACGTGCCAACTCTGCCGTGACCAGCCCGTTTAGGGACATCGCGAAAAGCTCCAAGAGGTCATGAACCTTCGCTTGGACATCGTTGAACCGCGAAACGTTCACCAGCATCGACGCTGGTTCAACCTTGCCCGCTGCCCGAAGAAGCCGAAGCGCCGTGCCGAGATAGAACGCCATGAGCGCATCCTCAAGGCTTCCCGGGAGATCGTCGAGCGGATGGTCCTTCTTGTGCTTGATGGGGAGAAGATCAAGACAGTCGTCCACTCCCACCTTGATGGCGGGATGGTCTCCCGAGAAGTAGCGCCCGATGCCTCGGTAGTTGCTTGGACTACTCATCACCCGGATATAGTCCGCTGGAAAGAGGTCTTGTCCAAGACTCTCATTCTCGGCCGCATGGTCGATGAAAATGTTGGCGAACGGTGTCGCGGTTATGCCCAAGTAGGAGCTTCTTCGAGAAGTGTCTAGCAGCCGGCGTACTGCCGCGTTGACCCTAGTCGGGTCAGTGTCGCTTCCTGTATTCGGAGTTCCCCAGTCGGCCTCGTCATCGATGAGCACGAGGGGCATCTCTAGTCGCCCACCGTTGGTCTGCTGCCTGATGTAGTTGGTGACGTTCTGGATCACAGTCGCGTTCTTCTTTATGACCAAGACAGTGGGAAGCGTGTCCTGAATCCAGTTCAGCCCAGCTCTCGACTTGCCCTTGCTGAAGTCGCCATCCACCGTGGTAAGCACATTCGCCCGGATCGAACGATCGAACTCTGCAACTCCGATTGGATCGAGTGCAGTGGTGGCGATATTCTCGCCAATCCGGCTCGTGTCATAGCCAATGAGATCGGAGTCCATTCGGACCTGGGTCTGCCGCCTGAGGTCGTTCGTGTGCCCACCGATCACAATGATGAGTCGGTAGCCATAGTCGATTGCTTTGTTCAGGATTCCGATGTAGGTGGCGGTCTTTCCCGACTGCACTTCTCCAAGCAGTAGCCCTCGCCTGGCCCAATCACCTGGATCAGTTGGATCGCCAAGAAGTTCAACAACTTCGTCTGTCTGAGCGGCGAGATCCTGAATCACTGACTTTGCCCAGTCTCGCGAGACCAGCAGTTGCTCGTAAGCATTTGAACGCGCATGGGAGACCTCGGCGCGCCGCCCATCAAGCCACTTCTTGAAGGTCTTCGGATCGTAGACAGTTCCTCCGCCGGTGAGGACGATCTCCTCTTCTTGAGTGATCTCCGCGACGACCTCGGCGACCTCTGCTTGAGTCAAGTCCATAAAGAAGATGCCCGAGAGCTTGTTGGCCGCGTCTGTCAGCTCGACGAAGTCGACTTTGGCATTCCCTTCGATCAGTTGTTGCTTGATAGATCGCTTGAGGCTGAACTGCCGATCATTAAGTGCCACTTGGTTACTCCTGCCAGATCAGTCGAACTGTCTCTTCCAGATTGCTCATCGCGCTAAATGGCTCCGCATGCGCCAACGTCGCCACTACGGTCTCCACCGGAGGCCGTTGAGCAGACGAATCCCGGTACAAGCGAAGTAGCTCGAGAGCGGACTCATCCACCTTCTGAACGGTGGCCACCGGGGTGTTGCCCGCCATCTCTGCGAAAAGATCGTGTGAGGGAAATGAATCGGAAATGGTCTGCAGGAGGCGAAGCACTTTGGATGCATCGTATGTAGGCATGCCAGCTAGTAGTCCCGAAACCAAGGGGTGCTGGATGTTCACTTCATAGCGGAACCCATCGCGCTCACGAACCTTGCTCCACAGATGAACAATGCTTGTCGAGTCCACCTTGCGCCCTCGGTGGGTATAGACGCGCTTGCCTTGCTCAACAACTCGGCCCATCAGCCGACGAAGCTCGGTCTTGAAGGACGCCGGAGGCTCGGCACGAGACTTCTTGATGTCGAGTTGCCATAGATGATCGATGGTGTTTGGGACGTCAACCTGGACTCGGGTTTGCTTCGTCAGTTCGTCCATTCGTGCGAGTCCGTACCAGTGCCCGTGAGAAATCAGCCGCTGATTTCGGTATATGTAGAAACCTTGTGACTCGCGCATCTGATCGCCCAGATCAGGACGCTTACGCTCATTAGGGCTGAGATTCGATACGTGAGGCAATGTGTACGCCGTGACAGCCACCTCGGCACCCCCAACGGCAATGTGCTCAGTCGGCTTCTGCTGCGTCGCAGGGTTGGTCGCCAGGAAGGGATCTCGTGGGCTTACAGCGTTTCCGTTCACCTCGATCGCGATTCCACCTTGCCGTCCGTGCAGATATCGGTGAAACACGAGTCCGAGGCTTTCGATAAGCGGCGCGACGCGCGCACGAACGAACCCACCCGGATCTGAGGAGTCCCCCAAGAGAAGGTCGAGATTCTCCCAGAGCACCAAAGTTCCCGACGCCTGTTCGCCTAACCGGTCTGCCCAGTGAAGCCCAGCCGCCTCGCCCGCAGAAAGACGCAACAAGCTCCACCTTCCGGTGCTCTTGATGTGATCGATGTCCCAACGCAGTGCTGTCGTCACGAGGTCTCTTTTTGTGATGACCGTGAGCCTCCGGGCTTGAGACAGCGAAGCGGTCTTCAGCCCGAGCCCAAACCGCCCTAAGTCGGTGGCAGTTCGAGGGCCAACCGAACCCGCCAGACGCAATGCCTCAATGGCGAGGCTAGGGGACATGCCCACCCCGTCGTCCAGGATCGCGACGTGGCTCCCCATGGTGGGCTCAATGTCGACCCGAATTAGGCTCGCGCCTGCGGAGATACTGTTGTCAATCAAATCCGCGACGGCAGCTTCAAGCGAGTAACCAACAGAGCGCATCGACTCGAGCAGGTCAACGCCCGGAGTTAGGTCTTCCTCCAGCAAGCCGGCCTCCTCGTCTGATCGCGATGGTTCCTCATGCCATTCTGGGGGCTGTCACCGACATCGCAACTAGACCGTTCAGCTGCCTTTTGACTCGAGAACTTCGGCCACCTTGATGTTCGGTTCGATCCATTCGTATTCTCGGCCTGCAAACGACAGAAAAAGTGCCGTAAAGATGGCCTGAGCGCCCTTTACCGGGACGGCCATTCCCACCTGCTTACGCACGCTCTCCTTCAGCCCTTCGAACACGAAGTCGTCAGGGAAAGACTGAAGACGAGCTTTCTCTCGATTCGTTAGTGCGCGAGGAATCTCCCAGTGGTACATGTGGGAACCGCCGCCGCCCCCACCAGTCACTGTGTACGCGGGCTTATCCGGCTCTAGACGTTTGTACGTTGTACTGATCGTTGTCTTCGTGTTGATTCGAAGACGCTCTGGCATCCACTCCAAAGCTCGAGGAGAGAACGCGTTTTCTCCTGGCTTCAGGTAGCTGAGGCGCTCAATGACATCACTCGACTGCCGGGTGAACTCGTGATTTGGCGCAAACACATCGATTGGAGGTTCAGTGAGTGCGGACTTCACGGAGACGTCAACTCCTCCGTAGAGGGCGGGGGACGGCACCCGGAAGTCGACATCAAGATCCTCCCGAACCCCGACTATCACGATGCGCTGTCGGCGCTGTGGGACGCCGTACTCATCGAATGAATACAGGTGGGGAACGATCTTGTATCGAGGCCCACCCTGAGGCTGTTGAAGGTGCTCGAGGATCTGCTTGAAGGCTCTACCTTCGTTTGCTCCACGCATACCCGACACGTTCTCTGCGACGAACCACTTGGGCTCTTTGTCGGCAAGAACCTTCACCCCATATGAGTACAACGGCCCATACTCACCCGTCAGGCCTTTCCACTCTCCAACAAGGCTGTAGTCGTTGCAAGGGAACCCGAAAGCGAAACCGTCGATGTCGCCGAGCAGATCGATCTCAAGGTCGTGAACATTCTGGTGAACCACTCCGCCTCCCCCTACAGGGAGATCCTTGGCCGCATTCACGACCGTTGATTCATCACCGTACTGAGGCTGCAGAATGTTCCGTCGATAAGTCTTGCAAGTGTCGAGGTCGTAGTCGTTGGCCCAGGCATGCTCAAGCTTGACTCCGCCGACGCTCAGGGCCGCAAAGCGGGCTCCGAGTGCCATGCCCCCCGGTCCGCTGAAGAGCTCGCCCATTCGGAACGACAATGCTGACAAAGCCAACTCCTCGAGATCACAGTGCTCCCTAGCAGCCTACCCGAAGGGAGCAGGCAGGTTGCGATTCATCGCTCATCGAACACTAGTTCGAACGTCCGACACGGGGCCTGTGAAACCAACCGTGCGCTTGCATTGCGTTCGAGCGACGTTTATCGCGCGTGAAAGGTTCCCCTCGAAGACCAGGAGCCTGCGCCGGGGCTAGCCTGGCCTGCATGGCAGAGAAGACGAGCCGAGCATCCACCGGCAATGACGGGTTTACGGCCGACGAGCGCGCCGCCATGAAAGAGCGGGCGGCCGAGCTGCGCGCCGAGGCGAAGCGGGCCAAGGGGGCCGCGAAGGCCGAGGCTGAACTCAACGACCTACGTGAAGCGATCGCGAAACTGCCCGACGCCGCCGACCGCGCGCTCGCGACCGGGCTGCACGAGGTGATCGTGGCGGCGGCTCCGCAGTTGGCTCCGCGCACCTGGTATGGCATGCCGGCCTACGCGCTCGACGGCAAGGTGCTGTGCTTCGTGCAGCCGGCCAGCAAGTTCGAGACGCGCTACACGACACTCGGGTTCAACGACACCGCACAGCTCGACGACGGCGCGATGTGGCCGGCGTCGTTCGCGGTCACGTCGCTCGGGGCGGCCGAGAAGAAAGCCATCACCGGGCTCGTGCAGCGCGCAGTTGGCTGAGAGCCTACGTAGGTCGACTCAGAGACACTCCAAGTCTCTTTTCACAAGAACGAGAACGCTCCAACGTCAAGAGGCTGCTCGTTGTAGCGTTGCGCCGCCGTCCGCGTTCGCACGGGTTCCTTTCGTTCGATCGTCGCGAAAAGTGCACTTGGAGTTTCGCAATGTGTATATTTCTAGCCTCGCAAAGTGTATGGTTTGACGATGCCTAACTACCGTCCTCGCGTTGCCGACCGAGAGCTTGCCGACCTCATGAAGGCCGTCGGCGCAGTGCTCATCGAGGGCCCGAAGGCCTCAGGAAAGACAGCGACGGCTTCCCGCGTAGCAGCGACCGTCTTTGATATGGATCGCGACAGCACTGCCAGGGCGTCGATCGAGCTCAACCCGGGGTACCTCTTCGACCGACCGACGCCGATTCTGTTCGATGAGTGGCAGACGACTCCCGATCTCTGGAACAGCGTGCGCCGGGCCGTCGATGCCTCTGACCGCGGGCGCGGGCTCTACTTGCTAACGGGCTCTGCCCGACCCCGAGATGATGTCAACCGCCATTCAGGAGCGGGCCGCTTTGCGACTCTCCGGATGCGCCCTATGAGCCTCTTCGAGTCTGGACACTCCAACGGCGACGTGTCGCTTGCCGCCCTGCTCGAAGGCAAGCGCCAGCCCGGCCGAGACAGCGGGCTCACGGTGCCGAACCTGATGGAACGGGTCGTAATCGGTGGATGGCCCGACCTGCTTGAGGCCGATGAGTTAACGGCGCGTAGGTGGCTAAGGGGATACCTAAAGCAAGTCATCGAGGTGGACATTCCATCACTCGTCGGGCGCCGCGACCCGCGAACTCTGGGCCGGGTGCTTACATCATTGGCCCGCTTCGTGGCCCACGCGCCAGCAACGCGAACGATCGCCGCCGATGCCGGTGGTGAACGAGGGCCCGTCAACCCAGCCACGATCTATAGTCACCTCGACGCGCTCGAACGCCTGCAGTTGCTCGACAACTCCGAGGCCTGGCAACCGCACATGCGGTCACGATCACGCCTGCGGTCGGCCGCGACTCGATACTTCGTCGACCCGTCAATCGCGACCTCTGCCCTCGGCGTGACGAGCATGGACCTGCTGAATGATCTGCCCGCTGCCGGGTACCACTTCGAGGCACTCGTCGTTCGCGACTTGCGCGTGTACGCCCAGCAACTCGGCGGCCGAATCGACACATGGCGTGATGAAGGGGGAAACGAGGTAGACGCGATCATCACCGTGCCCGGAGGTCGGTGGGCGGCGGTGGAAATCAAGATGAGCAACACCGAGGTCGACACGGCCGCCGCCAGCCTGACGAAGTTCGCACAACGCATCGACACCTCACGTCACGGAGAACCTCAGTCACTCATCGTGGTTACGGCAACCGGAAGCGCAGGCATGCGAAACGACGGAGTACACGTCGTGCCGATCACCGCACTAGGGCCGTGAATGACGATGACGCGGTGCACCCACGGCCCTGCCGCAGCTACGAGAAGTTGACGTAGGCCTTCTTGACCGGCTCGGTGATCTCCCAGTAGCCCTTCCAGCCCACGGGGAAGATGACGAGCGCGCCCGGGCCGATCTCGACGGGGTCTTTGCCGTCTTCCGAGAGCGTCACACGACCCGAGATGAGATAGATGACCTCGCCGTTCTCGGGCCAGTCGACGCGGAAACGCCCCGGGTCGCACTCCCAGATTCCCGCATCGATTGACCCGACCGTGGCCTCGAAGAGCTCGAGGTAGGTGGTCGCGATGTCGGCACCGAGCGGGTCGGCGAGCGGCAGCTCGAGCGGAACGTGGGTCTGGTCGGCGCGAGTAATTGAGCCGGTGTTGCAGACGATGGCCATGCGGGTGCCTTTCGACGGGGACAACGTGTGAGGCGACGATATCGCGGCGTGCCCCACGCGAGCGGCTGAACGCTCGCCAAGAATCATCTCAAAAGACGCTCTTCAATGCATGACATGTGGTTCACTCGTTGGCGGAGGGGAGTATCCCCATTCTGCGTCGTGTCGCCACTACGTTTCGCTCAGTCGAAACCGGCACGGCGGGCCTGCACGCTTCAGTGTGGGCTGGGAAAGACCTCCTGAACCGTTACTGATTCAGGAGTCTTGTCATGGACGTGCCCCTCTGGCTTTGGTTTGCCGTGCTTGCGGTCATTCTGATCATGCTCGCCATCGACCTCTTCGCGCACCGAAAAGCGCACGTCATTGGGGTGCGTGAGGCAGCCGTCTGGTCGATCATCTGGGTGACGCTCGGAGTCGCGTTCGGTGCCTACATCTGGGCGACCTACGGAGCCGAGTTCGGCCAGCAGTACTACGCCGGCTACCTCATCGAGAAGTCGCTCGCCGTTGACAACGTCTTCGTGTGGGCGATCATCTTTGCCTTCTTCGCCGTGCCGCGCGAGCTGCAACACCGCGTGCTCTTCCTCGGCGTCATCGGCGCTCTCATCTTCCGCGCCATCTTCATCGCCCTCGGCGCGGTGCTCATCGAGAACTTCTCCTGGATCCTCTACGTCTTCGCCGCGTTCCTGCTCTACACGGGCTACATGATGATCAGGAAGCGCAATGTGCACATGGATGTCGCGAACTCGCGCGTCTTGAAGACCTTCAAGCGCTTCGTGCCGATGACCGACGCCTATCACGGTCAGAAGTTCCTCATTCGTCGCGCGGGCGTCATCGTCGCAACGCCGCTGCTGGCCGTGCTGGTGCTCGTCGAGGTGACCGACATCATCTTCGCCGTCGACTCGATCCCCGCGATCTTCGGGGTCACGAGCGAGCCCTTCATCGTGTTCACCGCCAACGCCTTCGCGATTCTCGGTCTGCGCGCGATGTACTTCTTGCTCGCCGACCTCATTCACCGCTTCATCTACTTGAAGCTCGGCTTGGCCTTCGTGCTCATCTGGGTCGGCATCAAGATGCTCTTGCTCGACGTCTACAAGATCCCGACGACGGTCTCTCTCATCGTGGTGGCAGTGATCATCACCGTCTCGATCGTGATGAGCCTGCGGGCGACGCGCGGCGAAGGGCGGCACGCGATCGAGGTGCCCGACGCACCGCCGTTCCGCGTCGCGACGGCCGAAGAGCTCGCCGAAGACGAGCCCGTCTGGCGGTGGCGCCGCACGGCTTCAGCCGCGAAGCGCGAGTAGCCGGTCGGTATCGCCGAAGACCTCGAGACCCGCCGCGTGGGCCGTACCCTCCAGCAGGGTGCGGCCGTCGTGGTCGCGGTGGCGCAACACGATGCGAGCATCCAGCGTCTCCTCGACCCGCTGGTGCATCGCGGTGCGCAAGGGTGCGTGCAACAGGCCGCCGCGCACCCGCTCGGCCTCGAGTTCGATGATGCCGTCGCGGCCCTCAAGGCTCCAGCGCACGTGGGTGTCGTCGATCTCGAGGCGACGCTCGCGGGCGCGGCTGTAGGTGGTCCAGCGGTGCAAGCGCGCGCTGTGCTGCAGGCCCACGATGAAGCCGCGAAACGCGCGCCCGAGCCACGGAATGATCGCGACCGAGCCGATAAAGCTCGCCTCAGGGTCTGAGTCGATGTGGTTGCTGGCCATCCAGACATAGCCGGCCGGAAACGCCTGACCCCAGTCTTTCTCGATGTAGCCGCGGCCACCCTCGAAGCTCTGCGGGCTGCCCTCGACGCTGAGCTCGCCGCTCAGGGCGTGGCCGAACGAGACGATGCCGTGAAAGCACTCCATGAAGGGCACGAGGCCGTACCAGCCCATGATGCCGGGCTCGCGCATCGTCACCGGCCAGGGTTGCAATTCGGTGGTGTACCGGATGCTCCCACGCAGTTGCGGCAGGTCGAGCGTCACCCCGCTCGGGTCAAAAGTGTTGCCGCCGACGCGAACCTCGAAGCGATCGCTCGCGGCGCTGAAGTCGGCCGGATCAAACCGGTGGTACCAGCTGCGCCCGCTCAACCCGTCGAGCACCTGAACGAAGGCTTCATCGCGCGTGCCATCGCTCTCGGCCAGCCCGCGGAAGACGCCCGGAATCACCGCCCACCGCTGTGACAAGTCGGCCGACACGAGCTTGATGTACCACCCCTCGAAGTACCCGCGATGCACTCCGCGCCCGTGGAAGGCCTCGGGGTGTCGCACGCCGCGCACATAATCGACCGGGGTTCGCATGATGCCCAGGCTAGAGCGGTGGGGCGGGCGGGCGCCAGGGCACTAGCCTGAACCGGTGATCGTCGGCCTCGGCACCCTGCTCAACATTGTCACCATCGTCGTCGGAGCAGCGATTGGCGTGCTCATTGGCAGCCGCCTGCCCGAGCGCACGACCCGCGTCGTCACCGACGCCCTCGGCCTCATCACGATCGTGCTGGGTGGCCTCAACCTCATGGCCCTCACCGACAGCGACTTCGTCGGGGCGGTCGGCGCCGGCGGCACCTTCTTGGTCGTCATCGGCGCCCTGCTCATCGGCAGCATCGTCGGGTCACTGGCGGGCATCGAGCGGCGGCTCGAGAACTTCGGCGGCTGGCTGCAAGACCGCCTGACGCGGCGGGGCCGCGGGTCAGCATCCGTCGCCGAATCCGCGCCGTTGGCCGACAGCCTCGTGGATGCCCCGCTCGCGCTCAGCGGCCGCGAACGTTTCATCACGGGCTTCGTCGACGCGTCGCTCGTGTTCGCGATCGGCCCGCTCGCGATTCTCGGCGCCTTTCAAGACGGCACGGGGCAAGGCATCGACCAGCTCGCCCTCAAGTCGACGCTCGACGGCTTCGCGGCCGTGGCCTTCGCCGCGTCGCTCGGCTGGGGGGTCGCGTTCTCAGCGATTCCGGTCGGCATCTGGCAGGGCCTGCTCACGGTGCTCGCGTTCTTCTTGGGCACCGTCATGTCGGGCGCAGCAATCGCTGCCATGACAGCAACGGGCGGCGTGCTGCTGCTCGGCGTCGGCCTGCGGCTACTCAACCTGCGGGCGGTCGCCGTGGCCGACATGCTGCCCGCGCTTATCGTGGCGCCGCTGCTCACCGTCGGCGTCGCGGCGCTGCTCGGCACCTAAACGACGTTGGTGAGCTTGTCGGTCTCGTACTCGAGCGGGCCGCTCGCCGCCTCGACCGGGTAGCCCTCGCGCGCCCAGTACTCGAAGCCCCCGAGCATCTCTTTCACGGGCACGCCCAGACGCGCGAGCTCGAGCGCTGCTTTGGCGCCGCCATTGCAGCCGGGCGACCAGCAATACACGATGACCGGGATGCCCTCACCGAGCTCCCCCACCCGCTCAGCCAATTGCTGCCGCGGTATGTGGAGTGCCCCGACCGCGTGCCCCTGATCGAACGCGGCCTGCCCGCGCACGTCGACGAGGTGGAACTCCTCACCCGCCTGCCGCGCAGCCCACACGTCAGAGGCATCCGTCTCGACCGCGAGCTTCGCGGCGTAGTGCGCCGCGGTTGCGCTCGAGTCGGCGAACTCGCCGAGGAGAGAAGGGGTCACGCGGTTGCTGCCGGTGGCGTGAGCGCAGCATCCGGAGCAGGCCCCTCGGCCAGCGCGTTGATGTAGCGAATGAAGATGGCGATCCAGGCGAAGATGATCGCGAACGCGATGAGTTCGTAGGCCGTGAGCCCGAAGTACTGCACGGGATAGAACAGCAGAGCGCCGCCGATGAGCATCACCGCGAAGCTGCCGGAGACCACGAAGAAGCGCCCCGGCAGACCGGCGAGCACCCACGGCGCAGCAATGAGCAGCCAGAGGAATGTCAGTGCCATGCCGATGGCCGACATGTTGTGCAGCAAGATGCTGAACGACAGCGGAAACAGGCCGACGCAGGAGAGCAAGACACCCATGATCACGAAAGTGATCGACACCGTGCGCGGGGCATTGGCTTTCTTGAGCACGCCGCGATCGACGAGCACCTGCAGGTCACGCTGCAGGTAGAGCGCGAAGGTGGTCACGAGGAAGCCCGCGATGATCAACGTGAGGTTAAACAGGGCGCTCGAGCGGTCACCGAAGGTGCCGAGCTGGCTGAAGTGGTACTCCCACCAGGCGGGGTCACTCGAGGTCGCCATCGCGGTGATGGTGCCAAACGTCATGAAGAGCACGAGCAGGCTCGAGAGCTTCGGGGTCGTGATCGACGAGACCGAGAGGTAGATCCAGTAGGCGACGAGGGCCGTCACGACCGCCATGGCGACGGTCGTGAACGGAGCGTCGAGCGTGACCCCTTGAAAGCTCCGTTGCAGCAACAGGAACGTCGCCACCGCCGCGAGCACCGCAAGCACCGCGTGCACGAGGGCGACCGAAGTGGCGTCGACGATGAACTTCCACGACTTGAGCTCGAGGCGCCACTCTTGACCGGCAACGCTGCGGCTGCGCCAATAGCCGACGTAGGCAACGATCACACCCGAGATCAGAATGGCGCCGGCCGACGCGACACCGAGCGAGATGCCGCCCCAAATCGGTGGATTCGTGCCGGCGAACATCAGCCCGCCGACGAGCAGGGTCACGGCTGCCACGGCGATCGCGACGCCAACAGCCTCGCTCTCGACATCGAGCAGGGTGCGGTTGGGGGCTGCGGTGTCCGACGGTGACGTCGAAAGGGGAGTCTCGGCCATGGGGAAGATTCTAGGGAGAGGCGGGAAGATTCCCGGCGCCATTCGCGTTGTGGCCTGCATGACTGATTCAGCCAACACCATCACCATGTACGGCGCTGACTGGTGCCGCGACTGCCGCCGCACCGAGGCCCTGCTCAACGACCTGGGTGTCGACTGGACCAAAGTCGACGTCGAAGCGTCAGCCGAGGCCGCCGCACAGGCGCAGGCCATCAGCGGTCGCACCAACATTCCCGTCGTCGTCTTCCCTGACGGTTCGCACTTGGTCGAGCCGAGCGATGACGCGGTGCGGGCAAAGCTCGGCGTTTAGTCGGTCTCGGGGCTTGAGCTTCTGCGTCTCGCGGAGCTCGACAGCGTACGCTCAGCACTACAGGGCTGCCAGGGCTCTCGACGAAGGAGAGCCATCATGGGCGAAAAGTCTGCGCGCAAGAACACCCCGAAGACCGCCGCGTCGAAGACGCTGAAAGAGAAGCGCGTCGCGAAGGCCGACAAGAAGGCCTCAAGCGGTCGTTCGCAGAATTCCGACGCGGTCACCAACGTCACGAACAAGTAGGGGCGCCGCACCTCACACGAGCGTGCGCCGAAAGAACGCGTCAATGCGCGCCCAGGCATCCTCGGCCTCAGCCGGGCGATAGCCGAGCCGCAGCATCGGCCCCATCGTGATGCGCGCGAGCCGCGTGCCGTTGGGCACGGCATTGAGAAACGCGTGCCCGGCCTCGGGGTACTCGACCACGTCGTGGTCGATGCCGCGGGCGACGAGAGCCGTCTCCAGTTTCGCGGCCGCGCCGCGCAGGCTGAGGTCACGACCCCCAAAGGTGCCGACGACGGGGCAGGCACCGTCGAGGGTGGCGTCGAGGTCGTTGGGGAGCATCCCGTAATTGATGGATGCTGCGCCATAGCCGCCCGCCCCTGCGAGCAGCAGCGCAAAGCCTCCGCCCATGCAGAAGCCGATGACGCCGACCGGGCCCTGAGTGTCGTCGCGCGCAAGCACGAGGGACCGCGCGGCCTCAATGTCGTCGAAGGCCACACCCGCGCCGCTGCGCAGAGCCCGGAAGGTCGCCACGAGGCACCGACGCGGCCCGCCCCGGCTGAACAGGTTGGGCATGAGCACGAGATACCCCATGCCGCGCAGCCGCTCGAGGTGATCGCGCATCGCATCGTCAATGCCGAACAGTTCGTGCACGACCACGAGCGGCGTGAAGGGGCCCTCGCCGTCGGGCACGCCGAGCAGGCCGGTGAGCTCGCCCTCTCGCGGGTCGTCGGGTTGGGGAATGACGATCTCGGTGAGAGTCATGAGCGAATTCTTCCGATGCCCGGAACGAGCCGTCCCACACGCGCCGCGTAGGCGGCGTAGTCGGGGTACTGCCCGGCGAGCATCCTCTCTTCGAACCGCGACTTCGTCATGAGAACGCTCAGCAGCGCCACCCATGCGAGCACGTGCAACAACGAGGCTCCGATGACGACGAGCCCAATGCCGAGCACGAGCAGGCCCGAGTAGATGGGATGCCGCACCAGGCCGTAGACGCCGGCGGTGACGAGCACGCCGTCGGCTTTGGGAATGGGGGTCGGCGTGAGCGTTCGCCCGAGGCCCACACCGGCGGCAACCGCGATGCCGAAACCGAGCGCCACGAGCACGAGACCGAGCACGATGGTGCCGACGCCGCGCTGCCACAATTCGCCCCACGGCAGGAAGCCAAGCAGGATCAGAAAGACAAACTGCGCCCCGACGAGCCCCCACGCCGCGGCGGGGTGCAGTCGAAAGGCGGGGGTCGGTTCCGTGCTCGTCATGCGCTTGACCCTAGGCCGAAAACCGGCCGACGGCGAGAGTGCCCTTAGCGACGAGCCTTTTTTGCCGCGAGCAGATCTTTCTCGTCGATGGGCGCCAAGCCCCGCGCACGCTGGTCGGCGTAGTACGCGCGGGCCTCGTCTTGACGTGCCTTCTCTTGGCCCGTCGCGATGTCAGCGCGAACGTGCTCGTCGGCCAGCTCGAACGCGTCGGTCAATTCGAGAGCGTAGGGGCGCAGTCGCGGCAGCAGTCGGTCATCGATGTAGTCGGTGATCGCCTGCGCGCGGTGGTCGCTCAAGCGGCCGTGAATCACGTACCACGCGAGGTTCTTCTCGATCAGGCCCAGCCCGAAGAGGTCGCGCAGCCACGTGAGCACCCGGCGGTTGTCTTCGTGCTCGATCGTCTCGAGAGCCTCGGTGAAGGCCTCCCACTGCAACAGCTCGCCGTGTGCGATCGCCGTTTCGATGAGCGCGTTCTGGTGGCGGTTGAAGAGAGCGGCGGCTTCTGCCTTCGGCAACTTGGATGCGGAGCGCAGCTTGCCCGCAAGCTCGGCCACCATCGTCTCAACCCGGTCGGTCAGCAGCTGCCGCTGTGAGGCGGTGTCGCGCACGTAGCCCACCGAGCGCGCGGTCGAGCCGAAGTCGACGACCGACTGGGCGAGGCGGCGCAGGCCCGAGCGGTTGACGACAGCCTCGCCGACCTGGTCAGCGAAGTAGTGCGCCATGACCCCGGCGTCGGCCTTGGCGAAGGTGCGGCTGTAGTCGGTGAGCAGGCGCTTCGCGACGAGCTGCAGCAGCACGTTGTTGTCGCCCTCAAAGGTGGCGTAGATGTCGAGGTCGGCGCGCAGTTGGGTCAGGCGATTGGCGGCGAGGAAGCCCTGACCACCACAGGCTTCACGCGCCTCTTGAATGATGTCGAGCGCGCCCCAGGTGCTCAGCGACTTGAGCGCGGCAGCGAGAGTCTCGAGGTCTTCGCGGTCGGCATCGGTCGCCGCGGCTCCTGAGAAGACGGCGTCGAACTTCTCGAGAAACACCTCGTGCGCGAACGACATCGCGTAGGTCTGCGCGAGGCGCGGCAAGAGCCGGCGCTGGTGGCGCTGGTAGTCGAGCAACACGACCTCATCGTCGGTGCCGCCGTCGAACTGGCGGCGCTCCGAGCCGTAGCGAATCGCGATCGTGAGAGCGAGCTTGCTCGCCACGGTCACGGCACCGTCGAGCGAAACCCGGCCCTGCACGAGCGTGCCGAGCATCGTGAAGAAGCGGCGGCCGGGGCTCTCAATGGGCGAGGTGTAGACGCCGTTCTCGTCGACGTTGCCATAGCGGTTGAGCAGGTTCGTGCGCGGAACGCGCACGTTCGTGAAGTGCAACCGCCCGTTGTCGATGCCGTTGAGGCCTCCCTTGAGGCCGTCGTCTTCGCCGCCGATGCCGGGCATGAAGGCACCCGACTCGTCGCGCAGCGGAACGTAGAAGGCGTGCACGCCGTGGTTGACTCCGCGCGTGATGAGCTGAGCGAAGACCACCGCCGCACGACCGTGGAGCGCGGCGTTGCCGAGGTAGTCCTTCCAGGCGGCGCGGAATGGGGTGTGGATGATCCACTCATCGGTCGCGGAATCATAGGTCGCCGTCGTGCCGACCGCCGAGACGTCACTGCCGTGCCCGGTCTCCGTCATCGCGAAGGCACCCGGGGTGGCGAGCGTGAGGGCATCGGGCAACCACGCGTGGTGGTGGGGCGCCGTACCCAGGTGCAGAATCGCGGAGGCGTAGAGGCCCCACTGCACACCCGACTTGATTTGCATGCTCGGGTCGCCGAGCACGAGCTCTTCGAAGCTCGCGATGAATCCGCCGTGGTCATCGTGCCCGCCGAACTCCGCCGGAAACGCGCGGTGTACCTCGCCGCGCTCGACGAGGAGCTTGAGTTGGCCCAGCACGCGGTCGCGGTGCTCGTCCATGCCGAGTGAGGGGTCGCGGTGGAACTCCTCCTGCCGCATGAGCTCGCGCGACGCGCGGCGAACGTCAGCCCAACGCCCCATCAGTTGCTGGCCGAGTGCGGTCACATCGAGCTGGGGCGGAGCATCCGTCGACGGCGCGCTCGTGGTGTCGGTGTGCGGTGTCGTCGACGAGGAACGGTCGGTGGTGGCGCTCGTGGGCGCAGACGTCTCGATGATGCTCATAACGGTCACGGTAGATCGGCAGTGCGCGGCGCGGGGTTTCGTGGTGCTCGCTCCACGAAGGGCCCAGCGAGCGTACGCACGCGCTTTGTTGACACCCTCACATTCCTGGGCGTTTGCATAGTGGAGAGGCTCACGATGCGGTCTCGTCGTTCGCCGTGAGAGAATACCCCCTGGGGTATACGGATGCTGTGGCACAATGGATCCATGGCAACCGTGACCTTGACCGCGACGGACTTCGAGCAGACCGTCACCGCCCCCGGCATCACTCTCGTCGACTTCTGGGCCGAGTGGTGCGGCCCGTGCCGCCAGTTCGCCCCGATCTTCGAGAAGGCGAGCGAGCAGCACGCTGACGTGACGTTCGGCAAGGTCGACACCGAGGCCGAGCAGGCTCTCGCGTCGGCCGCGAACATCCGCTCGATTCCGACGCTCATGGCGTTCCGCGACGGCATTCTGGTCTTCGCCCAGCCGGGCGCCCTTCCGGCACCGGCTCTCGAGCAGGTCATCACGGCCGTGAAGGCGCTCGACGTGGATGAGGTGCGCGCGCAGGTTGCCGCGGCCGAAGCCGGAGCCAACGCCCCGCAGTAGCACCGCCGCGCACTCGCGGGCGCGCGTGAGGAGTAACGTCAACCCGTGACCTCACCGCGCACCCGCTGGATCGGCCTGTTTGTCATCAGCCTGGCCGTTTCGCTCATCATCGTCGATTCGACGATCGTCAACGTCGCTGTTCCGTCGATCGTTGACGACCTCGGCATCACCTCGACCGAAGTGCAGTGGGTGCAAGAGAGCTACACGCTCGTCTTCGCCGCCCTGTTGCTCGTCTTCGGCACGCTCGGCGACCGCTTCGGCCGACGGCGCATGCTGATCATCGGCACGATCATCTTCATGCTCGCCTCGGTGTGGGCGGCGTTCGCCGACTCGGGGTCGGCCCTCATCATGGCGCGCGTCGTTCAGGGCGTGGGTGGCGCGATGATCTTGCCCTCAACGCTCTCGACCCTCAACGCGACCTTCCAGGGCCGCGAACGCGGAATCGCGTTCGCCGTCTGGGGGTCGACGATCGGTGGCATGGCCGCGGTCGGGCCACTGCTCGGCGGGTGGCTCACGACCGCGTTCTCGTGGCGGTGGGCCTTCGGCATCAACGTGCCACTCGGCATCATCATCCTCATCGGGCTCATGCTCTTTGTTCGCGCCACGAGGTCAGAGCACCCGCAGGCGATCGACGGCGTCGGCGCGGTGCTGTCGGTCGTCATGAGCGCCTCGCTCGTCTTCGGGCTCATCGAGGGGCGCACTCTCGGATGGTGGCTTGCGGATGACGGGCTCATGCTCGGCGACTGGCAGTGGCCATTCGCCCTCAGCCCGGTGCCGATCGCCTTCGCGGTGTCGCTCGTGGCCGGCGCGGCGTTCGTGTGGTGGGGGCTGCGTCGAGAGCGGGCGGGCAAATCGACCATGCTCGCGTTCTCGCTGCTGCGCATCGGCTCATTCCGCAACGGCAACATCGCAGCGCTCATTGTCTCGATGGGTGAGTTCGGCATCATCTTGTCGCTGCCGCTGTGGCTGCAGAACGTACTCGGCTATGACGCGTTGCAGACGGGCACGATTCTGCTCGCGCTCGCGATCGGTTCGTTCTTGGCCAGTGGCGTGAGCGGAGCGCTCAGCGGGCGCGTCACCGCGGTCGCGACCGTGCGGGTGGGAATCGCGGCCGAGATCATCGGTCTCGTTCTCATCGGCATGGTCATCGCCGTCGATACGCCGTGGTGGTCGATTGCGCTCGGCCTGCTCATCTACGGCATCGGTGTCGGTCTCGCGACGGCCCAGCTCACGGGAGTTGTCTTGCAAGACGTTCCGGTCGAAGAGAGCGGGCAGGCCTCGGGCACGCAGTCAACCGCCCGGCAGATCGGTTCGGCACTCGGCATTGCCGTGCTCGGCACCGTGCTGTTCACGTCGCTCGGCTCCAACCTCGACAGCCGACTCGACGCGGCGGGGCTGCCCCCCGAAGCGCGCGACGGCATCGTGTCGGTCGTCGTCGACAGTGCCGGCTCGGCGATTCCGGGGCTCGACGCCCAGTCGCCCGACGTCGCCGCCGAAGCGCGCGAGGCCTTCAGCGACGCGACCCAGTTCGCGGCATTCACCGCTGCCGGGTTCTTGGCGCTCGGCCTGCTGGCGACGCTGCGGCTGACAGCCCCGGTTCCCGGCGCCGCGACGCGTCGTCGAGATGAGGCTGCCGCGGCTGCCGAGGCGCCCGAGGCCCTATAGCTCGGCGCGGGTTCGAAAGAAGCGGCGCACGCGTTCGCGCACGGTTGCGGGCGGTGGCTCGTTGTAGTGGTCGACGTACTCTTGCCCGCTCATCGCCTGAATGCGCAGCATGAGCGCGTCGGTCGCGTGCCGCCGCGCGCGGCCCGATGCCGCGACACCGAATGACGAGAGGTCCATCGGCTCGCCGAACTCGATCGTGATCTTCGCGCGGCGAATGCGCTTCGAGCCAACGGGCTGGAGATTCTGGGTTCCGGTGAGGGCCACCGGCACGACGAGCACGCCCGCCGTGAGCGCGAGCCAGGCCACGCCGGTCTTGCCGCGATAAAGCCGGCCGTCTCGCGACCGCGTGCCCTCGGGGTAGATCGAGAACGCTTCGCCCGCCTGAATCTTGGCGAGCCCGGCGTCGAGAGCTTCTTGCGCGGCCTGGCCCGCACCGCGCTTCACCGGAATCGCTCCGACGCTCGTGAAGAAGCTGCGCGAGATTGCACCCTTCACGCCGGTGCCGGTGAAGTACTCCTCTTTCGCCAAGAAGCTCACCGGTCGACGGGCGAGCATGCTGATGACGATCGAGTCGATGAACGACAAGTGATTGCTCGCCACGACGACGCCGCCGGTGGCCGGCAGGTTCTCGCGGCCAATGATGGTGGGCCGCCAGATCACTTTCGCGATGGGCGTGACGAACACGCGCACGAAAAAGGTCAGCATGGTGTCATCGTGGCACGAGGTCTATTCCGCGTGCGGAATGTTCACCGGCGGCGGCTCGTCGCCGCGCACGATCGCGAGCACGGCGTCGCCGAATCGCTCGAGCTTGGCCGCCCCCACGCCGCTCACCTGGGCGAGCTCGTCGAGGGTGTGCGGCTCGGTGAGCGCGATGCCGCGCAAGGTCGCATCGGCGAAGACCACATAGGCTGGCGCCTCGAGCGCTTTAGCGGTGGATGCTCGCCACGCCCGCAACCGCTCAAACAGCCCCGCGGCTTCGGCCGGAAGGTCGCTCACCGCCGAGCGCTTCGACCCGCGCGCCGCGCGGCTCACGCGCACGGCTTCACGGCGGAGTCGTACGTCGCGTTCTCCGCGCAGCACCGCTGCGCTCGACTCGGTGATGCCGAGAGTGCCGTACTCGCCCTGAACGGCAAGCACACCCTGGGCGAGCAGTTGCCGCACGACACCGCGCCACTCTTGGTCGGTCAGCTCGGTGCCGATGCCGAACGTGCTGAGCTCGGTGTGCCCGAGCTGCTCGATGCGCGGGGTGCGGTTGCCCAGCAGAATGTCGACGAGGTGCCCGGCACCGTAGCGCTGGTTGCGCTCACGGTCGAGTCGCACCACGGTCGAGAGCAGCTTCTGCGCCGGCACGGTGCCGTCGAAGCTTTCGGGCGGGGCGAGGCACGTGTCGCAATTGCCGCAAGCTGTTGACTGCTGCCCGAAGTAGGCGAGCAACTGCACGCGCCGACACTCGACGGTCTCGCACAGCGCGAGCATGGCGTCAAGCAGTTGGCTCATGCGGCGCTTGTGGGCCGCGTTGCCTTCCGACTTGTCGATGAGCTGTCGCTGCTGCACGACGTCTTGCAGACCGTAGGCCAGCCACGCCGTCGAGGGCAGGCCGTCGCGCCCCGCGCGCCCGGTCTCTTGGTAGTACCCCTCGACACTCTTGGGTAGGTCGAGGTGCGCAACGAAGCGCACGTCGGGCTTGTCGATGCCCATGCCGAACGCGATCGTCGCGACCATGACGATGCCCTCTTCGCGCAAGAAGCGCGACTGGTGGTTGGCGCGGACCGCAGCGTCGAGACCGGCGTGATACGGCAGCGCAGGAATTCCGTGTTCGGCAAGCGCGATCGCCGTCTTCTCGACGGATGCCCGCGACAAACAATAGACAATGCCCGCGTCGCCCGGGTGCTCACTGCGGATCAACTGCAGCAGTTGCTGCACCGGCTGGTTCTTCGGCTCGATGCGGTACTGGATATTGGGCCGGTCAAAGCTCGCCACGAACTGCCGCGCGCGCCCAAGATCAAGCCGCGCGACGATCTCGCGCGCCGTCTCCGCCGTGGCCGTCGCCGTAAGGGCAATGCGCGGGATGCTCGGCCACCGCTCGTGCAACAGCGACAGCGCGAGATAGTCGGGTCGGAAGTCGTGCCCCCACTGCGACACGCAGTGCGCCTCGTCGATCGCGAAGAGCGAGACGGTGATGCGGTCGAGCAACTCAGCGGTGCTCGGCACGGTCACGCGCTCGGGCGCCATGTAGAGCAGATCCACCTCTCCCGCGAGCAGAGCGGCCTCGACGGCCCGGCGCTCGTCGGGGCCCTGCGTCGAGTTGAGGAACGCGGCGCGCACGCCGACGGCCTCGAGGGCATCCACCTGGTCTTTCATCAGCGCAATGAGCGGCGAGATGACGACGCCGACGCCCTCGCGCACGAGGGCGGGAATCTGGTAGCAGAGGCTCTTGCCGCCGCCCGTGGGCATGAGCACGAGGGCGTCGCCGCCACCGACGACGTGCTCGATGATTGCCTGCTGCTCACCGCGGAAGGCCCCATAACCAAAGACGCGCTCGAGCACCTGTTGCGGGCTGGGTGCGGTCGTGGTCACTCGCCCCAGGCTAGTTGTAGTTCCCCGGGACGTTGTGAACGTTTGAGGTAGTGAAGACCTCCGGAACGATGTGGGTTACCACACTCACTTCGTCAAACCGGAGGTCTTCGTGACTCACGCTAACGCGCCCTTCGCCCCCGAGGGGCGGCTTCGTCTTG
>CALRMP020000028.1:0-35965 GCA_943369205.1 Gulosibacter massiliensis | reverse complement strand
ATTCACGAAGCACTACAACTCCGAGTCAGCCCGCCGAGCCGCCTTGCCTGCGTGGTTGCATCACTACAATCACCATCGGCTACACACGGCCATCGGCAAGGTCCCACCGATCAGCAGATTGAACAACCTGCCTGGGCACTACACCTAGCTCTCGCGGGCGTCGGGGCTTTCTGAGGATGCCCGAGCGGCGTGCGTCGCACGGTGGCGCACGCGCAGCACGCGGTAGCCCTTGTGCGTTGCGTGCCGCCCCACGGTGTGCGTGCCGGGATACCGGTTCTCAATCCACCGCTGCAGAGAGTCAGCGCCGAGGTTGCGGGCGACAACGAGCCAGGCTTCAGCGTCGTCGTCGAGGCGAGGCAGCCACGTGTCGAGCAGACCGTGGAGCTCGTCTTTGCCGATGCGAATCGGGGGGTTCGACCAGATGGTCATGAATCGCACGTCATCGGGCACGTCGTGCGGGAGAGCCGCACGCACATTGTCGAGCCCGAGGCGCTGGGCATTCCGTCGCGTCAGCTCGAGAGCACGCTCGTTCACGTCGACGGCCCACACGGTCGCGTGCGGCGACTCGGTCGCGAGACTGAGAGCGATCGGGCCCCACCCGCAGCCGAGGTCGAGCAGGTTTCCGCCGGGCGGGGGAGCAGGCACGTGCGCGAGCAAGACCTGTGTTCCCGCATCCAGCGCATTGGGGCTGAAGACGCCACCCGCTGTCTCGAGGACCACGTCTCGACCGGCAATCGTGACCGTCAAGGGCTTGGCGACGAACTCTCCGCTCGGCTGAGCGCTGAAGTAGTGCTCGTGAGCCATGCCCAGAATCTATCGAACCCAGCGGAGTACAGTAAACGCGATGATCGACCGAGATGAGCACGCGCCTGCGCTGAGCGACGACTCCGCCTCCCTGACGAACGATGCTGGGGCGGATGCCGTGGCGCGCGTTCTTGCGCATGGCGAGTCACGTGCGCGCTCGGTGACGTTGCACGGTGCGGCAGCGCTCAACGACGACGCGAGCTATTCGGCCGACCGCGATGGGGATCAATTCGACCGCGAGGATCGCGCTGCCCTGCGCCGAGTCGGCGGGCTCTCGACCGAGCTCGAGGACGTCACGGAGGTCGAGTACCGACAGCTGCGGCTAGAGAACGTCGTGCTCATCGGCATTTACTCGCAGGGAAACCTTGACGATGCCGATAACTCGCTGCGCGAACTTGCCGCTCTGGCGGAGACCGCGGGTGCCGTTGTGCTCGACGGCCTGCTTCAGCGACGCCCCCACCCCGACCCGAGCACCTACCTCGGTAAGGGCAAGGCTCAGGAGCTCGCTCTCATCGTCAAGGAGCTCGCCGCCGACACCGTCATCGCTGACACCGAGCTTGCCCCGAGCCAGCGCCGAGCACTCGAAGATGTCGTCAAGGTCAAGGTCATCGACCGCACCGCGGTGATTCTTGACATCTTCAGTCAGCACGCGAAGAGTCGAGAGGGTAAAGCGCAAGTCGAGCTCGCGCAACTCGAGTACCTGTTGCCCCGACTCCGCGGTTGGGGTGAGTCGATGTCGCGGCAGGCGGGTGGCCAGGTCGGTGCCGGGGGAGCGGGAATGGGCAGCCGCGGCCCGGGTGAGACGAAGATCGAGCTTGACCGACGCCGCATCAACACCCGCATGGCCAAGCTTCGACGCCAAATCAAGGGCTTCGCGCCTGCTCGAGCGGCAAAGCGCGCGAACCGCGATCGCTACTCCGTGCCGAGTGTGGCGATCGCCGGCTACACCAACGCCGGCAAGTCGAGTTTGCTCAACCGCATCACGCGGGCCGGCGTGCTCGTGGAGAACGCCCTCTTCGCGACGCTCGACCCGACGGTGCGCAAGACCTCGACCCCCGATGGTCGCCCCTACACGATCGCCGACACCGTCGGCTTCGTGCGCAACCTTCCGCACCAGCTCGTTGAGGCCTTCCGGTCGACTTTGGAAGAAGTTGCCGAGTCAGACGTCGTTCTCCACGTCGTCGATGGTGCGCATCCTGACCCCGCATCTCAGTTGGCGACCGTGCGCGATGTGATCGGCGATGTCGGTGCGCGCGACCTGCCGGAACTCGTCGCGATCAACAAGAGCGATTTGCTCGATGACGACGCTCGGTTGCTTCTCCGCGGGCTCGCTCCTGACGCGGTCTTCGTCTCGGCCAAGACGGGGGAGGGCATTGATGAGCTTCAGCACCGCATCGCGGCGATGCTGCCCAACCCGGACGTTGAGCTGACCATCGTGATTCCGTACGACCGCGGTGAGCTCGTGTCGCTCCTCCACGACCGAGGGCGCATCATCAGCACGGAGTACGTCGAGGCAGGGACGCGCGTGCATGTGTTCGCGCCCCCCGAGGTGGCGACGCTTGTCGACGAGTTTGCTACCCAGCCGACGGTCTAGCGCCAGCGATTCGACGCCCGCGCTCGGTCAAGACATGGTGCGTGTACACCCCGGGCGCTAAACCGAGCGCAGAACGGCGACGACTTTGCCGAGAACGGTCGCCTGGTCGCCCAAGATGGGCTCGTACGCCGAGTTCTGCGGCAGTAGCCACGTGTGTCCGTCGCGCTGCTTGAAGACCTTCACAGTGGCTTCGTTGTCGAGCATGGCGGCCACGATCTCGCCGTTCTCGGCCGTGTTCTGTTGGCGCACGACCACCCAGTCTCCGTCGCAAATCGCGGCGTCGATCATAGAGTCACCCACGACCGTGAGCATGAAGAGCTCGCCCTTGCCGACCAATTGACGGGGGAGCGGAACAATCTCTTCGACCATCTGGTCGGCGGTGATCGGAATACCGGCGGCAATGCGACCGACGAGCGGAACCATGGCGGCATCGCCGACCGAGGGCCCGGGCAGCGCGTCGGAATCGATCGCGTGCGAGGGGTCGGGCTCAAGGTCGATCAGCACTTCGAGGGCCCGCGGTCGATTGGGGTCGCGACGCAAGTAGCCGCTGAGTTCGAGTTGACCGAGCTGATGCGAGACGCTCGACAGCGACGCGAGCCCCACGGCTTCCGCGATCTCACGCATGCTCGGCGGATACCCGCGGCGGGCAACGGAGGCCTGAATCACCGACAGAATCTCGCGCTGCTTGTCGCTGAGCGTCGTGCGTCGGCGGGTGGATGCCGAGGCCGGGGCGTTCTCGTCGTCGAGTTGACCCTCGTGCTGTGCGTCGACCATCTCGATGCTCCGTTCTGACGATTGGCGTTCGGACGAATGTCGGTGGTGGAACGTTGACTGTTCTCGAACCCTCGAAACTCTATCCACTAATGGGGGTCAGATCAAACATCTGTTCGAGTGTGTCGCATGATCGGAGACGAAAATGGCTGAAGGGCTTGAAACTGTGTTCGATCGAATGTATGTTCGGAACACAGGTTCGCACCGCTCCTCCCGGCCGAGGGGCGTTGCATCCCCCGGCAGCCCCCCTGCCGGGGGACCTGTGCCAAACACCACCACCATCACCACCCCGCCGACACACAGAACGACCGCAGCACCGCAACACCCAGCGAAAGGCGACACCATGAGCGCAGTGATCTACGACCCCCGGTTCGGGTCAGCTCTGCCAGCCTCGGCACTGCCTGCCGGCGCGCGCGTGCGTCTTCGTCTCACGCGGCGCGGTCGTGCGGTTATCGCGCTGCTCGCCTCAATGCCGCTGGTGATCTGGCTCATTGCCGCATCGCTCAACGGCGGTGGCGCAACGGCGACCTCGGGCTCGAGTGTTTCGGCCAGCGAGGTCGTGACGACGGTCACGGTCGAGGCGGGGCAGTCGCTCTGGGAGGTCGCTCAAGTCATCGCGCCCGACGCATCGACGGCAGACGTCGTGGCCGATGTCATGGCGATCAACGCTCTGGAGAGCGCCTCGGTCCAGCCGGGCCAGCAGCTCATCGTTCCCGAGCGCTATCTCGACTGAGCGCTCGACTGCGCACTCGACTGCGCGCTCGACAGAGCGCTCGACAGAGCGCTCGACCGGACAGACGGCCGGGCGCCGCGCTCACGCTCACGCGTCCGGCGGGGCATCACTTCGACCTGGCTACGATGAGCGGGTGACGAGCCTCGACGACCTCCCGATCCGCGACGACCTCCGGGGGCAGGTACCCTACGGCGCACCGCAGAAGGCCGTGCGGATCGCGCTCAACGTCAACGAGAACACCCACCCGGTTCCGGTCGACGTGATCGAGCACGTCGCCGCAGCTGTCGAACGCGAACTGCACGCGGTCAATCGCTACCCCGATCGCGAGTTCACGACGCTGCGCGAGAGTCTCGCCGGCTATCTCGGCCCGAGTGTCACCCCCGCCCAGATCTGGGCGGCCAACGGGTCGAACGAAGTGATCCAACACGTCCTGCAGGCCTTCGGCGGCCCGGGGCGCTCGGTCCTCGGGTTTCCGCCGACCTATTCGATGCACTCGATCATTGCCGCAGGAACGGGCACGACCTGGGTCGCGGGAGCTCGCGATGCCGACTTCACTCTCAGCCCCGAGACGGCCGTGGCGGCAGTCACCGCCGCTGACCCCGATCTCGTCTTCTTGTGCGCCCCGAACAACCCGACTGGTACCCCGCTGGGGCTCGAGACCATCGCCGCGGTTTACGAGGCGAGTCGTGGCATCGTCATGGTCGATGAGGCATATGCCGAGTTCATGCCCGACGGGCAGCCCGACGCCCTGAGTTTGCTTCAGGGGCGCCCTCGCCTGGTCGTCTCGCGCACGATGAGCAAAGCCTTCGCTTTCGCGGGTGCCCGCCTGGGCTATGTCGCCGCCGACCCTGCGGTCATTGACGCCTTGCGCCTGGTTCGACTGCCGTATCACTTGTCGTCGCTCACGCAAGCAGCCGCGATCGCCGCCCTTGAGCACGCACCGACGATGCTGCGAACCGTTGACGATATCCGACAGCAGCGCGATCGACTCATCGTTGAACTCGCCGCCCTCGGGTACACACCTCACGAGAGCTGGGCCAACTTTGTGCTCTTCGGCGGTGTGCCTGATCCGCATGCCACCTTCGACTACTTGCTCGCGCACGACATTCTGATTCGCGATGTCGGCCTGGCGCACCACCTTCGCGTGACCGCCGGAACCGAGGCGGAGACCACGGAGTTCCTCGACGTGCTCGCTAAGATGAACCAGTGAGCACCCCCCGAATTGCCGAACTGCGGCGGGAGACGAGCGAGTCGTCGATCGAGCTGCGTATCGACCTCGACGGCACTGGCCGGTCATCGATCTCGACCACTGTGCCCTTTTTTGACCACATGCTGACCGCGTTTGCGAAGCACGCCGTGGTTGATCTCGATGTCGAGGCGAAGGGTGATACCGCTATTGACGTTCACCACACGGTCGAAGACACCGGCATCGTTCTCGGTACGGCGATCGCGCAGGCCTTGGGCGACAAAGCCGGCATCGCTCGATTCGGCGACGCACTGGTGCCGCTTGATGAGGCCCTCGCCCAGGCGGTCGTCGACGTGAGTGGTCGTCCCTACCTGGTGCACTCGGGCGAGCCTGCCGGTTTTGAGCACCACCTCATCGGTGGCCACTTCACGGGATCGATGGTGCGCCACGTCTTCGAGGCGATCACGATGCACGCGGGCCTCACGGTGCACCTCACGGTGCTCGCCGGGCGCGACCCGCACCACATTGCCGAAGCCGAGTTCAAGGCCTTCGCACGCGCGTTCCGCCAAGCGGTGCAGTACGACGCGCGCGTGCAGGGTATCCCGTCAACGAAAGGCGCGCTCTGATCGTGAGCGCTCCTAACGTGGTCGTGCTCGACTACGGTTCCGGCAACGTGCATTCAGCGGCGAAGGCCGTTGAAGCCGCCGGGGCCCGCGTCGAGTTGACGGCCGATCGCGACCGTGTGCTCGCCGCCGACGGACTCGTTGTGCCCGGCGTCGGTGCCTTTCGTGCGGTGATGGATGCTCTCCGCGCGGTCCGCGGCGACGAGCTCATCGACCGGCGCCTCGCCGGCGGCCGCCCGGTGCTCGGAATCTGCGTCGGCCAGCAAGTCTTGTTCGAGCGTGGAGACGAGCGCGGCGTCATCACGCCCGGGCTGGGGCAGTGGCCCGGGTCGGTCACCGCGCTTCGCGCGCCGACGGTTCCGCACATGGGCTGGAACACCGTTGACGCGAGCCCTGAGTCGCGCCTGTTTGCCGGTCTGCACGATGAGCGCTTCTACTTCGTGCACTCGTATGCAGCACACGAGTGGACACTTGACCCGCATCCGGCGATTCCGGCCCCCATGGTGACGTGGGCTGAGCACGGTGAGCGTTTCATCGCCGCGGTCGAGAACGGCCCGCTCAGCAGCACTCAATTCCACCCCGAAAAGTCGGGTACGGCGGGCTTGAGGTTCCTTAGCAATTGGCTGAGCACCTTCTGAGCACCGCTCGACGTCGCCAACCGAGTACGATTCTGTGTTTGGCCACGAACCCCTTTTGGCCGCACCCGGCACCCGACCTGACGACACGAGTAGAAAGCCGTTAATGAGCGAGTTCTCGACGATTCCCGCCCTCACGCTCCTTCCGGCGGTGGACGTCGCAGGAGGCAAGGCGGTGCGTCTCACCCAGGGTGAGGCGGGCACCGAGACGAGCTATGGCGACCCGATCGACGCGGCGCACGAGTGGGCCGACCAAGGCGCCGAGTGGATCCACCTCGTCGACCTCGACGCGGCCTTCGGCCGCGGCAGCAACCGGTCGATCATCAAGAAGGTCGTCAAGACCACGCCGCGTAGCGTGAACATCGAGCTCTCCGGCGGAATCCGCGACGATGCCACGCTCGAAGCAGCACTGGCGACCGGTGCCAAGCGCATCAATCTCGGCACTGCTGCGCTCGAGAACCCCGAATGGGCGGCGCACGTGATCTCTGAATACGGCGAGGCCATCGCCGTCGGTCTCGATGTTCGCGGCACGACGCTGGCCGCTCGAGGGTGGACCGAGGAGGGCGGAGACCTGTGGGCCGTCCTCGAGCGCCTCGAGTCGGCCGGGTGTGCACGATACGTCGTGACCGACGTGACGAAAGACGGAACCCTCAAGGGCCCGAACCTTGAGCTTCTTCGCTCCGTCATGGAGCGCACGCACCGCCCGGTGATTGCCTCGGGCGGCGTCGCGAGCCTTGACGACATTGCAGCCTTGCGCGAGCTGGTTCCCCTCGGGCTCGAAGGGGCGATCGTCGGCAAGGCGCTCTACGCTGGCGCGTTCACTCTTCCCGAAGCTCTGGATGTCGCGGGCCGCTGACTCTGCTGGCCAGCCCTGGGCGGGCCGGCACTTCGAGCCGAACGAGCACAGCAGCGATGACGGCTCAGCGCCGGCTCTCTACCTCGCGGCACGCGACGCGTTCCGGCGGGGCGACACGACCCTCTCGGCGTTCGTCGATGTCATCCGCGAGTGCCGGTTTCTGATCCCTCTTGTGGCGGTCGCGGGCGAGATCGGCCATACGGCTGATGGTCTCGCGATCGACAAGTCTCAAGAGCTCTCGATCATCACCGTGGCAGGCGCCGATGGGCGCCCGGTGCTGCCGGTGTTCTCGTCGGTCGACGCCATGAGCCACTGGCGGCCAGATGCCCGGCCCGTGCCGGCCGAAGCGGTGCGGGTCGCGCTCGCGGCCGCGAGTGAAGGCACTGATCGAGTGGTGATCGATGCGCGCTCAGGCCTCGATGAAGTGGTGCTGCCGCGCCCCGCTGTCTGGGCGATCGCGAAGCAAGAGACGTGGGTTCCGGCCGTCGATGACGACGGCGTGCTGGAGGCGATCGCGCGGCCCGCCGCCGCGCATCCACAGATCTGGGCGGTCTCCCTCATCGCGGGCGACCCGCTCGCGCGCGGAATCGGAGCCGAAGTGGTCGTCCGACTCGCCATCGAACCGGGTCTCGATGTCGACACGCTGCGGTCGATCATCGCGTCGCTGAGCGAGGCTTGGGCTCAGGATGCGACCGTGGCGGAGCGCATCGACTCGCTGTCGGTACAACCGGTAGCGGCAGACCCGTTTAGGTGACGGGGCCCGTGAGCTTCTCGCCCGGGCCTTGACCGGGTGCGTCGGGAAACGGCGAGGCTTCGCGAAACGCCAACTGCACTGAGCGCAGCCCGTCGCGCAAGACGCGAGCGTGGTGGTCGCCGAGTTCCGGAGCCGCAGCGGTGATGAGACCGGCAAGCGCCGTGATGAGCTTGCGCGCTTCGGCAAGGTCGATCTCGTCGTCGCCGTGCTCAGAAAGCCCGCATTTCACGGCCGCCGCGCTGAGCAAGTGCACGGCGACGGTGTTGATGATCTCGATCGCGGGCACGTCGGCGATGTCCCGCGCGGCGTCGGTGGGGGGCGGGTTCTCGCTCATGATGCCTTTCGATTGCGGCGGCTGCCGGTGCCCGCGGTGGCCGGACGTTTCCGAACAACCGACGGTGCTGGTAGGGTTATGCGGGCTCCGGGGCCAGACCCCCGGTACGAAAGTGGAGAAATCTCCCACCCGCGCTTGACCGCATTTAGGTTACCGGGTCGAATCACCCCGTTCGTCGGCTCTCGAGTCGCGCGAAGTCCGTGGGTGGTACTGGCCGTGCGCCAGGGATGCTCTCCTCTTTCACACCCGCAACAGTGGTGAATGAACTAAGGAGAATCGCATCAGCGAACCGAGAACGAACGATCGCATCCGAGTGCCCGAGGTTCGCCTCGTTGGCCCCGCCGGAGAGCAGGTCGGAGTCGTCAAGATCGAGGTAGCCCTGCGTTTGGCGCAAGAGGCTGACCTTGACTTGGTCGAGGTCGCCCCCAACTCGAAGCCGCCCGTGGTGAAAATCATGGACTACGGCAAGTTCAAGTACGAGGCGGCGCAGAAGGCGAAAGAGGCGCGCCGCAACCAGGCGAACACCATCCTCAAGGAGGTGCGCTTCCGCTTGAAGATCGACAAGCACGACTACGAGACGAAGCGCAAGCGCGCCGAGGGCTTTCTGCAGGCGGGCGACAAGGTGAAGGCGATGATCTTGTTCCGTGGCCGCGAGCAATCGCGACCCGAGCAGGGTGTCCGACTGCTTCAGCGTTTTGCCGAAGACGTCGCCGAATACGGCACCGTCGAGTCGAGCCCCATGATCGACGGCCGCAACATGGTCATGATCATCGGCCCGCTGCGCAACAAGGCAGACGCCAAGGCTGAGCAGATGGCGGCCCGCGCCGCGAACAAGGCGGCACGCAAGGTCAACGAGGCAGCCCCGGCTGCCGAGAAGCCGGCCGCTCAGAAGCCCGCTGTTCAGAAGCCCGTTGTCGAGACGCCCGTCGCCGGGCCTGTCGAGACACCTGTTGCCGAGCCCGTCGCTGAGAAGCCCGCCGCCGCAAAGAAGCCGGCGGCAGCAAAGCCGGCAGCAGAAGCCAAGCCCGCGGCGGCAAAGCCCGCCGCAGCAGCTAAGCCCGCAGCAGACAAGCCCGCAGCGGCTAAGCCAGCCGCGGCAGCAAAGCCCGCGGCAGCAAAGCCCGCGGCAGCGAAGCCCGCAGCCGCCAAGCCCCCCACCACCTCCGACGCGCCCTAGGCGACGTCGGCGACGATCCACGACCCAACGAAAACGAGGAAGCAATGCCCAAGCAGAAGACGCACTCCGGTGCCAAGAAGCGCTTCAAGCTGACCGGCTCCGGCAAGGTCATGAAGCAGGGCGCGGGTATGCGCCACAACCTTGAGAAGAAGAGCAGCAAGACGACTCGTCGTCTCAACACCGAGGTCGTGCTCGCTCCTCAAGACGCCAAGGTCATCAAGAAGCTCATCGGCAGCAAGTAAGGCCCGAGACAGAACCCTAAGGACGATAAGAAATGGCAAGAGTCAAGCGGGCCGTCAACGCCCACAAGAAGCGTCGGGTCATCCTCGAGCGCGCAGAGGGCTACCGCGGTCAGCGGTCGCGCCTCTACCGCAAGGCCAAGGAGCAGGTCACCCACTCCCTGGTTTACTCCTACCGCGACCGTCGCGCGAAGAAGGGCGAGTTCCGTCGCCTCTGGATCCAGCGCATCAACGCTGCGTCGCGCGCGAACGGTCTCACCTACAACCGCCTGATCCAGGGCCTCGGCCTTGCCGGTGTTGAGGTCGACCGTCGCATGCTCGCCGAGCTGGCCGTCAACGAGCCCGCTGCGTTCACCGCGCTCGTGAAGGTCGCCAAAGAGGCCCTTCCGGCCGACACCTCAGCGCCGAAGGTTGACGCGGCCTAGTCGCACCAACCCTCGCTTCGTTGCACCAACGCCGCGGCGTGCTCCCGATGGGGGCGCGTCGCGTTGTTGTTGGCGCAAGGCGTTTCACGCACGGGCGCGCCGAGCCTGGTTCACCTGGCGTTCATCCCTCCCTCGCTAGCATGACGCTGTGATCGACAATCCGCGCTCGCCCCGCGTGCGCGCGGCGGCGAAGCTGGCAAAGAAGAACCAGCGCGCCGAAACGGGTCTGTTCCTGCTCGAAGGGCCGCAGGCCGTTTCCGAGGCTTTGCAGTACCGGCCCGACCTCCTCGTCGAGATCTTCGCGACACCGGCCGCTCTCGAGCGTCATCCCGCAATCGCCCGCACCGCTCAGGCGGTCGAATGCCGCATTGAACAGGTGACGAATGCTGTCTTGGAGACAATCGCCGACACCGTGACCCCGCAGGGGGTTGTCGCGGTCTGCCGGCAGTTCCCGCTCTCTCTCGACGAGGTCATCGACCGGCGCCCGCGGCTCGTGGCGGTGCTGGAGGAGGTACGGGATCCGGGAAACGCGGGAACGATCATCCGCGTCGCTGATGCGGCAGGAGCCGATGCGGTCGTTCTGAGCGGGACGAGTGTTGACGTGTTCAACCCCAAAGTGGTGCGCGCGACGACGGGCTCGCTCTTTCACCTTCCCGTCGTGGTCGGCGTCGAGCTCGAGCCGACCCTTCAGCGCCTTCGCGACGCGGGCAGCCGGATTCTCGCGGCCGATATCTCGGGTGACGATCTGCTGACGGTTCGTTCCGACGGTCAGCTCGACGGGCCGACGACCTGGCTCTTCGGCAACGAAGCCCGGGGGCTCACGGCCGAGCAGCTCGCGCTCGCCGATCGTGCGGTCATTGTGCCGATCTATGGCGCGGCCGAGTCGCTCAATCTCGCGACCGCGGCCGCGGTGTGTCTCTATGAGAGTGCCTTCGCCCAGCGGGCGAGTGGCACGGCACGGCCGCACTAAACTCAGTTCTCGTGCCAGCTAGCCCCGAGATCTCCGAATCAGCCGTTTCTGCCGCCGTCGAGGCAGCGCTCGGCGCCGTTGCGGCTGCCGTCGACACGGCAGAGCTCAAGGCGGCCAAGACGGCCCACGCCGGAGACGCTTCGACGCTCGCAGCGCTGAATGCCCTGTTGCGCGATGTGCCCGCCGAGCAGAAGGCGGCGTTCGGCAAGCTCGTCGGCCAGGCTCGTGCACGCGTGGCTCAGGCCATCGCCGAGCGCGAATCGGCGCTCGCCGAGGCGGAAGAGCACGCGCGGCTTGTCGCCGAGAGAATCGATGTGACGGGCATCCCGCCGCTGCGTATTCCTGGCGCCCGCCACCCGCTCACGACGCTCATGGAAGACATGAGCGACATCTTCGTTGCGATGGGGTGGGAGGTCGACGAGGGCCCCGAGCTCGAGAACGACTGGTTCAACTTCGACGCGCTCAACTTTGCGCCCGATCACCCGGCGCGCGCGATGCAAGACACCTTCTTCGTCGAGCCGGATGACCGTCACTTGATCTTGCGCACCCACACGAGCCCGGTGCAGTCGCGGTCGATGCTCGCGCGGGGTGTGCCGCTCTACATCGTCGCGCCCGGGCGGGTCTATCGCACGGACGAGCTCGACGCGACGCATACCCCGGTCTTCCACCAGATGGAGGGCATCGCGATCGACAAGGGGCTCACGATGGCCCACTTGCGCGGGGTGCTCGAGCACTTGGCCCGCGCGTTGTTCGGCGACGGCGCCCGCATTCGTCTCCGACCCTCGTACTTCCCCTTCACCGAGCCGAGCGCCGAGCTCGATGTGTGGCACCCGACGTTCCGTGATGGCCCGCGCTGGATCGAGTGGGGCGGCTGCGGCATGGTCAACCCCAACGTGTTGCGCTCGGCGGGAATCGACCCCGAGGTCTACCAGGGCTTCGCTTTCGGCATGGGAATCGAGCGCACCCTCATGTTCCGCAACGGCGTGAGCGATATGCGCGACATGGTCGAGGGCGATGTGCGCTTCTCGCAGCAGTTTGGGTTGGTGGTCTGATGCGCATTCCGTTGTCGTGGCTTCGCGAGCACGTCGAGGTGCCGAACAGTGGTGACCCGATGGCCGACGCAGAAGCGGTGCACGCGGCCCTGGTTCGCGTGGGCCTCGAAGAAGAAGAGATTCACGGGGTCGCCCTCACGGGCCCGATCGTGGTCGGGCAGGTGCTCGAGTTCGTCGATGAGCCGCAATCGAACGGCAAGACCATTCGGTGGTGCCAGGTGCTCACCGCTCCCGGTGAGACGCGCGGCATCGTGTGTGGCGCGAGCAACTTCGCCGTCGGTGACAAGGTCGTTGTCTCGTTGCCGGGCGCGGTGTTGCCCGGACCGTTCCCGATTGCGGCACGCAAGACCTACGGTCACGTCTCCGACGGCATGATCGCGAGTGCCCGCGAACTCGGGCTCGGCGACGAGCACGACGGCATTCTGCGGCTCGCCACGCTCGGCCTCGACCCCGAGGTCGGCACCGACGCGATCGCACTGCTGGGTCTCGACGACCTTGCGGTCGAGATCAACGTAACGCCCGACCGCGGCTACGCCCTGTCGATCCGCGGTGTCGCCCGCGAGTACTCGCACGCGACGCGCTCGGAGTTCCGCGACCCGGCGCTCGCGCTCAGCCCGGTGCGGGCATCCGGATTCGATGTCGCCGTGCGTGACGAGGCGCCCATTCATGGTCTGCCGGGGTGCGACGCCTTCGTGACGCGTGTCGTGCGGGGCATTGACCCCGACCGGCCGTCTCCGGCATGGATGACCTCCCGCCTGTCACTCGCGGGTATTCGCTCGATCTCTCTCGTGGTCGACATCACCAACTACGTGATGCTCGAACTCGGCCAGCCGATCCACGCCTACGACCTGCAGAAGCTTCAGGGCGGCATCACGGTGCGCCGCGCTCGTGCGGGCGAGACGCTCGTGACGCTTGATGACCAGACGCGCACGCTCCACGTCGAAGACCTGCTCATCACCGACGAGTCGGGCCCGATCGGCCTGGCCGGTGTCATGGGCGGCGCGAGCACCGAGATCTCGGCCACGTCGGTCGACGTACTCGTCGAGGCTGCTCACTTCGAGCCCGTCTCGATCGCGCGCACCGCTCGCCGTCACAAGCTGCCGAGCGAAGCGTCGCGGCGCTTCGTGCGCGGCGTCGACCCGCTCGTGGCCGAACCGGCGGCGCAGCGCGTTGTCGACTTACTCGTCGAACTCGCGGGGGGCACGGCCGACACGCTCGGCTCGCTCTGGGTCGATGCACCGAGCCCCGCGGCCGTGCATCTCGCCGAGGGTTTCGTCGACGCGATTGTCGGCGTCGATTTCTCGCTTGACGAGATCACCGACTCGCTCACCGCGATCGGCTGCACCCTCTCGGTCGAGACCGATGGGTGGCTCGTGTCGCCTCCGAGCTGGCGTCCCGATCTCGTCGACGCTCCGTCGATGGCCGAAGAAGTCGCTCGCATCGTCGGCTACGACCGCATCCCCGCCGTCTTGCCGATCGCACCACCCGGCCGGGGCCTCACGCGCCCGCAACGCGTGCGTCGGGCAGTCGCCGACGCCTTGGCCGCGTCGGGTCTCACGGAAGTGCTCGCCTACCCGTTCGTGTCGAGCGACGACATCGCCCTCATCGACGGCCCGGATGCACCGAGCATGTCGCTCGCGAACGCTTTCGACTCCGAGACCGCCCGTTTGCGTCGCAGCCTGATTCCCGGCTTGACGCGCATCGCGCACCGCAACATTGCCCGAGGCATCACCGACGTCGGCCTGTTCGAGGTCGGTGCCGTGTTCCACCCCGCGGCGGGTGGCGAGTACGGCACCGCGGAGGTGCCGCCCGGCGGCGTGCGCCCGAGCGACGCGCAGCTCGCCGAGCTTCGCGCGAGCATCCCTGACCAACCCCGTTTTCTGGCCGCGCTCATGATCGGCGATCGACGCCCCAAGGGCATCGGCCAAGCGGCCGAGCCGCGGGGCATCGCTGACGCCCTCGAGGCGGCACACGCCGTCGCGTCGGTGGCTGGCGTCTCGTTGCGCGTTGAGCGTGGCGAGCACATCGCCCTGCACCCGGGGCGCACGGCGGCGCTGTGGGCCGGCGAGACCTACGTCGGCGTAGCCGGAGAGTTGCTTCCCGCACTGGCGGTCGAGCGCGATCTGCCGCGTCGCGTGGCCGTTCTCGAGCTCGACCTCGACGCGGTGATCGCCGCAGGAACGAGTGACATCGTTGCGGGCCGCATCGTGGGCTACCCGGCCGCGACGCAAGACCTCTCGGTCGTCGTCGACGAGTCAGTACCCGCGGGCGCCGTTCGTGACGCGGTGATCGAGGGCGCGGGTGCGTTGCTCGAGGCGGCGACGATCGTCGATGACTACCGCGGAACCGGCCTCGAGGCCGGAACGAAGTCGGTCACGCTGGCCTTGCGTTTTCGAGCCGATGACCGAACCCTCACGGCCGCAGAAGCAACAGAGGCCAAGCTCGCGGGGCTTGCCCTCGCCGCTGAGCGGTTAGGGGCAACCCTGCGAGCTTGACCTCTGCAGGTTGTTTTCTTCGAACTACTTGCGGCCACCGCCGAGCAGGCCGCTCAGGGCGCCCGTGATGAGCTCTTGGCCCTGGGGGCTCGAGATGAGTCCGCCGAGCATGTCGCCAAGCGGGTTGCCGCTCGACGCCGGGGCCGCAGCGGGCTCAGCGGCGGCGGTGCTCTTGTTGCCCATGAACTGGTTGGCAACGAAGGCGAGAACGATGGGCGCAACGATCGGCAGCACCTGGGCCACGATCGCTCCGATGTCGGGGCCGCCGCCCTTGACGTCAGCCTTCGACGCGGCAGCCTTGACGACGTCGTTCTTCTTGGCGCCGAAGACGTTGCTCACGATCTTCTCGCCGTCTTCTTCGTCGATGTCGGCGAGCTTCTTCGGCGCACGACCCTGGTGGTGACCGAGGGCCTTCTCGAGCGACTGCGCACCCTTGTCGTCTTTCGCGTTCGCCGCGAGGCCACCCACGATCGCGGGCACGGCAACGGCAACAGCCGCGCGTGCAATGTTCTCGTCGACGCCGATCTTCTTGGCGATGTCTCCGATCGGAATCAGGTTGATGAGGCCGCTGAGGTCGTCCATGCAGGTGCTCCTTGGGTTTGTGGGGGCCGCCGTGTGCGTGCCCGTGTCGAAACCTCATCGTATTCTCTGCAAAGGTTAAGCACATGACCTATTCCGTGGCAGTAGCCGGAGCGAGCGGTTATGCGGGGGGCGAGGTTATGCGCCTCATGGCAGCGCACCCGCAGCTCGAGATTCGCACGGTCACGGCGCATGCGAACGCAGGCGAGAAACTCATCGACATTCATCCGCACCTGCGGTCGCTTGACCACTTGGGGCTCGTCGACACGACGGCTGAGCAGCTTGCCGGGCACGACATCGTCGTTCTGGCCCTGCCGCACGGCGCGTCGGGCGCGATCGCCGCCGACCTGCCGGCCGAAACTCTCGTTCTCGACTGCGGAGCCGACCACCGGCTCACGAACCCCGACGACTGGGCGCGCTTCTACGGCGGTGACTACCACGGGGCATGGGCCTACGGCCTTCCCGAACTCGTGCACGCCGACGGTGGCCGCCAGCGCTCGCACCTCACGGGCGTGCGCCGCATCGCCGTGCCGGGCTGCAACGTGACGGCAGTCACGCTGGGTCTTGCCCCGGGAATCCAGAGCGGAGTGATCGAAAGCGGAGATCTCACCGCCACGCTCGCCGTGGGGCCGAGTGGTGCGGGGCGCACGCTACGCACCGACCTTCTCGCGAGCGAACTGCTCGGCTCGGCGACGCCGTATGCCGTCGGGGGAGTCCACCGGCACATCCCGGAGATTCTGCAAAACGTTCGCACCGCGGGAGGCGAGCGGCCGAGCATCTCGTTCACTCCTGTGCTCGTGCCGATGGCGCGCGGCATTCTGGCGACGATCACGGCGCGGCTCACCCCCGGCGTCGATGCCGCGAGCGTGCGCGACGCCTGGGTCTCGGCCTACGCCGATGAGCCGTTCGTGCATGTGCTACCCGACGGCAGGTTTCCGTCGACGTCGTCGGTCGTCGGTGCGAACACCGCGCTGGTAGGGGTTGCCGTCGACGCAGACGCGCAGCGCGCGGTCATCGTCGTCGCGATCGACAATCTCGTCAAGGGCACGGCGGGAGCCGCCCTTCAGTCGCTCAATCTTGCGCTTGGCATGCCCGAAACTCTCGGCCTGCCCCTGAACGGAGTCGCCCCGTGAGCGTCACCGCACCGAAGGGCTTTCGCGCAGCCGGTGTGGCGTGCGGCCTCAAGAGCAGTGGTGCGCGTGACCTCGCGCTCGTCGTGAATGACGGCCCGTCGAGCCAGGCGGCGGCGGTGTTCACGAGCAATCGCGCGAAGGCGAACCCCATTCTGTGGTCGCAGCAGGTGATTGCTGACGGCACGGCGACAGCCATCGTGCTCAATTCGGGAGGGGCCAATTGCTTTACGGGCGCACAGGGTTTTCAGACCACGCACGCGACCGCTGAGGCCGTCGCCGAGGCGTTGAGTGTGAGCGCGGGGGACGTGCTCGTCTGCTCAACGGGTCTCATCGGTGAACAGCTCAATCGCGATGCCCTGCTGAGCGGCGTTGCCGCGGCCGCCGCCAGCCTCGGCGCTCACGGCGACGACGCGGCCCGCGCCATCATGACGACCGACTCGGTGCCCAAGACGGTGATCGTCGAAGGCCCGGGCTACTCGATCGGCGGCATGGCGAAGGGCGCCGGGATGCTCGCACCCGGTCTCGCCACCATGCTCGTTGTGCTCACCACCGACGCTGACTTGCCCGCCGCCGAGCTCGACCGGGCGCTCCGCGCCGCCACGCGCGTGAGTTTCGACCGCCTCGACTCTGACGGGTGCATGTCGACCAACGACCAGGTGACGCTCATGGCGAGCGGGGCATCCGGAGTCATGCCGCCCCTCGAGCAGTTCACCGAGCTGCTGATGGCAGCGTGCATGTCGCTCATGCGGCAACTGCAGGCTGACGCGGAAGGCTCGAGCCACGACATCGTCATCGCGGTAAGCGGAGCCGTCACCGACGACGACGCGGTCGAGGTCGCCCGCTCGGTGGCACGCAGCAATCTGTTCAAGGCCGCAATGTTCGGCAACGACCCCAACTGGGGTCGCGTGCTCGCGGCGATCGGCACGACGCAGGCTGCGTTTGACCCCTATGCCGTCGACGTCTCGTTCAACGGAGTGCGCCTGTGTCACGCGGGCGCCCCCGACCGTCCGCGTGATGAAGTCGACCTGAGTGGTCGCACAATCGACGTGAGCATTGACCTCAACGCGGGCAGTGCCGCGGCCACCGTCTACACCAACGACCTCACGCACGACTACGTGCACGAGAACAGCGCCTACGCGAGCTAACGCCATGACAGAACTCAGAGACCCCACTACCGTGGCCGACGACCACGCCCAAGCGGCGGTCAAGGCGGCGACGCTGATCGAGTCGCTGCCGTGGCTGCAGCGCTTTCGCGACCGCGTCGTTGTCATCAAGTTCGGCGGCAACGCCATGGTCAGCGACGAGCTGCAGCGCGCCTTCGCGGAAGACATGGTCTATTTGCGCACCGTGGGCCTGCGGCCTGTCGTGGTGCACGGCGGTGGCCCGCAGATCTCGGCGATGCTCGAAAAGTTTGGCATCGAGAGCGAGTTCCGTGGCGGCTACCGCGTGACCAGCCCCGAAGCGATGGACGTTGTGCGCATGGTGCTCACGGGGCAGATCAGCCGCTCGCTCGTGAGCCTCATCAACGAGCACGGGCCGTTCGCGGCCGCTATCTCGGGCGAAGACGCTGGCCTCTTCCGCGGGCAGCGTCGTGGTGTCGTGATCGACGGAGTCGAGGTCGACCTTGGGCTCGTGGGTGATGTCGTGGGGGTTGACCCCGCCGCGGTACTCGCGCAGCTCGACGCGGGGCGCATCCCCGTCGTCTCCTCAATCGCGCCCGACGCCGATGCGCCCGGCCAGAGCCTCAACGTCAACGCCGATTCGGCCGCGGCGGCGCTCGCCGTGGCGCTCGGCGCCGAGAAGCTCGTGATTCTCACCGACGTCGCCGGGCTCTACCGTGACTGGCCCGATACGACCTCGCTCGTCTCGTCGATCGATGCCGACGAGTTGCGCGCGCTGCTTTCGAGTCTTGAGTCGGGAATGATCCCGAAGATGACGGCGTGCCTCGACGCGGTTGACGGCGGAGTCGGCAAAGCGGCGATCATCGACGGCCGCATTCCGCACTCGATCCTGTTGGAGATCTTCACGCAGGCGGGCATCGGCACCGAGGTGGTCGCGTGATCGCTGGTCCGGCGACGGATGCCCTTCGCGAGCGCTTCGCCCGTGTCGCGATGCGCTCGGCCCCCAGCCCCATGGCCGTGCTCGACCACGGGCGCGGCGCTCTCGTATGGGACGTCGACGGCAACGAGTACCTCGACTTTCTCGCCGGTATCGCCGTCAACGCCCTCGGCCACGCGCACCCCGTCGTCGTCGACGCGATCAGCACGCAAGCGGGCCGCGCGATGCACGTCAGCAACTACTTCACGACGCCGCAGGCGGTGGCCTTTGCCGATCGGCTCGTGCGGCTCACCGGCTTTGGCGACACGGGGCGGGTCTACCCGGCCAACTCCGGTGCTGAGGCGATTGAGGCAGCCGTCAAGCTCGCGCGTCGCACCGGACGCCCGCGCATTCTGGCCTTCGAGCAGGGATTCCACGGTCGCACGATGGGGGCGCTCGCGCTCACCGGTAAACCGGCCCTGCGCGCGCCCTTCGAGCCCGGGTTGCCGGGCGTTGAGCACCTGCCGACCGAACTCGCGGCCCTCGAAGCGGCGCTCGGCTCGGACGTCGCAGCCGTCGTGCTCGAGCCGATCAAGGGGGAGGCGGGCGTCGTGCCGCTGCCGCCAGGATTCTTGCTCGATGCGCGCCGCCTCACCCGCGAGCATGGCGCCCTCCTCATCGTCGATGAGATTCAAACCGGCGCGGGCCGTACGGGCGACTGGTTCGCCTTTCAGGCCGAACTCTCGGGCGACGACCTGCCCGACGCCATCGTCGTCGCGAAAGGCATCGGCGGGGGAGTGCCGATCGGGGCACTTGTCACGCGCGGCAACGCGAGCGAGCTCTTCACGCTCGGTCAGCATGGCTCGACCTTTGGGGGGAATCCACTCGCGACCGGGGTCGCGGATGCTGTTCTCGCCGAAATCGAGCGTGCCGACCTCGTGGGTGCCGCGGGTCGGCTCGGCGAGCGGCTGCGCGAGGGCATCCTGTCGCTCGGCTCACCCCTTGTCGCCGAGGTTCGCGGCCGCGGGCTGCTGCTGGGAATCGGACTCACCGCGCCGGTCGCACAGCGCCTGGTTGCTGAGGCCCTCGACCGCGGGCTCATCATCAACGCGCCGAATGACGAGAGCATTCGGCTCGCGCCGCCGCTCATCATCGGCGATGCTGAGATCGACCGGTTTCTGACACTGTTCGCCGCGAGCATGCTCGCCGTAGGCCTGGAGGCCGCCACCTCATGACCGCACCCGCTGCCGCTGCCCGGCACTTCTTGCGCGACGACGACATCACGCCGGCCGAACAAGCCGCGATTCTCGACCTTGCGGCCACCATCAAGGCTGACCGCTGGGGTCGCACGCCACTCGCTGGCCCGCAGACCGTTGCGGTCATCTTCGACAAGTCGTCGACCCGCACGCGCGTGAGCTTCGCCGTGGGCATCGCCGACCTCGGCGGGGTGCCCCTCATCATCTCGACAGCGAGCAGCCAGTTGGGCGGCAAAGAGACCCCGAGCGACACCGCGCGCGTGCTCGAACGCATGGTCGCGGCGATCGTCTGGCGCACCTATGCACAGGCGGGCCTCGAAGAGATGGCGGCGGGCACAACGGTTCCCGTCATCAACGCGCTGAGCGACGACTTCCACCCGTGCCAGTTGCTCGCCGACCTCCTGACGATCCGTGAACACCGCGGAGACCTCGCCGGGCTCACCGTCGCGTTCCTCGGCGACGGAGCGAGCAACATGGCGCAGTCATACCTGCTTGCGGGCGCGACCGCTGGAATGCACGTGCGCATCGCGGCCCCCGACTCGTTCGCGCCGACCGCGGCCGTCGTCGCCGATGCCGAGCGACGCGCGGCCACGACGGGTGGCTCTATCACGGTGACGACCGACCCGATTTCGGCGGTGTCGGGTGCCGATGTCGTCGTCACCGACACGTGGGTGTCGATGGGTAAGGAAGACGAGAAGGCGCACCGCGTTTCGACCTTCGGCGCCTACCGCGTCGACCCCGCGATGATGGCGCACGCGAAGCCCGACGCGCTCTTCCTGCACTGCCTGCCGGCCGACCGCGGCTATGAGGTGACGGCCGACGTCATCGACGGCCCCCAGTCGGTCATTTGGGACGAAGCCGAAAACCGCCTCCACGCGCAGAAGGCGCTCATGGTGTGGCTGCTCGAGCAATCCGGCGGTGCGCGATGAGCGGCGCAACAAACGAGGGCTCGCTGTGGGGCGGGCGCTTCAGCGACGGCCCCTCACCCGAGTTGCAGCGGCTGAGCGGCTCGACCCACTTCGACTGGCAGCTCGGCGGCTACGACATTCGCGGCTCGCGCGCTCACGCTCGCGCACTGGCTGCGGCGGGCTATCTCACCGAGGACGAACTGGTGCGGATGCTCGCTGGCCTCGATGACCTCGAAACCCGGTGGGCAGACGGCAGCCTGCAACCGCGGCCTGAGGACGAAGATGTGCACGGTGCCCTCGAGGCGGCGCTCGTCGAGGCGGTCGGTGCCGAGCTCGGTGGCCGGTTGCGCGCCGGACGCAGTCGCAACGACCAGATCGCCACGCTCATCCGGCTCTATCTGCGCGACCACGGTGCGCTGATCGCGCGCGAGGTGCGGTCGCTCATCGAGGCGCTCGCGGCACAGTCCGACGCGCATCCTGATGCCGTCATGCCGGGCCGCACGCACCTGCAGCACGCGCAGCCGGTGTTGCTGGCCCACCACCTGCTCGCCCATGCCTGGCCCCTCGTGCGCGACCTCGAGCGCCTGCGCGACTGGGCCGCGAGGTCAGACCGGTCGCCCTACGGCGCGGGCGCACTCGCGGGGTCGAGCCTCCGTCTCGACCCGGCACTCGTCGCCGCTGAACTCGGCTTCAGCGGGCCGACCGAGAACTCGATCGACGCCACCGCGAGCCGCGATCTCGTCGCCGAGTTCGCCTACATCGCCGCACAAATCGGTGTCGACCTCTCCCGCCTGGCCGAAGAGATCATTCTCTGGAACACGCGCGAGTTCGGCTACGTCACGCTGCACGACGGCTACTCGACGGGGTCATCGATCATGCCGCAGAAGAAGAACCCCGACATTGCCGAGCTCGCGCGCGGCAAGGCCGGCCGACTCATCGGTGATCTCACGGGGCTACTGACCACGCTCAAGGGCCTGCCGCTTGCCTACAACCGCGATCTGCAAGAAGACAAAGAGCCCGTCTTCGATGCCGTTGAGACGCTCGAGGTGCTGCTGCCAGCGTTCACCGGCATGGTTGCCACTCTGACATTCGACACCGAGCGCATGGCGGCACTCGCCCCGCAGGGCTTCTCCCTCGCGACCGATGTGGCCGACTGGCTCGTGCGCCAGGGCGTTCCGTTCCGTGAGGCACACGAGATCTCCGGTGCACTCGTCGCGCACTGCGAGCGGCACGGGCTCGAACTGCACGAGCCGAGCGATGAGGAGTACGCATCGATCGACGCGCGGCTCACCGCGGGCGTGCGCGAGGTGCTCACGGTCGAGGGGTCAATCGCCTCGCGATCGGGTGCCGGCGGCACGGCCCCCTCGGCGGTCGCTGCCCAACGCGCTCACCTCAGCGAGCGGCTCGCCGCGCTCGCGTGAGACTGCTCGACGACGACCCGGTCGCGGTCGCGCCGCGTTTGCTGGGCGCGACACTGCACGGGCGCGGCGTGAGCGTGCGCCTCACCGAGGTCGAGGCGTACCGCGGCGAGGGCACCGACCCCGGCTCACACGCCTACCGCGGCCGCACGCCCCGCACCGAGCCCATGTTCGGCCCTGCGGGCACGATCTACGTCTACCTCAGCTACGGAATGCACCGCTGCCTCAACCTCGTCTGCGGCCCGACCGGCGAGGCGGGCGCCGTGCTGCTGCGCGCGGGCGAGGTCGTCGCGGGCGCCGAGCTCGCGGCGAAGCGCCGGGCGGCCGCGGCACCGCGCCGCACGGGGGAGTGCGCATCCCGCATCATTGCTCCCCGCGATCTCGCCCGCGGGCCGGCGCGCCTCGCCACCGCCCTCGGGGTCGAATTGAGCGACAGCGGCGGGATGCTCGCCACCGCCCCCCTCACCCTCGAGCCCGCCCCGCCCGTGTCGCCCGAGCTCATCGCGGCAGGCCCGCGCGTGGGCGTCAGCGGCCCCGGCGGCACCGCGGAGTACCCCTGGCGCTTCTGGCTCGTCGAGGACCCGACCGTCTCGACCTACCGCGCGGCCATGGCCCGGGGCGGCTCGCAGCCCGACGCCCGCTGATACGCTGGCGCGGTGACCGCCGCCCCTGTGAACCCTGACGCTGTGACGCTCACGACCCCGCAGAACGACGCGACGTTCGAGACCGTCTGGGACGAGATCGTCTGGCGAGGCCTCGTGCACGTGTCGACCGATGCCGCTGCCTTGCGCGAGCTGCTGGCGGGCCCCTCGATCACCTACTACTGCGGTTTCGACCCCACGGCCCCGAGCTTGCACTTGGGCAATCTCGTGCAGTTGTTGCTCATGCGGCGCCTGCAGCTGGCTGGTCACCACCCGCTCGCACTCGTCGGGGGCTCGACCGGCCTGATCGGCGACCCACGGCCGACTGCCGAGCGGCAGTTGAACGACCGCGAAACGGTTGTCGCATGGGTCGCTCGACTGCAGGTTCAGGTCAGCCGGTTCTTGTCGGCCGAGGGCGCCAACGCCGTGCGCTTGGTCAACAATCTCGACTGGACAGCAGACCTGAGCGCCATCGACTTCTTGCGCGAGATCGGCAAGTACTACCGGGTGGGCACGATGCTCAAGAAAGACGCGGTCGCGGCGCGGCTCAACTCCGACGCGGGCATTTCGTACACCGAGTTCAGCTACCAGATCCTGCAGGGCTACGACTTCCTCGAGCTGCACCGGCAACACGGCTGCGTGCTACAGACAGGGGGGAGCGACCAGTGGGGCAACCTCACGAGCGGCACTGACCTCATCCACAAGGCGGAGGGGGTGAGCGTGCACGCGATCGGAACGCCGCTCATCACCAACAGTGACGGCACCAAGTTCGGCAAGAGCGAGGGCAACGCCATCTGGCTCGATGCCGAGATGTGCAGCCCCTACGCGATGTACCAGTTCTGGCTCAACACCGACGACGCCGACGTCATCGATCGCCTGAAGGTCTTCACGTTCTTGACCCGCGCCGAGATCGAGCACTATGCCGAGCTGGTGCGCGACGAGCCGTTCCGCCGGGCAGCGCAGAAGCGCCTGGCGCTCGAAGTCACGGGCTTCGTGCACGGAGCAACCGCGGTCGACTCCGCAATCGCTGCCTCGCTGGCACTCTTCGGCCAGGGCGATCTGGCGGCGCTGGATGCTGAGACCCTCGCCGCGGTCATCGCCGAGTTACCCCGGGCCGAACTGCGCGAGTCAGACACCGTCGTGCAGGCACTGGTCGACACGGGTCTCTGCTCGAGCGCGGGGGAGGCCCGGCGCGCCATTGCACAAGGCGGAGTCTCGCTGAATAACGTCGTGGTGTCGAGCGACGACCAGACCCTCGAAGGCTCAGCGCTCGCGGGCCGCGCTGCCCTCCTTCGTCGAGGCAAAAAGACCCTCGCCGGCATCGTTTTCCCCTGACCCGCGAGGATTCGCCGCGGCGTGAGCAGCGCGACACGCCCGGGATTCTGCCAAATTTGCCCAGCACCCGAACGAACCGTAATGTTCTAACTCGTCACCCCAAAGGTGCTGCCAGCCGCAAGGCGAAGAGCATCCTCAAGCGGGACACATCCTCCAAGACAGAGCAGCCACTTGCTGGTGCGCTCATCGCCAAGTAGGATGACACTCTGCCCTCCAGTATCGATCTCACAGATCGGGCTCGGCAGACCAGAACGGCTGGGTTCTCCAGAACGTCGGGTCGCTGAGATCACCGATTTGCATCGATGCTCGCAGGCAGATAGGTTAGGGAAGTTGCCCAGTTGCGACGGCTGAGAAGCCGAAGGTCTGGAGCGTCCGATCCTTGAGAACTCAACAGCGTGCACTAAGTCAATGCCAAATAACCTCGACGACTAGTTTCGACTAGTCGGAAGAGATTCCTTTGGATTGAAACAAGAATGTCAGTAGATATTCGAACTTCAGTCAGACAAACTCGTCGCTGCTCAGACCTCGGTCCGGCAGTGACACTAGATGTGCCGGCAGCCTTCGGGCCGTCGTGCAATCAAACATTTACGGAGAGTTTGATCCTGGCTCAGGACGAACGCTGGCGGCGTGCTTAACACATGCAAGTCGAACGATGAAGCCGGAGCTTGCTCTGGTGAATTAGTGGCGAACGGGTGAGTAACACGTGAGTAACCTGCCCTTGACTCTGGGATAAGCGTTGGAAACGACGTCTAATACCGGATACGAGCTGGGACCGCATGGTCACCAGCTGGAAAGAATTTCGGTCAAGGATGGACTCGCGGCCTATCAGTTAGTTGGTGAGGTAACGGCTCACCAAGACGACGACGGGTAGCCGGCCTGAGAGGGTGACCGGCCACACTGGGACTGAGACACGGCCCAGACTCCTACGGGAGGCAGCAGTGGGGAATATTGCACAATGGGCGCAAGCCTGATGCAGCAACGCCGCGTGAGGGACGACGGCCTTCGGGTTGTAAACCTCTTTTAGCAGGGAAGAAGCGAAAGTGACGGTACCTGCAGAAAAAGCACCGGCTAACTACGTGCCAGCAGCCGCGGTAATACGTAGGGTGCAAGCGTTGTCCGGAATTATTGGGCGTAAAGAGCTCGTAGGCGGTTTGTCACGTCTGCTGTGAAAACGCGAGGCTCAACCTCGCGCCTGCAGTGGGTACGGGCAAACTAGAGTGCGGTAGGGGAGATTGGAATTCCTGGTGTAGCGGTGGAATGCGCAGATATCAGGAGGAACACCAATGGCGAAGGCAGATCTCTGGGCCGTAACTGACGCTGAGGAGCGAAAGCGTGGGGAGCGAACAGGATTAGATACCCTGGTAGTCCACGCCGTAAACGTTGGGAACTAGATGTAGGGACCATTCCACGGTTTCTGTGTCGCAGCTAACGCATTAAGTTCCCCGCCTGGGGAGTACGGTCGCAAGACTAAAACTCAAAGGAATTGACGGGGGCCCGCACAAGCGGCGGAGCATGCGGATTAATTCGATGCAACGCGAAGAACCTTACCAAGGCTTGACATATACGAGAACGGGCTAGAAATAGTCAACTCTTTGGACACTCGTAAACAGGTGGTGCATGGTTGTCGTCAGCTCGTGTCGTGAGATGTTGGGTTAAGTCCCGCAACGAGCGCAACCCTCGTCCTATGTTGCCAGCACGTAATGGTGGGAACTCATGGGAGACTGCCGGGGTCAACTCGGAGGAAGGTGGGGATGACGTCAAATCATCATGCCCCTTATGTCTTGGGCTTCACGCATGCTACAATGGCCGGTACAAAGGGCTGCAATACCGTAAGGTGGAGCGAATCCCAAAAAGCCGGTCTCAGTTCGGATTGAGGTCTGCAACTCGACCTCATGAAGTTGGAGTCGCTAGTAATCGTGGATCAGCAACGCCACGGTGAATACGTTCCCGGGCCTTGTACACACCGCCCGTCAAGTCATGAAAGTCGGTAACGCCCGAAGCCAGTGGCCCAACCGCAAGGAGGGAGCTGTCGAAGGTGGGATCGGTGATTAGGACTAAGTCGTAACAAGGTAGCCGTACCGGAAGGTGCGGCTGGATCACCTCCTTTCTAAGGAGCATCTGCTGTCTCGCTTCGGCGAGTGCAGCCAGAAGCCAGATCTGAGACGTTCGTTCTCAGCTGGTAGCTCATGGGTGGAACATTGACTTTGGTGGCCGGCGACAGCTGGTAGCTCAGTACTCCCCTCGGGGATGGAACCGCTGCCGACTACGAGCCGACCACATGCACGCTGTTGGGTCCTGAGGGACCGGGCCTTGAGGGAGACCTCGAGACACGTTTCCTCGGACCGCGGTCTGATCGACTAGAAAGCACTTCGGCACTCGAGAGAGCGCAGGGGTCGTCGACAGGAGCGGTACCGACCGTATGTTGAGAACTACACAGTGGACGCGAGCATCTTAGAACTGAGATCGCAAGATCTCGGATCTACGATCAACGTCTCGAAAGAGACATAGATCATTGGTCTGCGTCGGCTGCCTTCGGGTAGCAGATGCCGATCGATTCAAACTCATGTAGTCAAGTTTCTAAGAGCAAACGGTGGATGCCTTGGCATCTGGAGCCGAAGAAGGACGTAGCAATCTGCGATAAGCCTCGGGGAGCTGATAAGCGAGCTTTGAGCCGAGGATTTCCGAATGGGGAAACCCCGCTGGGCGTACTTGTACGACCTAGTGACTCCCGCCTGAATATATAGGGCGGGTAGAGGGAACGTGGGGAAGTGAAACATCTCAGTACCCACAGGAAGAGAAAACAACCGTGATTCCGGTAGTAGTGGCGAGCGAACCCGGAAGAGGCTAAACCGATCATGTGTGATAGCCGGCAGGCGTTGCATGGTCGGGGTTGCGGGACTTTCCCGTAGATCTGCCGATCTACAAGGGTTACAGAGCGATATAGACGAATGGTCTTGAAAGGCCAGTCACAGAGGGTGCCAACCCCGTAGTCGAAATGTCGTAATGGCCCGGAGAGTATCCCAAGTAGCACGGGGCCCGAGAAATCCCGTGTGAATCTGTCAGGACCACCTGATAAGCCTAAATACTCCCAGATGACCGATAGCGGACAAGTACCGTGAGGGAAAGGTGAAAAGTACCCCGGGAGGGGAGTGAAATAGTACCTGAAACCGTTTGCTTACAAACCGTCGGAGCAGCCCTAGCAGCTGTGACGGCGTGCCTTTTGAAGAATGAGCCTGCGAGTTAGCGATATGTGGCGAGGTTAACCCGAGAGGGGTAGCCGTAGCGAAAGCGAGTCTGAATAGGGCGATTCAGTCGCATGTCCTAGACCCGAAGCGAAGTGATCTATCCATGGCCAGGTTGAAGCGACGGTAAGACGTCGTGGAGGACCGAACCCACTTAGGTTGAAAACTGAGGGGATGAGCTGTGGATAGGGGTGAAAGGCCAATCAAACTTCGTGATAGCTGGTTCTCTCCGAAATGCATTTAGGTGCAGCGTTGCGTGTTTCTTGCCGGAGGTAGAGCTACTGGATGGCCGATGGGCCCCAAAAGGTTACTGACGTCAGCCAAACTCCGAATGCCGGTAAGTGAGAGCGCAGCAGTGAGACGGTGGGGGATAAGCTTCATCGTCGAGAGGGAAACAACCCAGACTACCGACTAAGGTCCCTAAGCGCGTGCTAAGTGGGAAAGGATGTGGAGTTGCACAGACAACCAGGAGGTTGGCTTAGAAGCAGCCACCCTTGAAAGAGTGCGTAATAGCTCACTGGTCAAGTGATTCCGCGCCGACAATGTAACGGGGCTCAAGCACGCCACCGAAGTCGTAGGATTCGTATATTTGGTAGGCCTTCGTGGTCCAGCCGTACGGATCGGTAGGAGAGCGTCGTGTGGCCAGCGAAGCGGCGGTGTGAACCAGCCGTGGAGGCCACACGAGTGAGAATGCAGGCATGAGTAGCGAAAGACGGGTGAGAAACCCGTCCTCCGAAAGACCAAGGGTTCCAGGGCCAGGTTAATCCGCCCTGGGTAAGTCGGGACCTAAGGCGAGGCCGACAGGCGTAGTCGATGGACAACGGGTTGATATTCCCGTACTGACGAAAAACCGCCCAAACTAATCCAGTAATGCTAAGAGTCCGAATACCGGTGACCGATCCCTTCGGGGAGGAGCTCCGGGGCTAGCACTCGACCCTATGCTGGTGCGGTTAGCGTATTAACAGGTGTGACGCAGGAAGGTAGCTGAGCCGGGCGATGGTAGTCCCGGTGTAAGGACGTAGGGCGAGAGATAGGCAAATCCGTCTCTCACATAGCCTGAGATCCGATGCGTACCCCTCACGGGGGAAATCAGTGATCCTATGCTGCCGAGAAAAGCATCGACGCGAGGTTTTAGTCACCCGTACCCCAAACCGACTCAGGTGGTCAGGTAGAGAATACCAAGGAGATCGAGAGAATCGTGGTTAAGGAACTCGGCAAAATGCCCCCGTAACTTCGGGAGAAGGGGGGCCGGATTCGTGAAGGGATTTACTCCCGGAGCGTTGAAGGCCGCAGAGACCAGTGGGAAGCGACTGTTTACTAAAAACACAGGTCCGTGCTAAGTCGCAAGACGATGTATACGGACTGACGCCTGCCCGGTGCTGGAAGGTTAAGAGGAGCGGTTAGCGTAAGCGAAGCTGCGAATTTAAGCCCCAGTAAACGGCGGTGGTAACTATAACCATCCTAAGGTAGCGAAATTCCTTGTCGGGTAAGTTCCGACCTGCACGAATGGCGTAACGACTTCCCAGCTGTCTCAACCGCGAACTCGGCGAAATTGCACTACGAGTAAAGATGCTCGTTACGCGCAGCAGGACGGAAAGACCCCGTGACCTTTACTACAGCTTGGTATTGGTGTTCGGTGTGGCTTGTGTAGGATAGGTGGGAGACTGTGAAGCTGGCACGCTAGTGTCGGTGGAGTCGTTGTTGAAATACCACTCTGGTCACTCTGGATATCTAACTTCGAACCGTAATCCGGTTCAGGGACAGTGCCTGGTGGGTAGTTTAACTGGGGCGGTTGCCTCCCAAAAAGTAACGGAGGCGCCCAAAGGTTCCCTCAACCTGGTTGGCAATCAGGTGTCGAGTGTAAGTGCACAAGGGAGCTTGACTGTGAGACTGACAGGTCGAGCAGGGACGAAAGTCGGGACTAGTGATCCGGCAGTGGCTTGTGGAAGCGCTGTCGCTCAACGGATAAAAGGTACCTCGGGGATAACAGGCTGATCTTGCCCAAGAGTCCATATCGACGGCATGGTTTGGCACCTCGATGTCGGCTCGTCGCATCCTGGGGCTGGAGTAGGTCCCAAGGGTTGGGCTGTTCGCCCATTAAAGCGGTACGCGAGCTGGGTTTAGAACGTCGTGAGACAGTTCGGTCCCTATCCGCTGCGCGCGTAGGAAGTTTGAGAGGATCTAACCCTAGTACGAGAGGACCGGGTTGGACGAACCTCTGGTGTGTCAGTTGTTCCGCCAGGAGCACCGCTGATTAGCTACGTTCGGGATGGATAACCGCTGAAAGCATCTAAGCGGGAAGCCGGCCTCAAGATGAGACTTCCATACCTTTTAGGTGAGAGGCTCCCAGCCAGATTACTGGGTTGATAGGCAGGATGTGGAAGAGGGGACTAAAGACCCTTGCAGCTGACCTGTACTAATAAGCCGATAACTTGACAACACCCTCTCTTTGAGAGAACTGAGTTTGTTGCTCGCGTCCACTTTGTGGTTCTCGATTTACGGTCGAGAACTACGCACAGATCCATGCTTATGCATGTCTGTCCGTAAACGATTGATAAATCAATAGTGTTTCGGCGGCCATAGCGAAGGGGAAACGCCCGGTTACATTCCGAACCCGGAAGCTAAGACCTTCTGCGCCGATGGTACTGCGAGGGAGACCTCGTGGGAGAGTAGGACACCGCCGGACTTCTTTGTGAGATGGCCACCCAGCAATGGGTGGCCATTTCGCGTTAACACACCACTTGCGAGCTCGAGGAGCATCCCCGATGGCAGATCACCCGAATCGCCCGAGCGGCGACGGTCGCGCGCGCCGCGATGGCGCGCCCAAGCGCGATGGCGCACCGCGCCGTGATGGTGCCCCCAAGCGTGACGGAGCGCCGCGACGCGACGGCACGGCAGCCGGCGCTCGCGCGGGCTACCGCGGTGCGCGGCCAGCGGGCGCATCCCGGCCCGATCGTCCGAATCGTCCCGAGGGCGACAACGATCGTCCGCGCCACGACGACCCGCCGATTCCCGAAGAGATCACGGGCAAAGAGCTTGACCGCATTGCGCGGAATGAGCTCAAGACGCTCGCCAAAGAGAATGCCGATCGGGTTGCTCAGCACCTCGTTATGGCCGCGTCACTCATCGACACCGATGCCGCCTTGGCCCATCGTCACGCGCAGGCTGCGGCGCGACGTGCCGGACGCATTGCCGTCACCCGCGAGTCACTCGCGATAACGGCGTATGCGGTCGGCGACTTCGCTCTCGCTCTGCGGGAGCTTCGCACCTATCGACGCATTTCCGGGTCGAACGAGCAGCTGCCGATGATGGTCGATTGCGAGCGTGGTCTCGGGCGGCCGGAGAAGGCTCTCGAGCTCGGGCGATCGGTTGACCGCCGCGAGCTTTCGGTGCCGACGCGGGTCGAACTCGCGATTGCGATGTCCGGTGCCCGACTCGACCTGGGCCAGCCGCAGGCTGCCCTTGATGAGCTGGAGATTCCGCAGCTCGACCCCTCGACGGCATTCAGCTACAGCCCGGCCCTCTTTGACGCCTACGCGATCGTGCTCGAGGAGCTCGGGCGTGTTGACGAGGCCGCCGTGTGGGGCAGCCGCGCCGACGCCGCCGCCGAAGCGCTCGCCTCGGTGGGAGCTGACGACGGCGACGAGACGATCGAGATCATTGAGCTCGATGATGACGAACCGATGGTTGACCGTGCCGAGTAAGTCGCGCGCCACTCCGCTGAGCGATCGAGATGCCCTGCTGCTCGATCTGGATGGTGTCGTGTACACGGGCCCGCGAGCGATTCCGCACGCGGTCGAGAGCATCTCGCGGGCGGCACAGCACGTGCGCGTGGGCTACATCACCAACAATGCATCGCGCACCGACGAACAGGTAGCCGAGCATCTGCGCGAGCTGGGGCTCCAGGTCGCGGCGGCCGATGTGGTCACGAGCCCTCAAGCGGCGGTTCGCGTGCTGGCCACGCTCGTGCCACCGGGAGCGCGCATCCTCGTCGTCGGCGGAGACGGCATCGTCGAAGAGCTGGCGCGCGCGGGCTTCGGGGTCACGCGCTCGGCCGATGACAACCCGGCAGCGGTCATTCAAGGTTTCGCGCCGCACGTGGGGTGGGAACACCTGGCTGAGGCATCATTCGCGCTGCACACGGGGATTCCGTGGGTGGCCACGAACACTGACTGGACCATTCCGGTGGCACGCGGCATCGCCCCCGGCAACGGCACGCTGGTGTCGGCGGTGCACCTGGCTGTGGGGCGACTCCCCGTCTTCGCCGGAAAGCCCGAGGCGGCGATCTTCGAACTCGCGACCGAGCGGTTCGCGGCCCGCAACCCGCTCGTCGTGGGTGACCGGCTCGACACCGACATCATGGGCGGCAAGCGGGCAGGCCTCGCCACGGCGCTCGTGTTGACGGGCATCGATCGGGCGAAGCAAGTGCTCGCGGCGCCCGCGACGATGCAGCCCGACTACATTCTGGGCGACTTGCGAGAGCTCTTCACGCCGTATCCCGAGGTGACCAGCACGGTCGACGCCGATGGAGTGCGTACGGTCGAGGTCGGCCAAGCAGTGGTGCGCATGAAGAAGCACGTGGTGCGCGTTGCTCGCGCGGGCTCTGACGAGCTCAACCTCCTGCGGGCGGCGGCCACGGCCATCTACGCGTCGGGATTGCAGATCTACGGCCTCGACGTCGATGAGCAGTTGATGCACCTCGCGGTAGTCTCGTGACCATGACCGATGACGCCGCGCGGGTGACACCCGCGGAAGTCGACGAGGCGTTGCTCTCGCGCCTCGCGCTCATCGACGAGCGACCGCTCAGCGACCGGAGCGAGGCCTATCGGCAGCTCCACGACGAGTTGCGCAGTCAGCTCGAGGCGACCGACGCCGACACCGCCCGCCCCGAGTGATGACCCCGGCGATCGACGCTGTGGGTGCCGCATGACCGACAGTCGTCGTCTCGATGTGGCCCTTGTCGAGCGCGGGTTGGTGAGATCGCGAACGGTCGCGCGAGCGGCGATCGAAGAGGGCCGCGTCTCGGTTGACGGTCGCGCGATTGTGAAACCCTCCTTCGCGGTGCGAACGGATGCTCGCCTCGAGGTCGACGGCGACGATCGCTATGTCAGCCGCGCAGCTCTGAAGCTTGCGGCAGCGCTCGATGCTGCTGCCGAGGCGGGGCGTCCGCTCGCGGTCGAGGGTGTGACGGCGCTCGACCTCGGGGCCTCGACGGGAGGCTTCACGCAAGTCTTGTTAGAACGCGGGGCGCGACGCGTCATCGCTCTCGATGTTGGGCACGGTCAGCTTGACCCAGCCTTACGGGCTGACCCCCGAGTCGTGGTCGTCGAAGGCGAGAACGCGCGCGAGCTCACGGCCGAGCGACTTGTCGAGGTGAGCAGCGGAACGGTGACGGCCGACGAACCCATCGGCCTCGTGGTGGCCGACCTGAGCTTCATCTCCCTCACGCTCGTGTTGCCGGCGATCGTCGCCACCGTGGGCACCGAGGTGCCGCTCGTCGTGCTGATTAAGCCGCAGTTTGAGGCGGGTCGTTCGGGCATCCGTGAAGGAATCGTCCGCGAGGCGGGTGTGCGCGACGACGCGATCATGTCGGTGTTGTGGGCGGCGAGCGATCTGCGGCTCTTCGCGAGCGAGCTCCTCTCCTCCCCGATCGTCGGTAGTGCCGGTAATCATGAGTATCTGGCGATCTTCCGGCCGACAGTCGGTGTGCATCCGACAGAATGGAGGGGCCGCGCGACCGCGCTGTCGGCGATGCTGCCCGGTTCGGCCGCATCCGAGAACCGCGAGACCGACCGGCACCCCACTGACCGCTCCGAGGAGGGCCCATCGTGACCGAACGGCACATCCTCGTCGTTGCCCACACCGGGCGAGCGGAGTCTCTCGCTGCTGCCGTCAAGGTTGTCGGCTTGTTGCGCGCAGCCGGCGTCGTGCCGGTCGTCGACCCCGAGTCGCTTGATGACTTGCGCGCTGCCGCCGGCGACGGGCCCTTGCAGGTGCTTGGCCGCGACATCGGCGTCGGTGATCTCGAACTCGTGATCGTGCTGGGGGGCGACGGCACGATCTTGCGCGCCGCCGAGCTCGCTAGAGGTAGCTCGGCACCGTTGCTCGGCGTCAATCTCGGCCACGTCGGTTTTCTCGCCGAGAGCGAGCGCGACGATCTGGCGGCGGCGGTCGCTCGCGCGCTTGATCGTGACTACTTGGTCGAAGAGCGCATGACGCTCTCGGTGCGCGTCAAGCTCGGCTCCGACGTGCTCTACGAGACGTGGGCGCTCAATGAGGCGACGGTCGAAAAGGCGAGCCGCGAACGCATGCTCGAAGTCGTCATTGAGGTTGACGGTCGCCCGCTCTCGAGTTTCGGGTGCGATGGCGTCGTCATGTCGACGCCGACCGGGTCGACCGCCTACGCCTTCTCCGCCGGCGGCCCTGTCGTGTGGCCGAGCCTCGATGCTCTCTTGCTTGTTCCGTTGAGCGCGCACGCGCTCTTCGCACGCCCGATCGTCGTCGGCCCGGGCAGCTCTCTCGCGGTCGAAGTGCTCGATCGCACGCAGGGGGTCGGCGTGCTGTGGTGCGACGGGCGTCGAGCGTTCGATCTGCCCAGCGGGGCTCGCGTCGTGGCGCGGCGGTCGTCGACCCCGGTTCGCCTGGCGCGACTGCATCCGGGGCCGTTTACCGACCGGCTGGTCAACAAGTTTGCCTTGCCGGTGCACGGGTGGCGCGGCCCGGTCGATGAGGAGGGGCGCGGCGCGTGATCGAAGAGATCTCCATTCGCAATCTTGGGGTCATTGGTGAAGCGCGACTTCCGCTGGGCCCCGGCTTCACGGCACTCACGGGCGAGACGGGCGCCGGCAAGACCATGGTCGTGACGGCCCTTGGCCTGCTGCTCGGCGATCGAGCAGATACCGGAGCGATTCGCTCGGGCTCGGGCCACGCCCTCGTCGAAGGCCACTGGCACGTCGACGAGCACGGCCCTGTCGCTGATCGCGTTCGCGACGCCGGGGGAGACCTCGACGGCGGCGCTCTCATCTTGAGCCGTTCGATCTCGCAGGAAGGCCGCTCGCGCGCTGTCGTCGGCGGGCGGTCAACGCCGGTCGGTGTGCTCAACGAGATCGGCCAGCAGCTCGTCGTTGTTCACGGTCAGAGCGACCAAGTTCGGCTGCGGTCATCGACCGCTCAGCGCGAAGCACTCGACCGGTTCGCCGGCCCAGAACTGCAGCAGGTGCTCGGCGACTACCGCGACGTCTTTCAGCGGTTCAATGAGGCACAAGCCGAGCTCGATGTGCTCGTCGCCGATCGTGACCGTCGTGCTCGCGAGGCGGAAGAGCTTCGGCTGGCAATGACCGAGATTGAGGCAGCTGCACCGCGCCCCGGTGAAGACGTCGAACTCACCGAGCGCGCCGACCGGCTCACCAACATCGAAGACTTGCGGCTTGCCGCGGCGCAAGCGCACGAACTCATTTCGAGTGAGAGCGTTGACGAAGCGCGCGATGCACTCGCCCTCATCGAGAGTGCGCGGCGTGCCGTCGACCGCGTCGCGGCGCACGATACCGCGCTCCAGCCCATTGTTGAGGCCATTCAGAACGCGGGCTTCGTCGTCGGTGAGGTCGCGACGCAGTTGTCGTCGTACCTCGCATCTCTCGACAGCGATGGCGGCCGTGAACTCGAGACGGTGCAGCAGCGCCGGGCAGAGCTCAACGTGCTCATGCGCAAGTTCGGCCCGACCCTCGATGACGTCATCGAGCACCTCGACTCGGGTAGCACGCGCTTGCTCGAGCTCGACCACGACAGCGACCGCATCGACGCCTTGCGCGCCGAGGTCGACGCCGATCGCGCGCGGCTCATGGCCCTCGCCGATCGGCTAAGCGATCTTCGACGTGTAGCGGGCATCCGTCTCTCCGAGCGCGTCACGGGTGAACTTGCCGCGCTCGCGATGGGGGCGGCGCGCATCACGGTCGACGTCACGCAGCGCGACGACTACACGGCGAGTGGGCGCGACCAGGTGGCGATTCTGCTGCAGCCGCATCCTGGTGCCGAGCCGCGACCACTCGGTCGAGGCGCGTCGGGCGGCGAATTGTCGCGCGTCATGCTCGCGCTCGAAGTGGTCATTGCGGCAACCGACCCTGTGCCGACTTTCGTCTTCGACGAGGTCGATGCGGGCGTCGGCGGGTCGAGTGCGATCGAGATTGGGCGCAGGCTGGCGCGACTCGCGCAAACCGCTCAAGTCATTGTCGTGACGCACCTCGCTCAAGTCGCGGCCTTTGCGACCAACCACTTGAGTGTCGTGAAAGACAGCGACGGAGCGGTGACAGCCTCGAGCGTGCGGCAGTTGACGGGTGACGACCGCATTGCCGAGATGGCGCGGCTGTTGAGCGGTTTGCCTGACAGCGAGAGCGGGCTCACTCACGCGCGCGAGCTCGTCGAGACGGCGCGCGAACTCATCGGTCGCTAGCGGCCGCGCGTTCGGCCCGACCACGCGCGCGACCGAGTGTTCGGCCCGACCGCGCGCGCCCTGGTGCTACTCGTTGTCGCGAATCGGGATCGTGACGTCGGTGGCAGGCTCGCCGCCCACACCGTCGAAGGTGATCGTCAGCTGCACGGCGCTGAAGCTGATGCCATCGGGCGTCGCGAAGACGTGGCTCGTCGGGGCGAAGTCGGCGGTGCAGACTTGCTCGCTCGTCGGGGCAAACCGCAGATTGAGCTGCATGGCCGCCTCGAGCTCGAGCGCAGTCGGAATCGGCGGGCAGCTCGATGAGCCCCAGGTCACGACGGTG
>CALRMP020000027.1:0-36150 GCA_943369205.1 Gulosibacter massiliensis | reverse complement strand
GTTGTGCGTAACCATGATCACGGTGCAGCCGTGAGCGCGCTCGAGTATCAAGCCCACCCTGATGCCGAGCGCCTGCTGCGCGAGACCTGCACCCGCGTGAGCGCGCGCACGGGCCTGCGCATTGCGGCCGTACACCGAATCGGGCTTCTCGCGATCGGCGATGTCGCCCTGGCGGCGGCAGTGGCCTCGCCTCACCGGGCCGAATCGTTTGCCACACTCGCCGAGCTTGTCGACGAGATTAAGCGCGAGGTGCCCATCTGGAAGCGTCAGCACCTCGCCGACGGGCTCACTGAGTGGGTCGGGTTGACACACTGAGCTGCGAGTCTATCCGCGCACACAGTCGCCTGCTCAACCGCCCGCGAACGGCGGCAAGACATCGACGCGCTCACCGACGGAGACCGCGTCGTCACGCCGCACCACCCCGTCGACGAGAAACGACCCCGACGCGAGCACGCGCTGCATGGGTACTCCGTAGCGCTCGATGAGCATCGCCCGCACCGCCCCGACCGTCGGGCTCTCGACCGCGAGTGTTTCGCTCTCGCATCCCGCGGCTTCCGCTGCGGCGGCGAAGTAATTCACCTGCAGCTCAACCACCGATCGCTCCCATCGTGCGCGTGGGGCGGCGGAACGAGTCGAGCGCCATGCCGTGCCCGGCTTGCTTGCCCCACATGGCTGCGCGCCAGAGTTCGGCGAGCTCGTGGTCAGCGGCACCCGAGCGCAGCATCTCGCGCAGATCGGTTTCATCGTCGCCGAACAGGCATGACCGCACGGTTCCTTCGGCGGTCAACCGAGTGCGGTCGCAGGCCTCGCAAAACGAGCGCGTGACGGAGGCGATGATGCCGATCGACGCCGGGCCGCCATCGACGAGCCACGTCTCGGCTGGCGCATGAGGGTCGTCGCGGTGAGGGTGACTCAAAGTGAAGCGAGGGGTGAGCACCTCAATGAGCTCAGCGGCCTCGACCATGTTGTCGCGCACCCAATTCTCGTCGGCGTCGAGAGGCATCTGCTCAATGAATCGCAACTCGACGCCGTGCTCGAGGGCCCACGCGACAAGGTCGCCAGCCCCCGCGAGCGTGTCGCGCATGAGCACGGCATTGATCTTGACCGGCGAGATGCCTGCACGCCGGGCAGCCTCTATGCCGCGCAGCACAGCGGGCAGTCGATCGCGACGGGTCAACCGCGCGAAGTGGTCGCGATCGACCGTGTCGAGCGAGATATTGAGTCGCGTGAGCCCCGCCGCCAGTAGCGCATCAATGCGTTTTTCAAGCCCAATGCCGTTAGTCGTCAGTGCGAGGGATGCCCCTGCCGACACTTGAGCACTGCGTTCGACGATGTCGACCAGGTCAGGGCGGAGGAGTGGTTCGCCGCCGGTGAACCGAATGTCGCGCACCCCAAGGTCGCGCACGCCGATGTTCACGAGTCGAGCGATCTCGATCGGGGTCAACAATTCGTCCCGCGGAATGACCGGCAGACCCTCGGCAGGCATGCAATAGGTACAGCGCAGCGAACATGCGCTCGTCAATGAAATGCGCAGGTCGCGCGCCACGCGCCCAAACCGATCGACAAGCGCGTCGGTCTTAGGTCGGCCGGTCGTGTCTGGGAATGCCCGGCGCGCGCCGGGCATTCCGAGATCGATCGACGCCATAGGGGTCACGATAGTCGTCGATGATGAGCGTCTCCGGAGACACCTCGAGTCAGGAGCACCCGGCTACCGGGGCTCCTGACTCCAGCGGTCCCGCTCGATGAGAAAGACAGTGGGCTACTCGCGCGCAGCGCTGCCGTCAGAGTTCCGATGCGCTTCGCGCATCGAAACCAACCAGCACAGCGTCCGTAAGGCGGCGTCGACGTCAGCGCGCAGCGCTGCCGTCGACGTAGTCTTCGTCGGTCTGCTTCCACGCGAAGAGGGCACGCAACTTGCGGCCGGTCTCCTCGATGGGGTGCTGTTCGCCCTTGCGGCGCAGCTCCATGAACTCGACGGCTCCGGCATCCTGATCAGCAATGAAGCGCTTCGCGAACGCGCCCGACTGAATGTCGGCGAGCACGCCCTTCATGTTCTCTTTCACGCTCGCGTCGAGCACGCGCGGGCCCGAGACGTAGTCGCCGTATTCAGCCGTGTCGCTGACGCTCCAGCGCTGCTTGGCGATGCCGCCCTCCCACATGAGGTCGACGATGAGCTTGAGCTCGTGAAGCACCTCGAAGTAGGCGATCTCGGGCTGGTAGCCAGCCTCGGTGAGCACCTCGAAGCCGTACTGCACGAGCTGCGAGGTTCCGCCGCAGAGCACGGCTTGCTCGCCGAACAGGTCGGTCTCGGTCTCTTCCGTGAAGGTCGTCTTGATGACGCCGGCACGCGTGCCACCGATGGCCTTGGCGTACGACAGCGCGAGGTCCCAGGCGTGACCGGTGGCGTCGCGCTCGACGGCGATGATGTCGGGAATTCCGCGACCGGCGACGAACTCGCGACGCACGGTGTGACCGGGAGCCTTGGGGGCAACCAGGATGACATCGACGCCCTCAGGGGCGTCGATGTAACCGAAGCGGATGTTGAAGCCGTGGGCGAAGGCAAGGGTCTTGCCCGGGGTCAGCCGGTCTTTGATGCTCTCGGTGTAGATGCCCCGCTGGTGCTGGTCGGGAGCGAGAATCATGATGACGTCGGCCCAGTCGGTCGCGTCGGCGACGGTCATGACGCTGAAGCCGTCGTCGGTTGCCTTCTGCGTCGACTTCGAGCCCGCCTTGAGGGCGATCGACACGGAGACTCCGCTGTCGCGCAGGTTCTGGGCGTGGGCGTGGCCCTGCGAGCCGTAGCCGACGATGGCGACCTTCTTGCTCTGGATGAGCGCGATGTCGGCGTCTTTGTCGTAGTAGATCTCGGTCACGAGGTGTTCTCCTTGGGATGTGGGGTGACTGACGGATGTCGAGGGGGTGCGGGGCTCAGTTCTTGAGCACGCGCTCGCTGATGCTCTTCGAGCCGCGGCCGATCGCGACGAGCCCTGATTGCGCAATCTCTTTCACGCCGTAGGGCTCGAGCACGCGCAGCAAGGCTTCGACCTTCGCGGTGTCGCCCGTCACCTCGATGACGAGCGAGTCGGTTGCGACATCGACAACGCGCGCGCGGAACAGGTTGGCCGCCTCGAGAATCTGCGACCTGGTTGTGTTGTCGACGCGGACCTTGATGAGCAAGTGCTCACGCTGCACCGAGGTCGTCGCATCGAGCTCGACGATCTTGAGCACGTTGATGAGCTTGTTGAGCTGCTTGGTGATCTGCTCAAGAGGCAGACCTTCGACCTCGACGACGACCGTGATGCGCGACAGGCCTTCGATCTCGGTCGTGCCGACGGCGAGCGACCGAATGTTGAAGCCGCGGCGAGCGAACAGACCGGCGACGCGCGTGAGCAGGCCCGGCTTGTCTTCGACGAGGAGAGAGAGCACGTGATAGGTCATGGCGGCTTACTCCTCGTACCAGTCGGGGGCGTGATCGCGGGCGTACTGCACCGACGAGTTACCGACGCCCTGGGGCACCATCGGCCACACCATCGCGTCACGGCTGACGATGAAGTCGATGACCACGGGGCGGTCGTTCGTTTCGATTGCGAGACGGATCGCCGGCTCAATCTCTTCCGGCTTCGTCACACGAATGCCGAGCGCTCCATAGGCGTCGGCCATCTTGACGAAGTCAGGAATCATGCGGGTTTGCTCGTCGGCATTGATCGACCCGCTTTCGAGGTCGGTGAACGAGTGCCGACCGTCGTAGAAGAGGGTCTGCCACTGCCGCACCATGCCGAGCGACGAGTTGTTGATGATCGCGACCTTGATCGGAATGTTGTTGATCGTGCAGGTGGCGAGCTCTTGATTGGTCATCTGGAAACAACCATCGCCGTCGATCGCCCAGACGAGGCGCTCAGGCTGCGCGACCTTGGCGCCCATGGCGGCCGGAACGGCGTAGCCCATGGTGCCCGCACCGCCCGAATTGAGCCACGAACCCGGCCGCTCGTACTTGATGAACTGCGCGGCCCACATCTGGTGCTGGCCGACGCCCGCTGCGTAGACCGCTTCGGGGCCGGAGATCTTGCCGATCGCTTCGATCACGGTCTGCGGCGCCAAGAGCCCGTCATCCGGGTCGTCAACGTAGCCGAGCGGGTATTGCGACCGCAGGGTCTCGAGCCGCTTCCACCAGTCGACGATGTCGGGGGCAGACTGCGCGGCCGCTTCCTCGAAGGCGGGCAGCAAGTCGATCAGCACCTCGCGGGCATCCCCCACGATCGGAACGTCGGCGTGGCGGATCTTGCCGATCTCCGCGGGGTCGATGTCGATGTGGATGACCTTCGCACCGGGAGCGAACTCACTGACTTTGCCTGTCACGCGGTCATCAAATCGCGAGCCAATGGCGACCAAAAGGTCACTCTCTTGCAGCGCAAGCACCGACGGGACCGTGCCGTGCATGCCGGGCATGCCGAGGTTCTGTCGGTGCGAGTCGGGAAACGCGCCACGCGCCATGAGCGTCGTGACGACGGGCGCGCCGGTCTTCTCGGCGAACGCGAGCAACTCTTTGTGGGCTCCCGAGCGCACGACGCCGCCACCCACGTAGAGCACGGGCTTGCGCGACTCGACGATGAGCTGAGCCGCCGCCTGAAGTTGCTTGCCGTGCGCCTTCGTGACCGGGCGGTAGCCGGGCAGGTCGATCTTGGGCGGCCAGATGAACGGGGCCGACTTCTGCTGCGCGTCCTTCGTGACGTCGACCAGCACGGGGCCGGGGCGACCCGTCGTGGCGATGTGCACGGCCGCGGCGATCACGCCGGGAACGTCTTCGGGCTTGGTGACGAGGAACGAGTGCTTCGTGATCGGCATCGTGATGCCCGTGATGTCGACCTCTTGGAACGCGTCGGTCCCCATCGACGTCGAGAAAACCTGGCCGGTGATCGCGAGCAGCGGCACGGAGTCCATGTGGGCATCCGCGATGGCGGTGACGAGGTTGGTCGCACCGGGGCCGGAGGTCGCAATGCAGACGCCGAGGCGTCCGCTCGCGGCGGCGTAGCCCTCGGCCGCGTGACCGGCGCCTTGCTCGTGCCGAACAAGAATGTGGCGAATCGTCGTCGACGACATGAGCTCGTCGTAGAACGGCATGATCGCGCCGCCCGGAAGGCCGAAGACATCGGTCACGCCGAGCTTCTCGAGCGCGGCGAGAATTGCGCCCGACCCGGTCATCATGGGCGGATCGCTCTTCTTCGAACCGGCTGACGCGGCGGGGGTTGGCACGGGGTTGGGTTCCGTGGTCATGAGTGAGAGCTTTCTTGGGAGTGAAGTGGTCAGAAAAGGATCGACCGCAGTACTACCCGGTGACAGCGCCCTCGGAAGCCGAGTGAACGAGCTTTGCGTACTTGGCAAGAACGCCACGGGTGTAACGCGGAGGCAGGGGCGCCCAGTCGGTGCGGCGCGCCTCAAGCTCGGACTTCTCGACCAGTAGGTCGAGGGAGCGAGCAGCGATATCAACCCGGATCAGATCACCATCGCGCACGAAGGCAATAGGACCAGCGTCTACTGCTTCGGGAGCTACGTGGCCGATGCACAGTCCGGTTGTGCCGCCTGAGAATCGACCGTCGGTCAAGAGTAGTACATCTTTTCCGAGTCCTGCCCCCTTGATGCGCGCCGTGATCGCGAGCATCTCGCGCATTCCCGGGCCACCCTTCGGGCCCTCGTAGCGAATGACGATGATGTCGCCCTTGTTGATCGAGCCGGCGGAAAGAGCATCCATCGCCTCGCGCTCGCGCTCGAAAACGCGAGCGGGGCCTTCGAAGACGACCGAGTCGAAGCCGGCGGTCTTGACCACCGCACCCTCCGGCGCGAGTGAGCCGTGCAGAATCGTGATTCCGCCGGTCTTGTGGAAAGGGTTGTCGAGCGTGCGAAGAACTTTGCCGTCGAGCGGGCGCGGGTTGAGCTCTTCCAGGTTCTCGGCCATGGTCTTGCCGGTCACCGTGAGCGCATCGCCGTGCAGCAGCCCCTCGTCGAGCAGAGCCTTCATGAGCACGGGCAGACCACCGTGGCGGTCGACATCGTTCATGACGTAGTTGCCGAACGGCTTGACGTCGGCGATGTGCGGAACCTTGTCGCCGATGCGGTTGAAGTCGGCGAGCGTCAGGGGCACTTCGGCTTCGTTGGCAATCGCGAGCAGGTGCAGCACGATGTTGGTCGACCCGCCGAGCGCCATACCCACGGCGATCGCGTTCTCGAACGCCTTCATGGTCATGATGTCGCGAGCAGTCGTGCCGTTCTGCAACATGCGCACGACGGCTTCGCCGGAACGGTGCGCGTAGTAGTCGCGACGGCGGTCATAGGATGCGGGGCTCGCCGAACCCGGAAGGCTCATGCCGAGCGCCTCAGCCACCGAGGCCATCGTGTTGGCGGTGTACATGCCGCCGCACGTACCTTCACCCGGGGCGAAAGCGCACTCGATGCGCTTGGCATCTTCCATCGACATCTTGCCGGCCTGCACGGCACCAACAGCCTCGAAGCTGTCGATGATCGTGATCTCTTTCTCGGTGCCGTCGCTGAGCTTCACCCAGCCCGGTGCGATCGACCCGGCGTAGAGAAACACGCTGGCGAGGTCGAGTCGCGCTGCGGCCATGAGCATGCCCGGGATCGACTTGTCACAACCCGCGAGCAACACCGAGCCGTCGAGCCGTTCGGCCTGCATGACGGTCTCGACGCTGTCAGCAATGACCTCACGGCTCACGAGCGAGAAGTGCATGCCCTCGTGGCCCATTGAGATGCCGTCGCTCACGCTGATCGTGCCGAACTGCAGGGGGTAGCCGCCCCCCGCATGCACACCCTCTTTCGCCGCTTGCGCGAGACGACCGAGGGAAAGGTTGCAGGGGGTGATCTCGTTCCACGAGCTCGCGATGCCGACCTGGGGCTTGTCCCAGTCTTCATCGCCCATGCCGACAGCGCGCAACATGCCGCGTGCTGTCATGGCTTCGATGCCGTCAGTGACGACGCGGGAACGGGGCTTGTGGTCGGCCGGTGACATGGGGCCAGTCTACGATGTGCCGGGCTTCCCCGGAGCCTGCCCCGGTTCGTCGTCGAGCGCCCCACCGGGCAAGTCCGAGCGACCCGCCGCGGCGATATCGGGGGCAAGTTCATCAGCTGTCAAGACGTCGGGGTCGAAGTCTCCGGTTCGGTATCCGGCACGGCCAACCATGTGAGCAGAGATGGGCGACGTCAAGAGCTGGAACACCACGACCGGGATCAGGAGCAACAGCACCTGCCAACTGCGGACGCTCAGCGCGAGGGCAATGACGATGAAGATGAGCCCCAAGATTTGCGGCTTGGTCGCCGCGTGCAAGCGAGCGAGCGTATCCGGAAACCGCAAGAGACCGACGGCCGCCGCAAGGGTCAGGAACGCCGCGAGCAGGATGAGAACCGCGGCGATTCCGTCGAGAACCGAGACAACGGGTTCGATGTCGACGATGGTCGACGCGACGCGTGAGGTGGTGGTCGAGGCGAGGCCGGCGGCACTCGCGGCGAGGGTGCTCGAGAGGATCATCGCGGGCCTCCGTCGATCGCGGAAGCATCCGCAGCAGCGGCAGCGGCAGCACCTGCGACACCCTCGGCGGCGACGGCTTTGACCGCGGAACCCTCGACTGCAGCTGCTTCGGCCTCAGCGGCTGCATCGGCAGCTTCCGACTCCGCCGTCGGTCGCGTGACGAAGCGGGCAACCGAAACGCTGCCGAAGATTCCGATGACGGCGAGCACGACCATGAGCGGAATCGTGCGCGTGTGGCCGTTGATCGCCATCTCGGTGCCGATAACGATGATGAGCGTCGTGAGCATGACGTCGGACGCGATCACGCGGTCAACGAGCGAGGGCCCGACGATCACGCGATAGAGCAGCAGGAGGGCGGCAACCGCCAACATGCCGCCAGCGACATAAAGCACGATGTCGATCATGTGCGCACCGCCGCCCATTCTTCTGCCGACCCCCACGCGCGCAAGAGGTCGTGTTCAAGGCTGAGGACGTGCTCGCGCGCCTTCTCGACCTCCTCGGCCGTTGAGATGTCGAGAGTGTGCACGTAGAGCCGGGCGTTCGCACGATCGACTTCGAGCACGACCGAACCGGGCACGAGGGAGACCGCGAGCGAGACGCCGGTCATGATGAAGTCTGAACGCGTGCGCAGATCGACCCGCACGATCGCGCTGTACGGTGCGGGGCGCCGCGCGAACGCCTGAAGCGCGACCTGGAACGACGCCACGATGAGTTCGCCGAAGAATCGGCCGAGGAAGACCGCGAACCAGAACGGGTTGAAGCGGTTCGCCAATTCGACCGGGGGCAGGTAGAAAGTGCGCGTCACCACGAAGGCCACGACGATGCCGGTGATGATCGTGAGAGGCGTGAGCGAACCCCACAGGAGCATCCACAGCACGACGAGTGCTACGAGGAGTGGAGCCTGCTTGACGAGGGCAACCCGACGGCGACCATCACGGCTCGCCACTTCCGGGCTACCCGCGCCGTTCTGCTCGGCGCGCACGGGCGTGCTCATTCGTCACCCTCCCCCTCATTCGACGGAAACAGCAACTCGATGTAGGTGTCGGGGCCGTCAAGGTCTTGAGCGGCCCGGTCTGAGACCGCATAGAGCGGCCCAGCAAAGACAGTCAGGGCAACACCGACCGCGACCATCGCCGCCGTGCTCGCGGTCATCAAGCGCGGCGTTGTCTTGCTCACCGCGATCGAGCCGGTGCTCTCCGGTGCCTCTTCGACCGTGCGCAACAAGCGCGTCTCGTCACCCTCGACGTCGTCGACCGGGCGCCAGAACGCGAGGTTCCAGACGCGCACGAGTGCGTAGAGCGTGAGAAGCGAGACGAGAGCGCCCGCGCCGATGAGCACATACGCGAGCGCGTCGCCCTGTTCGGCGGCGGCCTGGAAAAGGCCGAGCTTTCCGATGAACCCCGAGAACGGTGGGATGCCGCCCAGATTGAGTGCCGGCACAAAGAACAGCACCGCGACCAAGGGGGCACTCGCCAACAGCCCCCCAATGCGCGTGATCGACGTGCTACCCGCCTCGCGCTCGACGAGACCCGCCGCGAGGAACAGCGTGGTCTGCACGACGATGTGATGAACGATGTAGAAGATCGCGGCTGCCGTGCCCGCGACCGTGCCGAGCGCCACGCCGAGGATCATGTAGCCGATATGGCTCACGAGGGTGAAGGACAGGATGCGCTTGATGTCGGCCTGGGCAACGGCTCCGAGCGCCCCGACCACCATGGTTAACAGCGCGATGATCATGAGGGCCGGGTTCAGCTCGGGGCCCGGGAAGATCACCGTCTCGACCCGGATGATCGCGTAGACACCGATCTTCGTCAGCAACCCCGCGAACGCCGCGGTGACGGGAGCAGGAGCCGACGGGTAGCTGTCGGGCAGCCAGAACGACAGCGGGAAGACCGCGGCCTTGATGCCGAAGGCAACCAAGAGCATGACGTGCAGCAGAATCTGCACGTCGACCGGCAGGTCACCCATACGTTCTGCAACCTGGGCCAGGTTGACGGTGCCGAGGGCCCCGTAGACCATGCCGATCGAGGTCAAGAACAGAATCGACGACAGCAGGCTCACGATGACGTAGGTGACGCCAGCCCGGATGCGCGACTCGGTGCCGCCGAGCGTGATGAGAACGTAGCTCGCGACGAGCAAGATCTCGAAACCGACGTACAAGTTGAACAGGTCGCCCGCGACAAAAGCGACCATGACGCCCGTGGTCAGAATGAGATAGGTCGGGTAGTAGATCGAGACCGGTGTCTCATCGTCGCCATCGGCGAGACCCTGACCGATCGAGAAGATCAGCACCGCCAGCAGCACGACGGCGGAGACGACGATCATGATCGCCGAGAGCCGGTCGACGATGAGAACGATGCCGAACGGAGCCTGCCAGTTTCCGGCTTCGACGACGAGCGGGCCCATGGTGTCGACGGCGATCAGCAGCGCCACCCCGATCGCGAGCACGGCGACGAGTGAAACGGCCGCGACGATCCGCTGCGGTCGAGCGCGGCGACCGAGCACGAGCGTGAGAGCCGCACCGAGCAACGGCACGAGCACCACGAGCGACACGAGGGCGTTCATCGCGGCTCCTCTCGGGCATCCGTCGTCGCGGGCTTCGTCGAGGCCGACTCGACCGGGAAGTCGGTGTCACCTTCGTCGGGCGCGGCCTCTTCGAGCGGCAGCGCGAAGGCCCGATCGCGAAGGGCAACGTCGTCGGCGTCGTCTTCGACGTCGTCGGCGTTCGCAAGTCGCCACGAGCGATAGATGAGGGCGAGCAAGAACGCCGACACCGCGAATGTGATGACGATCGCCGTGAGGATGAGTGCTTGCGGCAAGGGGTCGCTGTACTCCTCGGGCGCGACACCGTCGACAACGATCGGAGCGATGCCCGGCCGACCGGCCATGATGAGAATCAGCAGGTTGACACCGTTGCCGATGAGCAAGAAGCCGAGAACGACCCGGGTAAGGCTGCGCTCCAGCAGCAGGTACACCCCACACGCGATGAGTGCTGCCATCACGACGATGAGCACGAGAGACACGGTCATAGCTCACCCTCCTTGTCGACACGAACCGCAGCGGCGACCTCGGGCGATGCCTGGTCGTCGCCGCCCTGCCGATCGACTTCGGCACCGAGGCTGCGCAGCACGTCGAGCACGAGACCGATGACGATCAGGTAGACCCCGATGTCGAAGATGGTCGAGGTCACGAACGACATCTCGCCGAGCAACCACACCTCGCCCTCGACGTACATCGAGGTCAAGGGCGGGGCGCCGAAGAAGAGCGGCACGACGGCGGCACCGGCGGCAACGATCATGCCGGCTCCCAGAATGGAGCCGGCGCCAAGCGGCAGAGCAACTCCGAGCTCGTAGCGCCCGCCCGCGAGGTAGCGCCCCACGAGCGCGAGGCCCGCAACGAGCCCGCCGACGAATCCGCCACCGGGCAGGTTATGGCCGGCGAAGAGCAGATAGAGCGAGACAACGATGACCGCGTGGAAGGTGAGGCGCACGACGACTTCGAGCAAAATGGAACGGTTGCGTGCGTCGAGCGTCGGCCCCGCAAGAATCCACGCGCTGCGGCTTTCGCCGTCGGCACCGAGCTCGCGCACGCGCTCGAGTTTGGCGGCGATGCGGCGCTTGAGGATCGACCGGGGAACGCGAATGGGGGGATCCCCGCGGCCGCGCAAGAAGAGCAGACTCGCGACTCCCGTGGCCGCTGCGATGACGACAGCGAGTTCGCCGAGAGTGTCCCAGCCGCGCAAGTCGACGAGCGCGACGTTGACCACGTTGCGACCATGACCCTGCACGAGGGCCAACTCGGGCCAGGCGAGGGAGATCGGGTCGGCGATGCGGGCGCCTGCCGCAATGATGGCGACCAGCGCAACGACGACTCCAACGCCGATGGCGATCGCCGCTCGCACTGCTTTGTGGGTGCTGCCGTGGCGGTCACCGAGTCGAGCAGGAAGGCGACGCAGCACGAGCACGAAGGCGATGAGCGTCACGATTTCGACAAGGATCTGCGTAAGAGCGAGGTCGGGGGCGCCCTGCAGCGCGAAAAGCGCCGACATGCCGAACCCCGTGATGCCGACAATCACCAGGGCAGCAAAGCGCTTCCTCGCCTGTGTGGCGGCAATTGCCGCACCGACCATGACCGCGCCGATCGCGAGTTGCGCCGGGTTATCCCACAGCCGCAGTTCGGTCGGCCAACTGTCGCCGGCGATGAGGGCCGCCGAGAGCGAGCTCACGAACACCACCAAGATCACACCGAGGTAGAACGAGAGCGAACCCCGCTGCGTCAGGCTCGTCGTTCGCACGGCGAAACGGTCGACCGCGCTCATGGTCTCCCAGTACGCCTCAGACGCGTTCGCGCCCGTGCTCAGGCGCGCTTGCAAGCGACCAAACTGCTCGCGCAGGGCAAAGAGCGCGATTCCCGCGGCGATCGTGATGAGCGAGAGGCCGAGCTCGGGCTCGAGCCCGTGCCACAGGGCCAGCTCGTATGGCTTGCCCTCGGGCGCCGGGAACAGTGCCGGGTAGCCCGCGAGCCCCGTGTTGACGAGCGAGGCGAGGGGGCCGAGCGCGAGGCTCGTGACCGCGAGCACGGTCGGAGCAAACAGAAAGCGCCGACTAACGGTCGCGAGCGCGGTGACGTCGTCGACTCCCGCTTTGCGCGCGAATGCCCCCCAGAAGAAACGGATGCTGTACGCAACCGTCAGCGCCGACCCCACCACGACTCCCACCGTGGCAATCGCGCCCCACAGCGGGCCACTCGTTCCCACGAGGGACGCGTCGTCGGCCGCCGCAGCCCCGAGTAGCCCGTGCAGCACGGTCTCTTTCGCGACAAAGCCAAAGAGCGGAGGCAGCCCGGCCATGGATGCGAGCGCGAGTGCGGCGACGACGGCAAGCACGGGTGACCGTCGCCCGAGCCCGCTGAGTTTGCGCAGATCGCGGGTTCCGGCCTCGTGATCGATGATGCCGACGACGAGGAAGAGCGCGCTCTTGAACAGGGCGTGGGCGAGCAAGAGGGCGAGAGCGCCGAGCGCCGTCTCGCGAGTGCCGAACCCGGCGACGACGGTGAGAAAGCCGAGTTGGCTGACCGTGCCGTACGCAAGTAGCAGCTTCAAATCGGTCTGCTTGAGGGCGACCCACCCGCCGAGCAGCATGGTGGCAAGGCCCAGGGTGACCAAGACTTCTCGCCAGCCGGGCACGTCGACGAAGGCGGGCGCGAGTCGCGCGAGCAGGTAGATGCCTGCCTTCACCATCGCCGCGGCGTGAAGGTACGCGCTGACGGGAGTCGGGGCCGCCATTGCGCCGGGCAACCAGAAGTGCAGGGGCACGATCGCCGACTTCGACAGCGCACCAACGAGCACGAGGTAGACCGCGACCGTCGTCAGGGTGTTGGGCGGAGTGGTCTCGAGGATCGTGGTGAGACTCGACGACTCCGCCTGCACCGCGAGCAGCACGAGGCCGACGAGCATAACGAGACCGCCGAGGGTCGTCGTGATGAGCGCTTGAAGCGCCGCGCCGCGGCTGGCTTTGCGGTGGGTGTAGTGGCCGATGAGCAGGTAGGAGAAGACGCTCGTGGCTTCCCAGAAGACGAACAGCAAGTACACGTCATCAGCGATGACGAGGCCGTACATGGCACCGGCAAAGGCGAGCAAAACCGCGGCGAATCGACCGAGGCCGTTCTCGTCGTCGCGGAAGTACGCGCCGCAATAGAACAGCACGAGACTGCCGATGCCGGTGACGATGAGCGCGAGCACCCAGGAGAGGGTGTCCATGCGCACGTCGAGCGTGAACTGCAGTTGCGCGATGTAGGTGACCTGCTCGAGGGGCAGTTGGTCTGCCTCACCACTCAGAACAGCGGGCGCTTGCAGCAGGGTGTGCACGAAGGCGCCGAACGAGACGAGCGCGGCGACCCAAAACACGCGGGTTCCGATGCGGCGCGCGAGCGCGGGCAGAATGATTGCGGCCAGCGCAAACACCGCTAGGACGGCGAACATGCGTCCTCCCTCGGTGTCGGTGAATCGGCAAGGGGGTAGGGCGTCACGAGCGGTGCGGCACCGTCGCAATACTCATCTTATCGTGTGCGCGTCGCGTGCATCCTGAGTGCCAGCCGATGACCGAGCGGCAACGAACTCGGCGAGCGCTCGAGCGAGCTCGGCCGGGTCACGCACACGCCAGAGTGCACGGGTCGGCGCACTGCCCACCTTGATGCCGAGATCGCCGGGAACGAGAGCGGCGAGGGCGTCTTCATCGGTGACGTCATCGCCCGCGAAGATCACGGCGTCGGGCCGGATGCTCGCGCGCAGCGCACGGAGGCCGTCGCCTTTCGTCGCATCGCGCACGGCAAACTCGATCACCTGCTTGCCCTCGCGCACCGTCAGGGTGTCGTCGCGGGTGACGACGAGGGTGCGCACGCGGTGCTCAAGTTCGGCCGCGGCAGGCCCCTCGACGAGGCGCGTGTGTACAGCGAACCCGGCAGGCTTGTGCTCGATCCAGGCACCGTCAACCGCGGCCACCACGGGTGCAACGGCGTCGAGCGCCGCGTCGACGCGCGCACGCTCGCCCGCGTCGAGCGCAAGCACGGGGTCGCCCGAGGCCTGACGAACCTCAAGGCCATGCGACCCGACCACCGCAGCCGCAACCTCGCGCGGCACCACCGCGTCGAGGCTCTCCAGCGAGCGCCCCGAGACGAATGCGATCGTGACTCCCGGCAGGTGTTGCAGGGCCATGAGGTGATCGACGGCCGCAGGCAGCGCCCGAGCATCGGCCGGAACGTCGACCTCGGGCGCGAGGGTTCCGTCGAAGTCGAGCGCCACGAGAACAGTCGCGAGGCTCGCGACCCGGCGCAGGTCGGCGACCAGCCCCTCGTCGAGCGGGGGTGCCTGCGCGCCTCGGTGCTCGCTCACCGTGCCGCCGAATGGTGGTTGGCGTGCCGCAGCGTGTCGAGAAAAGTGTTCGACCAGCGCGCGACGTCGTTGTCGCGCACGCGTCGCCGGAGCGCCCGCATCCGTGTCGTTCGTTCTCTTTGGGGCATGCGCACCGCCTGCAGCATCGTGTCTTTGAGGCCGTCGATGTCGTGAGGGTTCACGAGCAAGGCGTTCTTGAGCTCGTCGGCGGCGCCAGCGAACTCGCTGAGCACGAGCACTCCGTCTTCGTCATGCCGGCACGCGACATACTCTTTCGCCACGAGATTCATGCCGTCTCGCAACGCCGTGACGAGCATGACGTCGGCGGCGAGGTAGAGGGCCACCATCTCTTCGCGCGGGTACCCGTGGTGCAGGTACGACACCACGGGGTGGCTGATGGTCGCGTAGGTGCCGTTGAGTCGGCCGACCGTGAGCTCGATCTCATCACGCAATTGCATATAGGCGGCTACCCGCTCACGGCTCGGGCTCGCGACTTGGACGAGCACGGTCTCGCCCGGCGCCGTCGCGCCATCGCGCAACAACTCGCCAAAAGCCTTCAGGCGATGACGGATGCCCTTGGTGTAGTCGAGGCGGTCAACGCCGAGCATGATCGTGCGCGGGTTGCCGAGGTCATCGCGAATCTGCTGTGCGCGCGCTTGCACCTCGGGCCGCTGCGCAATCTCTTCGAAGCCCGCCACATCGATCGAGATCGGAAACGCTTTGGCGATGACGGTGCGGTGACCGCTCGACCCGTCAGGAACATGAATCTCGGGCGTGCGCGTGGCGTAGCCGAACAACCGCCGCACTGCGCGCGAGAAGTTGCCCGCGTCGGCGACGCGCTGAAAGCCCACGACGTCCGCGCCCAGCAGCCCTTCGATGACCTGCTTACGCCAGGGCAGTTGGGCATAGATGCCATACGGCGGAAACGGAATGTGGTTGAAGAAACCGATCGTGAGGTCGGGCCGCTGCTCGCGCAGCATGCGCGGCACGAGCTGCAGTTGATAGTCCTGCACCCAGACCGTGGCATCGGGCGCGGCGATGCGCGCACTCGCGTCGGCAAAGCGTTGGTTGACCTCGACGTATGACTCCCACCACTCGCGGTGGAAGCTCGGTGCTGCGATGACGTCGTGATACAGGGGCCACAGCGTGTCGTTGCTGAACCCCTCGTAGTACTGCTCGATCTCGAGCAGGCTCAACCGCACCGGCACCAACTGGGTTCCGTTGTCGGGGAAGGGCTCGAGGTCAAGGTCAGGCTGACCTGCCCACCCGACCCAGGCTCCGCCGGAGGCCTGCATGACGGGCTCGAGCGCCGTGACGAGACCGCCGGGCGATCGCTGCCACGTCGCCACGCCGTCGGCGTCGATGACCCGGTCGACGGGCAACCGGTTCGAGACGACGACGAAATCGAATCGGGGGTGCGTGGTGTCGCTCACAGAAGGGGTCATGTCGGTCGCTCGCGTTCCTTGTGGGAAGTCGTCGGGGCGGGGCCGCCGCGAGCCACCGTATCAGCCGAGAATCCGAGTCGTCACAGGGCCGCGGGCCGCCCCGACGGTTCGACGGACCGTCACGCAGCGTTCACTCTGGCCTCCCCTCCGGGCGAATGCCACCGACTTACAGTGACCTCGTGATCAGCATTGGCTTGGGATCCACCAGCGTGTTTCCGCGTCGCCTCTCCGACGCTTTCCGCCTGGCCGCCGAGGCCGGCTACGACGGCGTCGAGATCATGGTGACGAGCGACCCCGATACGCGCGACCCTCGCGTGATCAGCGCGCTCAGTGAGCGATACGGGATGCCCGTGCTCAGCATCCACGCCCCGGTACTGGTCTTGACGACCTTCGTCTACGGGCTCAACCCGCACGTCAAGCTCGACCGGAGCGCCGAACTCGCGCGGCAGGTGGGAGCACCCACGGTCGTCGTACATCCACCGTTTCGCTGGCAAGTGCTCTCGGCCCGGCGCTTCGAAAGCTCGGTGCGCGAGCTCGAAGCGCGGCACGGGGTCATGATCGCGGTCGAAAACATGTTTCCGGTGACGGTGCGGGGGCGTGACCGCGAGGCCTATGCGCCGAGCTGGAACTCGGGCGACCTCGCTGTCGACGCCCTCACGCTCGACTTCTCGCACGCGGCCCTCGCCGGGGTGAGCGCGCTCGACCTCGCGCACTCGTGGGGTGACCGCTTGCGCCACGTGCATCTGTGCGATGGGTCATCGACCGAGCCCAACGACCGCATCATCGACGAGCACCTGTTGCCCGGGCACGGCGCTCAGCCGGTCGCCGAGGTGCTGCAGTTGCTCGCCGAGCGAGGGTTCACCGGCTCGCTCATCGCCGAGATCTCGACACGATCGTGCGGCAGTGACGACGTCGCGCGTCTTGCGCTCTTGCGCGAAACGGTCGAGTTCGCCCGGCGCCACACGGCCCGAGCGCGCGTGTCACAGCCGGTCGGTGCCAGCGGGCGCGTGCCGCAGCCGGTTGGTGCCAGCGCCTAGGCGCCTCCCCCAGCCACTCGCCCCTTCGGCGGCGCGTGCCCTCGACGCTCTAGGCGAGGAAGGCGCGCAACAGCGACTGCGAACCGTCGAGGTGTTCGGCCATGCAGGTCGCTGCCCGATCGGCGTCGCCGACGAGCACGGCCCACACGATCTGCTCGTGCTGCTCATCGGAGTGCACGATGTTGGGGGCGAGCAACGGAATGCGGTCGAGAAGGCGGTTGACGCTCATGCGGTTCTCGGCGATGAGTGACACGAGGCTCGGGCTGCCCGAGAGTTCGGCGATCGTCAGGTGCAATCGCGAGTCGAGGCGGCGGTAGTCGGCCGGGTCGGCCGCCGCGAGTTCGCGCAATCGCACGTGCAGCGACTCACGTTCGGCCGCCGCGAGCGCGCGGCCCGCGGCCGCTCGAGCGGCCCCCACCTCGAGCACCGACCGCAGAGTGAGAATGTCGTCAAGCTCGGCCGCGGTGATGTCGGGCGCCGGATCGCCGCCCGGAACGGGCAAGGGGTCGCACACGAAGGTTCCGCCGTAGCGGCCTCGCCGCGACTCGAGGTAACCGGCATCAGACAGCGAGCGAATCGCTTCGCGCACCGTGTCGCGGCTGACCTCGAACCGCGCCGCGAGCTCGCGCTCGGGGGCGAGCGCCTCCCCCGGGCCGACGAGCCCGAGGCGGATCAACTGCAACAGGCGGGCAAGTGTCTCTTCAAAGGCGTTGCCCCCGCGTACGGGTCGCGAGAGTGCTTCGTGCGCGAGCGACTCGGCCGGCTCACCGAGACTCACGCCCGCAGAATCGGCGCCGTGCATCGTCGCTTCGTCGCCGTCACCCGCCATGGTCGAGACCTTACAGCGGCGTTACATAAGCGCCGCTGATACCTCCGTCGACCAAGAACGTTGACGCCGTAATGAACGACGAGTCATCGCTCGCGAGGAAGGCAACGGCCGCCGCGAGCTCTTCGGCCTCGGCGAACCGCCCCTTCGGAATGTGCACGAGTCGGCGCTGCGCCCGCTCGGGGTCTTTCGCGAACAGCTCTTGCAGCAGCGGAGTGTTGACCGGGCCCGGGCAGAGCGCGTTGACGCGAATGCCCTGGCGCGCGAACTGCACCCCGAGCTCGCGCGTCATGGCGAGCACGCCGCCCTTGCTCGCCGTGTACGAGATCTGACTCGTCGCGCTGCCCATGACAGCAACGAACGAGGCTGTGTTGATGATCGAGCCCGACTGCTGCTTCACCATGTGGCGAAGGGCCGCACGCGAGCACAAGTAGACGCTCTTGAGGTTGACCTCTTGCACCTTGTCCCACGCGGGAAGCTCGGTGGTCTCGATCGAGTCGTCGTCGGGCGGCGAGATGCCCGCGTTATTGAACGCGATGTCGAGCGAGCCGTAGGTGGCCTGCGCGGTGTCGAACAGGTTGTTGACCTCGGCCTCATCGGTGACGTTGACCTTCACGAACAGACCGCCCACCTCCGCCGCGGCGGCTTCGCCCGACTCAGGGTTCATGTCGCCGATGACAACCGTCGCACCCTCGGCGGCGAATCGACGCGCGGTCGCCAGACCAATGCCGCTCGCTCCGCCCGTGATGACGGCAACCTTGCCCTTCAGGCGCTGGGTCAAGTCGATGGGGGTGATAGTCATGCGGGGCTCCTTTGGCTGTGCGAGTCGGCGGCGGTCGATGGGGTGGGACGTCGAGCGTTAGGCGTGCGAGAAGAAGACGTTCTTGGTTTCGGTGAAGGCGAGAGGAGCATCCGGACCCAGCTCGCGACCGAGTCCGCTCTGCTTGAACCCGCCGAAGGGCGTGGCGTAGCGCACCGACGAGTGCGAGTTGACGCTCAGGGCGCCACTCTCGAGCCCGCGGGCGACGCGAATGGCGCGGCCCAGGTCACGCGTGAAGATCGAGCCCGAGAGCCCGAAGATCGAGTCGTTCGCGAGCGCGATGGCGTCGGCCTCATCGTCGAAAGGCAGCACCGAGACGACGGGGCCGAAGATCTCATCGGTCGCAACGCGGTCGGTGCGGTTGGGCAGCAACACGGTCGGGGGCATCCAGTAGCCGGGGCCGTCGGGCGCCGTGCCGCTGAAGGCCACGGGAACGCTGCCGTCGAGAAACTCAGCGACATTGTCGAAGTGGCTCTTCGAGACGAGCGGGCCCATGTCGACGCCTTCCTCGCGCGGGTCGCCCACGCGGAAGCCGCGCACGGCCGGCTCAAGCAACTCGAGGAAGCGGTCGAGCACACTGCGCTCAACGAGCAGTCGCGAGCGTGCGCAGCAATCTTGCCCCGCGTTGTCGAACACCGCGCCGGGGGCTCCGGATGCTGCCGCCTCCAGATCAGCGTCGGCGAACACGATGTTCGCACTCTTGCCGCCGAGCTCGAGCGTGACGGGTTTCACCTGCGCCGCGCATCCGGCCATGACGTGCTTGCCGACTTCGGTCGACCCCGTGAAGACGACTTTGCGCACCTGCTCGTGCGTGACGAAGCGGTCACCGACGACCGAGCCGCGGCCCGGCAACACCTGGAAGAGGTTCTCGGGCAGCCCCGATTCGAGCGCGAGCTCGCCGAGGCGAATGGCCGTGAGGGGCGTCCAGTCAGCGGGCTTGAGCACCACGGCGTTGCCCGCGGCGAGCGCCGGCGCGAAACCCCATGCCGCGATCGGCATCGGGAAGTTCCAGGGCACGATGACGCCCACCACACCGAGCGGCTCGTGGAAGGTCACGTCGAGACCCCCCGCGACGGGAATCTGCTGCCCGATCATGCGCTCGGGTGCTCCGCTGTAGTAGTCGAGCACATCGCGCACGTTGCCCGCTTCCCAGCGGGCCGCGCCGATCGGGTGCCCCGAGTTGCGCACCTCCAGCTGTGCGAGCTCTTCGATGTGGGCATCGACGGTCGCCGCAAAGCGCCGTAGCGCGCGAGCCCGGTCGACGGGAGCGAGCGCGAACCACGCCTTCTGCGCGACAACGGCGCGGGCGACGGCCGCGTCGACTTCCTCGAGCGTCGTGTGCCGCACGGTGCCGATGACCGACTCGTCGGCGGGGTTGACGAGAGTGGTCTCGCTCATGCCAGGGCCTTTCGCATCTCTCGGTACTGCACCGCGGCGTCGACGAGGCCCGCGAACAGCCGCGCATCTTCTGCCGCCGACTCTTCGGGGTGCCACTGCACCGCGACTCCAAACGTCATGGCGTCGACGTCGACGGCCTGCACGATGCCGTCATCACTGCGCGCACTGACGGTGAGGCCGGGTGCGACCTCATCAATCGCCTGGTGGTGGTAGCTCTGCACGGTCACGCGGTCACCGAGCAGTTCGGCAGTCTTGGTGCCGGGCTCGATGATCGCGGGGTTGGCGGTGAAGACTCCGCCACCGGCGTTGTAGCGAGTCGAGCCGATCGCGTCGGGCAGGTGCTGAATGAGGCTGCCCCCGAGCGCTGTGTTGAGCACCTGCAGCCCACGGCAGATGCCGAGAAAGGGAATGTCGCGCGCGATTGCCCGCGCGAGCAGCACGTCTTCGATCGCGTCGCGATCAAGCCGCGGCACATCGTTCGTGGGGTGCGGCTCTTGCCCGTACCGCCGCGAATCGACGTCTTTACCGCCCGTGAGAATTAGACCGTCCAGGCCGTCGAGAATCGCGTCGGCCCCGGCTTCGTCGAGCGGTTGCGGCGGCACGAGCACGGCGATGCCTCCCGCGTTCGAGACCGCCTCGAAGTAGACCTTCGGCAAAAACGATGCGGGAACATCCCACACCCCGCACTGTGCCTGTTCGAGATAGGTCGTCAGCCCGATGACGGGGCGACGGCCAACGACGGCGCCCTGCTCAGAACCGTTCGAAGCCACGGATGCGCTCCCAGTCAGTAATCGCCGCGTCGAAGGCCGACAGCTCAACCGACGCCATGTTCAAGTAGTGCGCCATGACTTCGTCACCGAACGCGGCGCGCGCGAGTTCGGAGCCCGCAAACAGCTCGGCCGCGTCGCGCAGCGTCGAGGGCACGCGCGGCAGGTCGGCCGCGTAGGCGTTGCCCGTGAAGATCTCGGGCAGCGTGAGCTTGTTCTCGATGCCGTAGAGGCCCGCGGCGATGATGGCGGCCGTGGCGAGGTAGGGGTTCACGTCGCCGCCGGGCACGCGGTTTTCGATGCGCAAGCTGTGGCCGCTGCCGACCACACGCAAGGCGCACGTGCGGTTGTCGAAGCCCCACGCGATGCCCGTGGGCGCGAAGCTGCCGGGAACGTAGCGCTTGTACGAGTTGATCGTGGGCGCGAAGAAAAGGCTCAGCTCACGCATGGCGGCGAGTTGGCCCGCAAGCCAGTGCTCCATGAGCGGCGAGAAGCCGTGAGCGCCGTCGCCAGCCATGACGGCCGAACCGTCGGTGCCGCGCACGCTCAAGTGAATGTGGCAGCTGTTGCCTTCGCGCTCGTTGAACTTCGCCATGAAGGTCAGGGCCTTGCCGTGTGCGTCGGCGATCTCTTTCGCGCCGTTCTTGTAGATCACGTGGTTGTCGCACGTCGCGAGGGCGTGCGCGTAGCGGAAGGCGATCTCTTGCTGACCGAGGTTGCACTCGCCCTTGACGCCCTCGCAGTACATTCCGGCGCCGTCCATGCCGTTGCGAATGTCGCGCAAGAGCGGTTCCATGCGGCTCGAGGCGAGCAGCGCGTAGTCGATGTTGTAGTCGCTCGCGGGGGTGAGGTTGTCGTAGCCCTTGGCCCACGCCTGGCGGTAAGTCTCATCGAAGACGATGAACTCGAGCTCGGTGCCGACGTAGGGCACGAGGCCGTGCTCGGCCAGGCGGTCGATCTGGTGCTGCAGAATCTGGCGGGGGTTGGGGGCCACGGGGCCGCCGTCCATGCGCTTGAGGTCGGCAATGACGAGGGCCGTGGCTGGCAACCACGGGATGCGGCGCAGCGTGCCCATGTCGGGTTGCATGACCATGTCGCCATAGCCGGTCTGCCACGACGACAGCGCGTAGCCGGCAACGGTGTTCATCTCGACGTCGACAGCGAGCAAGTAGTTGCAGCATTCGGCGCCGTGCGCGGCCACCTCTTCACGGAACAGTCGCGCAGACACGCGCTTTCCGACGAGGCGACCCTGCATGTCGGCGAAGGCCACGATGACGGTGTCAACCTCACCCGCGTCGATCAAGCCCTCTAACTCGGCGAGTGTCAGATTTCCTGATCTGACCGTCGACGGCGCAACAGACATGGGGCCTCCCTTGGCTCGAGTGTCGACCATTAGTACCACACGGCCCCACCGCACTCGGGCGACACGATCAGAATTCTTGTTTCCAATGGTAGACAAGGCCCACCTTAACGGCCATGCTCGACTTCCATGGCGCAGTGTGGCGCGTCTCGCCTGTTGTGCCCTTCCACCCGTTTTCACCCCCAGGAGGAATGAATGGCAGAAACATCCAAGGCGACCGGTGGTGTCACGTACACCAACGTCGATGAGACCTACTTTGAAAAACGCGGTCTGCGCCGCTCAGCCGGAGTGTGGGGCCTATGGGGTCTCGCCGTCGCTGCGGTTATTTCGGGCGACTTCTCGGGCTGGAACTTCGGCATCGACTTCGCCGGCTTCGGCGGCATGCTCATCGCCTTCGTGGTGCTCGTCGTCATGTACTACGGCCTCACGTTCTCGATCAGCGAGATGTCAGCCGCCATGCCGCACACCGGTGGTGCCTACTCGTTCGCTCGTTCGGCCATGGGGCCGTGGGGTGGCCTGGTCACGGGTGCTGCGGAGACGATCGAATACGTCGCGACCACGGCCGTCGTCGTGTTCTTCTCGGCCGCGTACCTCGACTTCGTCACGGCAGGCTTGCTGAACTTCTCGCTCGCCGAAGCGAACCTCATGTGGATCTGGTGGATCGTGCTCTACGTCGCGTTCGTCGGCCTCAACGCCGCGGGTGCGCACATCTCGTTCCGCTTCGCCATCGTGGTGTCGATCATCTCGATCGCGATCATCCTGCTGTTCTCGGTGATGGCGCTGACGTCGGGCCTGTTCTCGTTCGACAAGCTATGGGACATGGTGCCCAACGCTGAGGTCGCCGGTGCGTCGGTATTCCTGCCCGAGGGCTGGTTCGCGATCCTGTTCGCCCTGCCGTTCGCCATGTGGTTCTTCCTCGGCATCGAGGCGCTGCCGCTCGCCGCCGAAGAGTCGCACACGCCCGAGCGCGACATCCCCCGCGCCGGTGTCATCGCGCGTGGCACGCTCATCGTCACCGGTCTTCTCGTGCTGTTCCTCAACACGGGAGTCTTGGGCGCTGAAGCAACAGGTGTCTCACTCGAACCGCTCGTCGAAGGCTTCGCGGCCATCGTCGGCAACGAGCTGGCTGCCGTGATCGCGATCTTCGCCCTCATCGGTCTGCTGGCCTCGCTGCACGGCATCATGTTCGCCTACGGGCGCAACATGTACTCGCTGTCGCGCGCGGGCTACTACCCGAAGTTCCTGTCCCTCACGGGCAAGAGCCAGACCCCGTGGGTGGCGCTGACCGTCGGTGCCGTCGTCGGCTTCATCGCGCTCGTCGTGCTCGACACGCTGTCGAAGCTCGACCCCGAGGGCGTCGGTGTCGTCGCCGGTGCGATCATCCTCAACATCGCTGTGTGGGGCGCGGTCGTCGCGTACTTCCTGCAGATGGTGTCGTTCCTGATCCTGCGCCGTAAGCTCCCCGACGCCAACCGCCCGTACAAGAGCCCGTGGGGCACGTTCGGCGCCTACAGCGCCGCAGCGATCGCCGCACTGGTGTTCGTCGGACTCTTGCTGAACCCGGCGTTCCAGGCAGCAATTGTGGCGATCATCGTGGTCTACGCACTCATGCTGCTGGGCTTCGGCCTGCACTACCGCAAGCACCTCGTGCTGTCTCCTGAAGAGGAGTACGCCATGAGCGGCGGTACGCACGAGCTGACCAAGGAGTAACCACTCTCCGCACACCCGACGCGGGTCGCGAGCACACGCTCGCGGCCCGCGTCGCTGTTTGTCTCCACTCGCCCGACCGTGGCCGGGATGCTGCGGGATGCCCGCGCAGGGCACCCCGCTCACTCACGCCGGGGCAGCCGCGAGCGAGGGAGCAAACGCGGCGAGAGCATCCCGTCGCCGCGCGCGTCCGGCCGCGAGGCGCGCGACAATAACCGAGCCGATGCCGAGCATGACCATCACGCCCACAGCCGCCACGATGCGCGCCGGGTCTCCCCCGGCGAACAGTGCCTGCAGGCCATCGACCGCGTAGGTCAGGGGCAACACGGCGCTCAGTGCCGGGAACGGATCAGCGAGCGCGGTGACCGGCACGATGCCGCCCGTCGCGACGAGCTGCACGGCGAGCAGCAGCAGCGAGACCACGAGCCCGGCGCGACCGAGTGCGAGCGTGAGCGCTGCGTGCAATGCCGTGAAGGCGAGCGCGATGACGCTCGTCAGGGCGAGAGTTGCCGGGAACAGCGCCCAGTCGACACCGCTCACGAGGTGCACGAGCAGCGTCAGCAGCGCGGCTTGCGCAAGCGCGATGAGTGACGCGCGCCCGATCGAGCGACGCACGATCGTGCCTCCCGCTGCCGAGGTGCCGATGACGCCGCGCGCTGCGGGGCGCAGGGCGATGAAGGTCGCGAGCGCGCCGATCCAGAGACCCACGGGCACGAGCGTCTCGGCGATGACCGAGCCGACCCCATCGACCGCGTTCGTGCGACTGGCGTCGACGACGACAGGTTCGGTGGCGATCGCGCTGTCTCCGGCTTCGGGAATCTCCGATGCGCCGCTGGCGAGACCGGTCGCGAGCTCGTCGGCACCGTCGGCGAGTGACACGGCACCCGCCGTGATCTCGTCGGTGCCCGTGGCGAGGCTGCCGAGGCCCGAGGCGAGCGAGGCGGCGCCGCTGCGCAGCTCGCCGCCACCCGCCGCGAGAGCCGCGGCTCCCGAGGCGCTTTGCGCGATGCCCGACTGCAGGCCATCGAGCGCGCCATTGAGCTGAGGAACGACCGCGCCGGCCGTGCCGGCGAGCACTTGTGCGTTGCCGAGAGCTGCCTGGAATGCGGCCTTGTCAGCGTCGCTGAGGTCAGACGCCGCGATGGCCGGGGCAAGCGCGGCAAGACTGCCGGCGACCCCGGCGGACTGCGGCACGAGGCCGCCCGCTGCTTGCTGCAAGGGGTCAAGCTGGTTCGCTCCCGCCTTGAGCTCGGCGAGCCCACCCGACAGCGAACTGACACCGTTGGTGTAGTCGCGCACGCCGGTCGACAGCGATCGCGCACCGCTTGCCGAGGCCGATGCGCCGTCACCGAGGCTCGTGAGGCCGACGCTCAAGTCAGTTGCGCCGTCACCGAGCTGCGTGGCGCCGTCGGCGGCTTGCTCGAGCGCCGTGCCGAGCTCGCCGAGCCCCGTGGTGAGGCCGTCGAGGTAGCGCGCCGTAATCTCGGCGCCGAACTGCTGGGCGAGGCCGCTTCCGACGGCCTGAACGACGGCTCCCGCCAAATAGCTGTGCGCGTCATCGGTCTGAATCGCCAGGCGCGCTTGCACCGGGTCGGGCGTGCCGATCGTGAGCAGCGACTCAGAGAAGGTCGACGGAATCGTCAGCACGGCGTATACCTCGCCGCGTGCGAGCGCAGCCTCGGCCTCGTCGGCGCTCGTGACGCGCCAGGCGAAGCCATCTGCATCCGGTGCCGTGAGTTCGGTGACGAGCTGTCGACCCGCGAACACGAACTGCTCGTCGCCGTTCTCGTCGGTCGTCGTGATCAGAGTGTCGTCATTGACGACGGCGGCCGGGATTCGCTCGAGCGCGTCAGAGTCGTTGCCGACAGCGGCGAGCGCGAGCCCCACGAGGGCGAGCGGAACGAGAACGGCCGCGCCGAGCGTGAGCCAGCGGCGAACGCCACGGCGAGTGGCGAGAGCGGTGGACGAAGTCATCAGACGTCGCTCCTGTCTGCGAGTGCGGGTCGAGAATCAAGCACGACGCGAATCGCGTCGGGTGCTGGGTCAGAGTCGAGCTCTCGACCCCACACCCGCACAACGGCAGGCGGCGCGAGGCGTTGAACCAGAGCATCGGCGAGGTCGATGTCGGCAGCGGTCAGGGCATCGTCGCGGTGGTCGAGCACGATCACCGCCGTGCCGTCGAGTGTTGCCACAGCCGCGAGTACGAGTGCCCGTCGGCGCGCGTCGAGCGCCACGACACCACTCTCGGGGTCGCTGATCGCGTGCGCCTCAACCCCCAGCGCTTCGACGGTGGCCGCGAGTCGCGTGAGCCAGCGGCGGGCTCGCTGCGGAGTGCGTGGGTAGCCGGCGGCGAGCGCCATGCGCTCACTCACGAGCGCGCCGATCGTCACCGACGGAGCGAGGCGATCGCCACTGACATCGACAAGGGTCACCCGGCGTGACGCGCGGCCCGCTTCCGAAGGCAGCACGGCGTCGGCGACAACAGCGCGGCCCGAGACCGCCGGCAGGTAGCCGGCCAGGGTCGCACCGACGAGGCGGCGGGTGGCCGCATCACCGACAAGGTCGACACGGGTGCCGGGGGCGGCGATGAGGTCGAGGCGAGCATCCGTGCCCGAGAGCTCCAGTGCCTCGGCAACGATGACGGCATCGCCCTGAGTCTCCGCCCATTCGCGGTGGTCGCGGTGGTGGCGGAGCTTCTCGCCCTCGACATCAAGATCGGGCAGCGCCCGGTCAAGAATGCGCGGGAACCACCAGCCGGCGCGTCCGAACAGGGTCATGAGAGCGGGGCCGAGCGTCATGCGCACGACGAAGGCATCGACCGCGATACCGACCGCGAGCGCGAGGGCGATGGGCTTGATGAGCCCCGCGCCTTCGGGCACGAACGATGCGAAGACGAAGAACATGATGAGTGCCGCGGCCGTGACGACGCGCGCGCCATTGGCGAACCCGTCTTCAATCGACTGCCGGGGGTCGCCCGTGCGCACGAATTCTTCGCGCATACCGGAGACCAGGAAGACCTCGTAGTCCATCGCGAGGCCGAAGAGCACGGCCATCACGATGATCGGCATGAAGCTCAGAATCGGGCCGGGCTCGGCGTGCAGCAGCTCGGCGCCCCATCCCCATTGGAAGACGGCGACGGTCACACCCATGGCGCTCCCGACCGAGAGCAAGAAGCCGAGGGCCGCCTTAACGGGCACGAGCACCGAGCGGAACACCGCCATGAGCAGCAGCACCGACAGACCAACGACCACGAGGCCGAAGGGCACGAGCGCGTTCGTGAGGCGCGTCGAGATGTCGATGCCGATCGCGGTCACGCCCGTCACGGCGAGGGGGGTGCCGAACTCCTCTTCGATCTGCGGGGCCAGTTCGCGCAACTCAGCCACGACGAGCTTGGTGGCGGGGTCGTCGGGCGCGGTTTCCGGCGCCACCTGGAAGATCGCGGTTTCGAGCCCCGGCGACGGGATGCCCGGGCCGACATTCGCGACCCCGTCAACCCGCTCGAGCTCGCCCCGAATCGCCTCGAGGTCGTCGAGGATATCGGTCGTCTGCGTGATGTCGAGGGTGACGAGCAAAGGCCCCGCGGTGCCGGGGCCGAACGCGTCGGCGATGAGATCGTAGGCCTCGCGCTGCGTCGAGCCAGCCGGCTCACTGCCGCCGTCGGGCAGGTTGAGGTCGAGCGAGAAGGCGGGAATCGAGAGTACGCCCAGTACGGCGACGACCGAGATGCTCGTGAGCACGGGCCGCTTCATGACGCCGCGCACCCAGCGCCGACCCATGGTCGGGCCGGTCGTCGCGACGGGGTGTGCGCGATTCCAGGCGCGCGAGCCCTCCTTCGGTGCGAGCTTCGCGCCCGCAATGCCGAGCAGCGCGGGCAGCATCGTGACGGCACCCGCGATCGCCACGAGCACGGCGAGCGCCGCGCCAACACCCATGACCGAGAGGAACGGCACGCCAACGACGAGCAGGCCCAGTAGCGCGATGATGACGGTCGCGCCGGCGAAGACGACAGCGCTGCCCGCGGTGCCGACGGCGACGGCAGCCGACTCCTGTGGCTCCATGCCGCGCGCCAATTGACCTCGATGGCGCGACAAGATGAACAGGGCGTAGTCGATGCCGACGGCTAAGCCGATCATGACCGCGAGCAGCGGCGCAGAACTCGACACCGGCATCACCGCAGCCAAGGCGAGAATGCCGCCGATCACGATGCCAACGCCGACGAGCGCGGTCGCGAGGGGCATCCAGGCCGGGCGCAGTGAGCCGAATGTGATGATGAGCACGGCGCCGGCAAACAAGACACCAAAGACTTCGGCGATCGTCAGGCCAACGGTGGTGTCTTGAAACACCTGGCCGGCAAACTCGACGCGCGGCTCGATCGTGTCGGCCGTGGCGATCAGCGCGGCGAGGGTTTCTTCGGTGACGTCACTGCCGGCTCCAATGAGCTGCACCCGCACGAGCGCGACCGTTTCGTCGTCACTGACCTGGTTGCTCGCGAACTCGTCGAACGGGCCCAAGACCGAGTCGACGCCGTCAACGGCGTTCAGCTCGTCGACAAGCACGGCGATCTCGTCACGCACGGCGTCATCCGTGACGAGCGAGCCCTCGGGTGCCACGACGACGGCGGTGGCGCTCGCGCCCGCCACCGCCGGGAACAGCGCGTTGAGCTGGTCGAGGGCCACTTGCGATTCGGTGCCCGGGATGCTGAAGGTCTCGTCCGTCTGCCCGCCAAGCCCGACTCCCCCGCCGATGGCGGCCACGAATACCAGCGCCCACGCGACGAGAACGAGGCGCGCGCGCCGGTACGAGAACCGGCCGAGCCGGTAGAGAAGGGTTGCCATGAGAGTGCTGCTCCTTAGCGAGTGGGGGAACCGGCGGGCACGAGCAGGTCGTGCAGAATCTGCAGAAGTGCCGAGCGCACTTCGTCGATCGGGATCTCGCCTTTGAGCCCCAGTCGTTCAGCGGCAGCGAGCGTGTAGGCCACGCCACCAAATGCCACGCCGAAGCGCAGCTTTTCCATCGTCGAACCGCTCGCGAGCCGAAACAGCTCAGCGACCCGGCGCATGATTTCGGTTGCCCGGTGCATGACGGGCACGTCATCGAGGGTTGCCCCTTGGTTGATCACGAGGGGCACGACTTCGCTGTGCTGCAGCAGTAGGTCGACGAAGCGTTCGACGAAGTCGCCATGCCGAAGGCCCCCGTCGCTCTCGATCGACTCAATGAGTCGTTCCATGTCGTCGAGTGCCGGGTTGACGATGTCGGCGAGCAATTGCTCTTTCGAGGCGAAGTGGTAGAGAACACTCGCCTTCGAGGTGCCCGCGAGATCAGCGAGGCGCTGAAGCGACGTCGCCGAGTAGCCGGAGGAGGCAAACTCGGCGAGCGCGATTGCGCGCAGGTCATCGTGAAGGGACATGTCACCCACGGTAATTGACCGAGTGGTCAGCTTCTGGCCGATCGGTCAGTTTCGTGGCTGGCTCTGGGGAGAGACTCAGATTGCGTTCACGCGAGGCGCACTGCCGCCGACACCCGCTAGCGTTGAGACATCGACCAAGGAGGTTTCATGCGCAAGTTCCTCTTCAACGGCGCCGTTATCGGCGCCGCCTTCTCGGCGATCGGCGTGATCAACCAGACCCGCACCGGCCCGCGCGACTGGCGCCTCGCGCTCATGTGGGTGAGCTGGGGCATCAGTGTCGCTGTGGCCGTCGGGTCGGTCATCGAAGAGAACCGCGAGCGCGACCTGCTCGAGCTCGACGACTAGATCGAGGTGCCGGTCACGGCCATCGCACCGCCCAGACCGATGAGCGCAACACCTCCGGTCGTTCGCATTCCGCTCATCCTGCGCGGGTTCGTGGCGAACCAGTCACGCGCGAACCCCGCAGCCACCGCATAAACGCTGTCACCTGCGACGCCGAGCACGAGAAAGATCGCGCCGAGTTCGAGCATTTGCAGCACCGGACTACCGGCTTCAGCGACGACGAACTGTGGCAGGGCGGCGACAAAGAACACGATCGTCTTCGGATTGCTGATGCCCACCACAAAGCTTTCGCGCAGCAGGCGTGCGGGCCTCGGCGAGAATGCCGGCATGCTCCCGTCGATCGCGATGTTGCGATGACGAATGGCCTGGATGCCCAACCACACGAGCACGACCGCGCCCACAATCTTCAGCACCGTGAAGAGCACGACCGATTGCGCCACGATGACACCCAGCCCCGCGGCCACGGCGATGATCTGGATGGCAACCCCCGCCGCGTTGCCGAACACGCTCAGTAGCGCTCCGCGCTTGCCCAGCACGAGCGCCCGGCCGATGACGAACAACACGCTAGGGCCGGGAATTGCGATGATCACGACGGCCGCGACGACGAAGGCAAGCAGTTCGGGCAGGGGCACCATGAGGCTGATCGTAGCGATGCGCGGGCTGGCGGGTGTGTTCGCGAAACGAACATCGCGAGCGGGTACCACCGTTCTGGGTGACTGAGGTGGCCCCAAAGGAGAGCACACTATGCATTGGGCGAATGCCACTCACCATCCACTCTGAAGGGTCCACCCCATGATCACCAGAACGCGCGCAGCCATTGCGCTGTCGGTCGGCGCCGCACTCGCGCTCGGCCCCGCACTCGCGGCCGGTGCCGCCAGCTCGACCATCACCAACGGGCTGTTCGAAGACGACGCCGTCGGCAGCACCACCATCACCGGCTGGAGCAGCATTAACCAGGCGATCGACCTGGGAGTCACGGCCATCGCCGGGTGCACCACGGTCGATACCTCCGACTACTCAAACCTGCGCCGGTACTACAACGCGGCTGACTCGAACTGGGACCTCTTCTTCGGGAACGTGCCCGGAGAGTCGGAGGACTGGTACTACGTGCACGACGTGAACGGCGACCCCGTGACGATTCTCGGCGATCGTCTGGTGTGGGACGACGCCTACGGGGACTACTACCTCGAGGTCGAGATGGGGCCGGCGCCGGAGCAGGTGTCGGAAGCGAGCTATGCACTGTCGAGCCTGGCGGATCCGGCGACCACGGAGCCCGCACCCGAAGAGGGTGCGCCGAGCGAGCCCGCACCCGAAGAGGGTGCGCCGAGCGAGCCCGCGCCCGAAGAAGCCGCCCCGATCGAGCCCAGCCCGGAGGAGTCGACTCCCACCGAGCCCGTACCAACTCTGCAGCCCGCAACAGCGAGCTACTCGTACGTCGTCCAATACGAATGGTCGAACGACCAATGGACTGCCTTCGAGGCCGCCGCGGCATCGGCGTTCACCGACCCGACGGTGCGCGGTGATGACATCGCCAACGCGGGCCTGGACTCCGAGGAGTACCGGGTGCAGATCTTCGACGGCGCCGACGTCGATCGAGCCGGCAGCAAGGTGCTGGAGCTGTTCAGCGAGCTGGACGGCGAACTCAACGGCTACGTCATCCACGGCCCCGCTGTCTACAGCAGCCCGTTCACGGTCGCTGCCGGGCGCCAGATCACCCTCGACTGGAAGGCCGTCGATGAGTCCGACGACTTCCACGTCTTCGGCTACCTGCTCAACGTCGACACCTGTACGCAGACCGAGGTCATCGACGCCACGGGCGAGTCCGCAGACTGGACGACCACCTCGGTCGCCATCCCGGGAGCGGGCACGTACCGCTTCGTGTTCGTCTCCGGCACGTACGACCAGAGCTGGGGCGGCGCCGCGGGTGCCTATATGTACATCGACAACATCGTGCAGAGCGCGGTGTTCGACGGCCCCGGCATCGACCTCGCGCTCGCCGCGGGCATCGGTGACTACTTACCCGGCAGCGACGTGCAGGTGTCGGGTGGCGGCCTGCTGCCCGAGTCGGAGTACAACCTCGTGTTGCGCTCGACCCCGGTGCTCGTCACCGAAGGACTCACCGACCTCGACGGCCGGTTCCTCGATGTCGTACCGCTGCCGATGGACATCACGCCGGGCGCGCACACGATCACGCTGACCGGTGAGGGGCCCTCCGGACCCCTCACGCAAGTGGCGTACATCACCGTGGGAGCCGACGGCACGCTGCTCTACCTGTCACTCGAGGGACCGCAGGCTGAACTGGCCTCCACCGGGCCCGCCGAGAACGCGGGAATCGTCGCGCTCGCCCTGCTGCTCGCCCTCGCGGGCATGGGAGCGATCGAGCTCGACCGCCGCCGCCGTACACCGTTCGCCACGGTATACGTGCGGTAGTACATCCCGAACACGAGCCCCGTCGTCGACACTGGTCGACGGCGGGGCTCTGTCGTCGCTGCGGGCGGACGGGGACCAAAGACCCTGCCCCTCCGGCACCCCGCCCCCTAGCGTGAGGGTACGCTGGCATCGCTGCCGAGGCGCGCCGAGAGGGGGCCGCATGAACGACGTCTTCGCCGCCGCCCCACGCGCCGTCTTTTTCGTCTCTGACGGAACCGCCATCACCGCCGAGACTCTCGGCAGCGCTCTGCTCGTGAGCTTTCCCGGTGTGCGCCTCGACCGCCATACGATCCCCTTCGTCGACAGTGCCGACGCCGCCACCGAGGCCATCGCCACGATCGCCGCGACGACCGAGTCGGCAGTCGTCGGCGCCCCTCCCCTTGTCTTCTCGACTATTCGCGACCTCGCCGTGCGGCAGATCGTCGCCGCCGCACCCGCGATCGTCATCGACCTGCTCGGCGGGCATCTGCGCGAGGTCGAGGCCGCCCTCGGGGTGAGTGCCCAGCCGGGCCGCGGCACCGTGCACAGCCTGGGTGATCTCGATCGCTACCACGACCGCATGTGGGCGATCGAGTACGCAATCGAGCACGACGACGGCCAGAGCCTGCGCGCGCTCGACCGGGCACACGTGATTCTGATCGCGCCGTCGCGGTGCGGCAAGACCCCGACCTCGATGTACCTGGCCCTGCAGCACGGCATCGTCGTGGCGAACTATCCGCTCACCGACGACGACTTGCCCGGCGGCGGTGTGCCGACCGACGACTTGCCGCGGCCCCTGCGGCCCTACGCCGACCGACTGTTCGGCCTCACCGCGAACCCGCAGCGGCTCAGCCAGGTGCGTGCCGCACGCCGGCCCGGATCGACCTACTCATCACTCGCGCAGTGCAGCCGCGAAGTGCGCTGGGCCGAAGACCTCTACCGCCGCCACGACGTGCCGTACCTCGACTCGACCGACCGCTCGGTCGAAGAGATGGCGGCCGTGATTCTGACCACACTGCGCCGCCGCCAGGCGGGCACCGACGACAGGAGCACCTCATGACCGCCAACATCCTCTGGTTCGACGAGCTCGGCATGGGCGACGTCGCCCAGGTGGGCGGCAAGAACGCCTCACTCGGCGAGATGGTCAGCAAGCTGGGCGACCTCGGCGTGCGCGTGCCGGGCGGCTTCGCCACCACGGCCGACGCGTACCACCGCTTTCTCCAGACAAACGGCCTATACGAGCGCATTCTCGGCCTCGTCATGCCGCTCGACGTCACCGATGTGACCGAGCTGGCCAAGGTCGGATCGACCGTGCGGGGCTGGATCGAGCAGCAGGAGTTTCCGGCCGAGCTCGAGGCGAGCATCCGCGAGGCGTACCAGCGACTGGTCGATCACGATCCCGACCCCGACGGTGTCTCGTGGGCCGTGCGGTCGAGCGCGACGGCCGAAGACCTTCCCGACGCGTCGTTTGCGGGGCAGCAAGAGACCTTTCTCAACATCAGCGGCATCGAGAACCTGTTAGGCGCCATTCGCAGCGTCTTCGCCTCGTTGTTCAACGACCGCGCCATTGCCTACCGCGTGCACCACGGTTTCGCCCACGACGAGGTCGCGCTGTCGGCAGGCATTCAGCGCATGATCCGGAGCGACATCGGCGCGTCGGGCGTGATGTTCACGATCGACACCGAGTCGGGATTCACCGACGCCGTGTTCATTACGTCGTCGTACGGTCTCGGCGAAGCGGTCGTGCAGGGCGCCGTGAACCCCGACGAGTTCTACGTCTACAAGCCGAGCCTGCGCGCGGGCAAGTCGGCGATTCTCGTGCGCGCCCTCGGCGAGAAGGCCGTCAAGATGGTCTACGCGGGCGGGTCGAGCACCTCAACGAGCACGGTCTTCACCGACGTTGATGCGGGCGAGCGGGCGCACTTCAGCCTCAGTGACGACGAAGTGCATGAGCTCGCGCGGCACGCCGTGACGATCGAAGAGCACTACGGCCGCGCGATGGATATCGAGTGGGCGCGCGACGGCATCGACGGGCTTCTCTACATCTTGCAGGCCCGACCCGAGACGGTGGTCTCGCGACGACAGGGGCAGGTGCTGCAGCGCTACGCCCTCGGCGGCACAGGACCGCTCGTCATCGCTGGCCGGGCGATCGGCCAGAAGATCGGCGCAGGGCCCGTGCGCGTGCTCACCTCGATCGATCGCATGGACGAGTTTCGCCAGGGCGATGTGCTCGTTGCCGACATGACCGACCCCGACTGGGAACCGATCATGAAGCTCGCCTCGGCGATCGTCACCAACCGCGGGGGCCGCACGTGCCACGCGGCGATCATCGCGCGCGAGCTCGGAATTCCGGCCGTCGTTGGCACGGGAAACGCGACGAGCGTCATGACCGACGAACAACAGGTGACCGTCTCGTGCGCCGAGGGCGACGAGGGCCACGTCTACGAAGGAATCCTGCCGTTCGAGATCATCGAGACCTCCCTCGAGGCCATGCCTCCGGTGCCGACGAAGATCATGATGAACGTCGGAACCCCCGACCAGGCATTCGCGTTCTCGCACCTGCCGAATAAAGGGGTCGGGCTCGCGCGGCTGGAGTTCATCATCAACCGGCAGGTGGGCATCCACCCTCGTGCCCTACTCGAGCGCGATGTGCTGCCCGCCGACCTGCAAAAGGTGGTCGACGAGCACTGCGCGGCCTACCCGTCTCCGCACGCGTACTTCGTGAGCCGCGTTGCCGAGGGCGTGTCGACGATCGCCGCGGCGTTCGCTCCCGAGCCGGTGATCGTGCGCCTGAGCGACTTCAAGTCGAACGAGTATGCCGGCCTCATTGGCGGCGAGCGGTATGAGCCGAAAGAAGAAAACCCGATGCTCGGGTATCGCGGCGCATCGCGGTATGTCTCCGACGACTTCGCCGAAGCCTTCGCCATGGAGTGCGAGGCCATGCGCCATGTGCGCAACGACATGGGGCTCACCAACGTCGAGCTCATGGTGCCCTTCGTGCGCACCGTGGCCGAACTCGAAGCGGTCATCGAAACGCTCGCGGCCAACGGTCTGCGTCGCGGCGAGAACGGACTGCGCATCATCATGATGTGCGAGATTCCGTCGAACGCGATCACCGCAGCGGCGTTCCTCGAGCACGTTGACGGCTTCTCGATCGGCTCAAACGACCTCACGCAACTCACGCTCGGAGTCGACCGCGACTCGGCCCTCGTGGCTGGCTCGTTCGACGAGCGCGACCCAGCGGTGCTCGCCCTCTTTGAGCTCGCGATCGAGGCGTGCCGCACGGCCGGCAAGTACGTCGGCATCTGCGGCCAGGGGCCGAGCGATCACCCCGACCTCGCCGACTGGCTCGTCGACCACGGCATCGAGTCAATGTCGCTCAACCCCGACACGGTGGTCGAGACCTGGTTGCGATTGGCACGGCGCTGATGGGCGCGCCACCGGCGCGACGCGCTGCGGGCTAGAGCCCGGTGCGCTGCGCCCGCGCGGCGTGGTTAGGCCGCCGGAGTGCCGCGCCCGCGCGCCCCCGCGGCGCGGCTAAAGCTGCCAGGGCAACAGCACGCCAATCAGAATGAAGAGCCCGCCGGTGGCGCGGTTGAACCAGCGCCCCGCGCGGGCAAGCCACGGCTGCAGTGACTGCGAGAGAGCGGCGACGACGAGCTCGAACACGATCTCGATGATGATGAACGTCGACGCCATGATCACGAACTGCACGACAAGATCGCTCTCGGGGTCAATGAACTGCGGCAAAAATGCGACGAAGAAGAGGATGCCCTTCGGGTTCGTCACCGCCGCCAAGAAGCCTTGCTGCCACAGTGACCACCACGAGGCGCTCGGACGTTCACCGGTCGCGGCCGCCACTGAGATAGCGGGAGCCCGCCACACTTGCACGCCGAGAAACACCAGGTAGGCACCACCCACCCACTTGAGCACCGTGAGAATGTCGGGCACCGCGACGAGCAGAGCTCCGATGCCGAACATCGACACGGCGATCACGATGAGAAAACCAACGGCTCCGCCGAGCACGGTCGCAACCGTTCGCCGCACGCCGTAGATCGCGCCGTGCGTGAGGGCCAGCAGGCCGTTCGGGCCGGGGGTGAACGACAGGCCGATCGCCGCGATCAGAAAGACCAGCCAGGTGTCGAGAGTCACCCGACCATCTTGCTCCTCCCGAACGCGCTACCGCGCCAGCGCGCCGCGGGGGGGGGG
>CALRMP020000026.1:0-36316 GCA_943369205.1 Gulosibacter massiliensis | reverse complement strand
GAGCTCAATACACCGCAATTCGCTACGCCGACCGCCTCGCAGATGTTGGCGCGATCGCCTCAATTGGAACTGTGGGCGACTCCTACGACAACGCTCTGGCCGAGTCGGCGATCGGACTCTATAAGACTGAGTGCGTCAAGATCGACGGCCCGTTCCGCACCGTCGATGAGCTCGAGCTCGCGACGCTGTCCTGGGTGCACTGGTTCAACGAGAACCGCCTGCACTCCTCGATCGGATATCTCACCCCGTTCGAGATGGAGAACGCGTACTACCGTGAGACCAACACCCGACAGCAGCAGTTGTCGGGAGAACTCGCCCTCCACTAAACCCGGGGCGATTCAGAATTCCGGCGACCGTCTATCGACGTGAGTGGCAGCGCGGTGTCGACAGCGAGCGGGACCGCGAGTTGCTGCACAGGTTTGATCAGCTAGCGCGCTCGCGTCAGCGCGCCAAGCTGGGCCTTGGTGGAGCACTCGACATGCGAAGTGTGGAAATCGACCAAGGGCGCCGGAACGAGAGTTATGCACGCAATTCTGTACCAATGCGAACCGACGATCCGTGGGCGGATGCGGAGGTTGGCTACGAAGACTACTCGGGCTATGTGGTTCTTGAGACCGATGATCGGTGGATCGAGGCCGTCTACTACGGGGTGACTCCTGCGTTTCCGCAGGAGGAAGAAACGTCCCCCGCCCGTGCGGCTGCCTACTTGCAACGGGAAGTTGCTGCCACAGGCGGTCGCGTGCTGATGTCTGGCGGGCCGTTCAGAACCGCCAGGGCACAGAATGGGGATGGTGTCCGTGGTCCCTGGTCCAATACCTTCGGAGCCACCACACGTCTCGCCCGAGGGCTGACGATCATCCATCCCGAGCTCTCAACGGAGATCACGTCCGAGTTGAGTCTCTAACGCTTCTCTTGGCGTGTTCCTCAGACAAGGGATGAAGTGTTTACGTGTCGTACTCGAACCCGTCCCATGGCTCTGAGAACGCGATGCTGTTGCCCGGGTGCAACTCAACACGTTCGTAGCCGTCGTCGTTGAGGTAGATGAGTCCGAAGGTGATGCCTTCCCAGTCGGCAGCGAACGGAGCGACCGAGATCGGTGTCAATGCGATGCCGCCTAGTTCGTCGATGAGTGTCTGGGCGACATCGGTGCCGGCGGCGCCGGACTGCCCGGGGGGCATTCTCCGCGGGCGACGCATGTCGCGAACCGTGAGTGACTCGAACACTCCGTCGGTGCTCCACACGAATGCCGCGGCGAAGTAGACCATTTCACCCGGCCCGAGAATCTCGAACAGGCCTTCCGTCACGAACACTTGCCGCCCGTCTGGCGTGACGCCGACGTGCTCGGTGTGATAGTCGTCGGGCACGAGTTGAATGCGCTCCGGGCCGCCGTCGCTCATCGTGATCACCACGTCGTCAGTCTATTGGGTACTTGGCACGACCTACTCGGAGGGTTCGTAGTCACTCGGCCTGGGTTTAGTACCGAGCTCCAACGCAGATTGTGATTCAACGTGGTTGTAGCTCGAAGCAGAGTGGACGTGTTGCGCGCTGCGAGCGAGTGTCTCAGAACTGATCAAATATGAGACCCCTACCCAATGGCATCGCCGCAAGCCACTTGACAAGAGTGGAGCCAAGCCGTGGTGCGGGTCATAGTCGATTCGAGGGAGTCTCCAGCAGGCCCGGGATGCTTGAAGGAGACCTCGCCACACATTGAGCTAACGGTTTCTCAACGTAGATCGACTGAGCGCGAGCTTCACGACATGTAAAGCGGCACGACACAATGGGCCTCGGTGCTAGCGTGCAGAGCATGAGCGAATTCGATTCGGAGCTGTGTCCCGAATGTGGAGGCCTCGCGACAACCAATCGGATGGACTGGGCTTCTTTGCTGACAGCACCGTGCTCAACGTTGCTGTTTGAGAGCACACACGATCTCATCGATCAGCTCATCCATCACCTTGTCACAAGCCCTCGGGTTCCCCGCGATCCGGCTGAATTCTTCGCCGCTAAGTCGTTGGCAAGCTGGGTTGACGGTGAGCCGATCGCGGATTCGATTCGTCGCCACCCGTCTCTCGCCAGTGACGCCCTCGACCAGATGTGCTCTTACCTTGTGTCAGAGGCGATCCCCTGGGGTCAAGTCCCTGGAAGTGGTGTAACGGCTGATCCTTCGTTTTGTGCGCTGAGGGCGGTGTAGGTCTCGGCGACCACCTCGCTTCCGGTGTCGGGAAGGACGTGCATGCGCGAGCGTGCCAAGACGTCCAGGCCCAGGTAGCGGCGCCCTTCTGCCCACTCGTCGGTTTGCTCAGCCAGCACCGCGCCGACCAGTCGGATGATGGCGTCTCGGTTGGGGAAGATGCCCACCGAGTCGGTGCGGCGTCGAATCTCGCGGTTCAGTCGCTCGTTGGGGTTGTTGGACCAGATCTGCTGCCAGAGGCCCTCGGGGAACTGTGTGAAGGCGAGAATGTCGTCTCGGGCGGCATCGAGGTGCTCAAAGGCTGCGGGGAGTTTGCCGTCGACGTAGTCCAAGAGCCGCTCGAACTGGGCGTTGACGGCGGCGCCGTCAGGTTGGTCATAAACCGAGTGCAGCATCGCTTTCACCGCCGGCCACATGCTCTTCGGTGTCGCCGACATGAGGTTCGCTGCGTAGTGGGTGCGGCAGCGTTGCCAGGCGGTGCCGGGCAGGTTCGCGGCGATCGCGTCCTTCAGGCCTGCGTGGGCGTCGGAGGTAACCAGACGCACGCCAGTAAGGCCTCTGGCGGTGAGGTCGGCCAGGAAAGTGTTCCAGGCTGGCCCGGTCTCAGCTGTGGCGGTCTGCAAACCGAGCACTTCGCGGCGGCCGTCGGCGTTGACGCCGGTGGCGAGGCGAGGTAGCAGTCCGCAACCACGGTGATCAGGGCCGCCTCGGAGCGTTTGCGACGCTCCAACAGCCACTCGGGGAAGTAAGTGCCCTGGCGCAGTTTCGGGATCGCGACATCGATCGTGCCGATGCGAGTGTCGAGGTCGCGGTGCCGATAGCCGTTGCGGCGTGTCAGGCGGTCAGGGCCGGGTTTGCCCCACTCGGCGCCGATGACGGCGTCGGCATCAGCGGATAGCAGGGCGTTGATCATGGTTTGCAGCAGCTGCCTCAGCAAATCCGGTGACGCTTCGGCGAGGGCTTCACTAAGCAGGCCGGCAGGGTCGACAATATGGGGAGCGGTCATCGTGTTGATGCCTTTCGAGTTGGGGTTAGAGCTTTCTCGAAGGATCACACGGTGGCCGCGTTCACGTCGTCACCGACGCGGTGGGCCACCGGGCGTTACACAGAGATGATGGACTTGGCTCCGGTGCCGGTGTGACTCGAAATCACACAGACGTCCGCGAGGGCTGTTTTTAAGTGGATTTGTCCATCGACGCCGGGGCCACTGCGGGCCGGGCAGGGAACATGACTTGATAGGAGCCTGACCGGGAAGTCGTCTCTCACCTCTGTGCCGTCTGCACCTACCCGACCCGCGGTGACGATATTCACTACTGGAAGGGAAACCATATATGACAAGGATGACACCCATCCTTCGCTCAACCAATCCGCTCGTGCCGGGCCAGTTGGTGGCAGGGATCGATACGCATAAGAACACCCACCATGTTGCCGTCCTTGATCACCTCGGTCGCCGGACCGCAGACAGTCAGTTTCCGGCAACAGGCCGCGGCTATCGGCAGATCATCGATTTCTTCCACGCGCACGGCCAGGTCGACCGTGTCGGGGTTGAGGGAACGGGATCGTACGGCGCCGGCATCACTCGAGAACTTGCGGCCGCCGGCTTCACCGTTGTGGAGATCATTCGCCAGAACCGGCAAGCTCGGCGGTTGCGTGGGAAGTCTGATCCGATCGATGCCCACCAGGCTGCTTTGGCGGTGCTCAGTGGCGCTGACACCGTTCCGAAGAACGCTGATGGTCACGTGGAGTCGTTACGGATCCTTATCACGGAGCGGCGCTCCGCCGCGAAAGCTAAGTCTCAGACGATGAACCAGATCCATGCGTTGTTGGTCACCGCGCCCGAAGCGGTGCGTGACACTTATCGGGCGCTGGGCAGCACGAAAACCGTCAAGACCCTCGCTCGCACCAGACCCGCAGGTTCCGGGTTCGACCCCGACCTGGTGACCAGACAAACTCTGAAACGGCTAGCCGCCCGCTACCTGATCTTGCAAGACGAGATCGATGAGATCGAGAAACAACTCGACCCGCTCGTGCGAGCGGTGAACCCGACTCTGCTCTCGCTGCGCGGCGTCGGCCTGGTGACCGCAGCGACACTGTTGATCGCGGCCGGCGACAACCCTGAAAGACTTGCCACCCGTGCGACGTTCGCCGCGCTGGCAGGCGTCGCACCCCAGCCGGCGTCATCCGGGCAGCGCACCCGGCATCGACTCTCCCGCGGCGGAAACCGGCAAGCAAACGCCGCCCTGCATAGAATCGTGTTGCTGCGCAGACGACACCAAGAGCCCGAAACGATGGCCTACTTCGCCCGCCGCCGAGCCGAAGGACTCACCGACCGAGACATTACGCGCTGCCTTAAACGTCACGTTGCTAACGAGGTCTACGCTGCCCTGCTCAACCCCGCCACAGAGAACCCCGCGGGCCGAGAGCTGCGAACCGAACGTCAACGGCTCGGCATCCCCATCAGTGTCCTCGCCGCAAGCCTCGGCGTTCCTTACCAGCAGCTACGTCGGTTAGAGATCGGCACCCGCGCAGACCCCGAGCTGGAACAACGAGCCACGCTTGCCCTGACACGAATCGAGCAACCCGAAGCAGCTTGACATCAATAGGAGCATCCACTTACAGGGACTTGACCATGTCTTCCCACACGGCCACCATCCGGCGCTTTGTATCTTCCGTGACCTCGTCGGAGTTCATCTCGCGGATGTGGAATGCCTTCAGGAGGTCCGTTGGATACAGGGCTTTGCCACGGGTGTTCTGCGAGTCGAACATCTGAAACGCCTCATCGATGTTCTTAAGGGTGAGGACAACGGTCTCGCACGAGGGCAGCAGGAACTGAGCGAAGCGCTCTCGTTCGGCTGGTGTCCAGCTGCCGACCACCTCTCGAATGTACGCGTGGTTCTCGAGGAGGTGCTGCTTGGTTGTCTCCAGGCCGAACTCCGCCGCGCTGTGGCCCTGCAAAGCTCCAAGATCGATTGATCTCGAGCCGGACTCGGCGAGGGCCGCAGCAACGAGGACGAGCGTGACGAAACGCTGCTGACCGTCAACGACATTCAGGTTTCCGTGTTCATCGTGGTGCAGGATCACTGATCCAAGCCGATAAGCGCCGTACTCGAGGAATTCCTGCACGTCATCGATCAGCTGGGCGACGTTGCGCACCTCCCACTTGTAGGGGCGCTGATAGTCTGGAATCCGAATGCGGTCGTCATGGAGCAGTCGCTCGATCGGCCACACCTCGACACGCATCGATTCCTGCTGATCCTGCTGTACCTCTGACATGTCCTCAGGCTACCCATAGGCGCCGACAGCAATGTCTGGATCGTCGCCCGGTAGGTTGCCGTCTGCGAATGTCAGCGTTGCGTGGTCGAGATCCGAGGCGGCTTCATTGAGTAGCTGCCAAATGGCTCACCGGGTCAGGCTGCGGTGGACGATCCCTCGCGTCGTGTTACCCGGGTCAGGACAACACCGCCAGCGAGCAGCAGCCCAGCGACACCGAGAGCCCCGAGCGTGAGTGTCTGACTGGCACCGGTGTCAGCCAAAGCCGACGGGGGCGAGCCCGCTGTCGTGTACGAGCTCGCCTGAATACGGTCGTTGCTGCCGTCGGAGCGGAACCAGGCGGCGGTGAGGGTACTGCCATCCGTCACCACCTGCGGAAAGTATGCGTCCTGTCCGGGGTCGGAGAGCGTCACCGGGGCACTCCAGGTGGCACCCCCATCGGTCGACGACGCACTCTGAATACGGCCGTTGCTGCCGTCGGAGCGGAACCAGACGGCGGTGAGGGTACTGCCATCCGTCACCACCCGCGGATCGTATGCGTCCTGTCCGGGGTCGGAGAGCGTGACCGCTGGGCCCCACGCACCCACCGCCGCGGCAGCCGGACCGGCAACACCAACCAACACCAGCGCAGCACCCGCCGCGAGAACACCAACGGCGCGCACGACACCACGAGAACCCATAAAAGTCATGTTGACACCATAGCAGTTCACAGCGGTTATTTTGCGCCACAGACAACCGCATCCTTTTGAACGCCGATGACGGACATCACCGCGGCTACCAGAAAAGCGAGCGAGCCGACCCCCACCCCGCCGCGCGCGCGGGATGATCTCAGAATCCGATAATGCACGAATAATGCACGGACAGGGTGACCGTAAAGGAGCCTCCGAGGCAATAGTGCCTCTGATCAGGGGTAATGCAGCAAAGCCGTGCGCGAGCCGACCCTTCTGACCGATGCCGGGCTCGCTGTCCCAGATCAGCCTGCGTGGGACGCGTCCGAGTTGCTGGATCAGCTCCCACGACCCCAGCAGCAGATCCTCCGTCTTGCGCGTTGGGATCATCTTCGCCGTCACGAAACGTGAGTGCGCGGCGACGATCACCAGCACGGGCAGCAACACTGCCGTGCCGTGCTCGAGCGGGATCTTCGCCGGTGGGAACCAGAGATCGCATTGCGCCGCATCACCCGCCGCCCAGCTCAGCCGATCGGCCGGGTCGATAGGGCGATGCTCGGGTCGCAGCCGCCGCACGTTCTCCCTAAACCACGTGATCGATCCCGACCACTCGACCCGCTCCGCGAGCACCGTCGCTGGCATCTCCGGATGCTCGCCCAGCAACGCTCTCACTCGCGCCTCGAACGGCGTGAACGACGTCGGCCGCGGCGGCCGCTCATACTTCGGCGGCCGATCCGACGCCAATGCTCTCTCGACCGTTGACCTGCCGATACCGAGTTGCCTCGCGACCTGTCGCTGCGGAACTCCGTCCGCGACCAGCCGCCTGATCAATGCCCAATCTTCCACCGAGATCATCCACCCAATCTGTCTGGGTGGCCTCGTTTTCGCCCGACGCTATGGCCTCGTTTTCAAACGTCGCCGACATCGGTACTAACCCTTCTAGTTGCCACCTTCATCTCAGGCTGCGCTTCGCCAAGCGATTCGTGCCCCTTGAGCGAAAGCGAAATCGAGGGTGGCCTCGGAATCAGAGAAGTTTCGGTGTCGTTGAGGGATGGGGAAGAGGGGCGGTACAAGGTCTGTGAGTATTTCCCCATCGACCAGTGGGAGTCGTTGGCGCCATCCTTCACGTTGTTCTGGGCGCCAATAGACAACATGAGTGACGTGCAGTCTTTGTTGATAGGAGACCGCGTCGACATTGGCGTCGATGCGGTCATTAGAGTCGACGATCTGAACGAGGGCGATAACTTCCTTGATGGGACGCAGACGGCTTTAAGCTTCGTGCACGACGAGTACTTCCTAGAGGTGCGTTGGCAGAACCGCGTATCGACCGAGGCTCCGATCCAAGCCATGGTTAGTGTCGCCGAGCTCGTGGTCGCGGCTGGCGATGTGCCCTGGTAGACGAGCCTCAGGGCAAATGAGCAAGGGGTCACGTCGATTGCCTTCAGGTCCGATCACCCGTGCGTGGGTAGTCGCGGGGCGGCGACATTAGGAAGTTCCTCCGAGCCTCCTGTGGTGTAGAAGCAAGGTCTCATTAGACGATCGTTTCTGAGACGATTGTCGCCTGTCACGGTCAGGCTATATGGCATGTCGTCAAGCCACCTTCCGCTGCGTCAGCTGCTTCAAGGTTTATTGCTGCGCTTCATCCGCTATCGGGACACGGAAGAGCAGGTCACCGTCCTCGAGGAGCACGCTGGCGTCTTCCCGGGTGTGTACGGGGTTTGCCAACGAGTTCGTCGCTACACGCACGCCTACCTGACGTTGAGCCGCAAGGGGATGGGCCCGGAAGGGCATCTGCTTGTCCGCGCGGCACTTGAACATGCGGTCACAGCGCAATGGGTCTTCTTCAAAAAGGACGGCGCTGCGCGCCTTCAAGCAAAGATCGCACATGACCAACTTCGGTTGGCGACTATGGCCGGGGAGCTCGATGCGGATGATCCGCTTGTGCTGCAGCTGCGGGAGGCGATCCCAAACGGGAAGCGAATGCCGGACTGGGCGCACATTCGAAACGCGCTAGACGACGACACCCGATTCCTCTCGCACTCGTATCAGGTGCTATCGCAAGCTGTGCACGTGGCGCACGGTGTCGTACGCGACGTCGTTGACTTCGAACCAGACGGAGGGTTCTCTCTGCGAGCGCGCCCTGACGACGACCTCGAGCATCAGGTTCTTTACACCACCGCCGCGAGTGCGTTGCTTGCGTGGTGGGTGGAAGCCACCGCCTACGGTGACTAGGCACAGTTGACCAGGCTCGAAGAGAACGGTACGGAGCTCAAGATGCCTTGGCGGTTGGACGGACGCCTCAAACCGGATGATCTTCGGCATATGCGTTCGCGCGAAGGCTCTTGACTCGCCGCATGCGCTTCGCGAGCTGCGCAATTGACGCCATCTCCGTGTAGAGGGGCATGCGCGGGGTGCGCGGTCCTTCCGACACAGGAGGAGCGCACCGATGGCTCGGAGCAGGAAAAGCAATGTCACCAGCACCCAGCTTTACTTCGATCTGTTCGCGCTGGAAGATTCGCTGCCCGACGTTGACCCGCCCCGCACGGTGGCAGAAGCAGAGGAGATTCTTCATGACCAAACAGTTCACGCCGGACCCGACCCTGCAGACGCAGATCGCGATCGACCTGAACCGCACAACGGTGGCGGTGGACGATCCGTATCTGACGCGCCTGGGGCTGTTCACGAACGATCAAATGGTGGCGTCGGAGATTCTGGCGGCCGAGGCGACGGAGCCATACTCCGCACTTGGGTACTGGACCACCAGAGCGGCGCGGAACTACTTTCTGACAGCCACGCCTAGGGCAGCCGAGGCGCTTCTAACGATCTGACGCACCAGGCGTCTTGCTGCACTGGGCCGTCGGTAGAGGCTTCGTCAAGGAACGCTGCGATCGGGAGGAGACGTTGGCGCTCACCTCGCAACGATCAGTGATCGAGCCACTTGTTCTCGAGGTGGTCGGCCGTTACGCGGCGAATGGTGCCCGAGCGTGAGCGCAGCACGATCGACTCGGTCGTGATGATGCCGCGCTCGCGCCGCACGCCGCGCACGAGCTCGCCGTCGGTCACGCCCGTCGCAACGAAGAAGGTGTTGTCGCTGCGCACGAGCTCGTCGGCCTCGTAGACGTAGTCGAACTTCAGGCCCGCGGCCGCTCCGCGCGTGCGCTCGTCGTCGCTGCCGGGCGCAAGCCGCCCCTGGATGAATCCGCCCAGCGCCTTCACCGCGCACGCCGTCGCAACACCTTCAGGGCTGCCGCCCGTTCCGACGGCCAGGTCGATGCGGCTGTCGTGGCGGGCCGCGTTGATGCCAGCGGCAACGTCGCCGTCGAGGATGAGCCGCGTGCCGGCGCCGGTCGCACGAATCTCGGCGATGAGCCCCTCGTGCCGCGGGCGGTCGAGCACCGCGATACGCATCTCGTCGACGGGCTTCTTCTTCGCCGCGGCGAGCGCGCGGATGTTCTCGCCGATCGACTGCCGAATGTCAAGTACGCCGATGCCCTCCCACCCGGCGACGAGCTTCTCCATGTAGAAGACACTCGAGGCGTCGAGCATCGAACCGCGGTCGGCGACGGCGATCATCGAGATCGCGTGGCTGCGGCCTGCCGCCGTGAGCGACGTTCCGTCGATGGGGTCGACGGCGATGTCACACGCCGGGCCCTGGCCGTTCCCGACCACCTCACCGTTGTAGAGCATCGGTGCGTTGTCCTTCTCCCCCTCGCCGATGACGACGAGGCCGCTGAAGTTGACGGTTCCGAGGAACTTGCGCATGGCATCCACCGCCGCCTTATCGGCCGCGTTCTTGTCGCCCTTGCCAATGAACGGCGCTGAGCGAATGGCGGCAGCCTCGGTGGCTCGCACGAGTTCCATGGCGAGGTTGCGGTCGGGGTGGAGGAACAGGGTTCCTGTTTCGGTGGTCACCACAGGGGCGTCCTTTCCGTGAATGATCGAGCGGAGTTGAGGACGCGCCGGGTGGTAGGTCAGCGCGACCCCAGACTATCGGCCCTCGACCGTCGGCGGGGTGCGGGCTGGCTAGACTCGAAACGAATCCACCACGCCAAGGAACATCGAGGAGAGTCATGCCCGTCGCCACCCCTGAGCAGTACGCAGAGATGCTCGACAAGGCCAAGAAGGGCGGGTTCGCCTACCCCGCCATCAACGTGTCGTCATCATCGACGATCAACGCGGTGCTGCAGGGCCTGAGCGAGGCCGGGTCTGACGGCATCATTCAGGTCACCACGGGCGGTGCTGACTACTTCGCCGGGCAGACGGTCAAGGCGCGAGCATCCGGCGCCCTCGCCTTCGCCGCCTTCGCCACCGAGGTGGCCAAGAACTACCCCGTGACGGTTGCCCTGCACACCGACCACTGCCCGAAAGACGCGCTCGACGGCTTCGTCATGCCGCTCATCGCCGCGAGTGAGGCCGAGGTCAAGGCGGGCCGCAACCCGATCTTCCAGTCGCACATGTGGGACGGCTCGGCGGTTCCGCTCGCCGAGAACCTCGAGATCGCGCGCGACCTCCTCCCCCGCATGAAGGCGATCCACGCGATTCTCGAAGTCGAGATCGGCGTCGTCGGCGGAGAAGAAGACGGCGTGCAGCACGAGGGCTCGAACGACGCGCTCTACACGACCCTCGGCGACGTCACCGCCGCGGTCGAGGCGCTCGGCCTCGGCGAGCAAGGTCGCTACATGGCCGCCCTCACCTTCGGCAACGTGCACGGCGTCTACAAGCCGGGCAACGTCAAGCTGCGCCCCGAACTGCTCGCCGACATTCAGGCCGGCATCGCCGCGAGATATGGCACGGATGCCCTCCCGCTCGACCTCGTCTTCCACGGTGGCTCGGGCTCGACCGACGACGAGATCTCGACGGCGGTCAAGAACGGCGTCATCAAGATGAACATCGACACCGACACGCAGTACGCGTTCAGCCGCTCGGTGGCCGACACGGTGTTGAAGAACTACGACGGCTTCCTGAAGGTCGACGGCGAGATGGGCAACAAGAAGGTCTACGACCCGCGTGCCTGGGGCAAGACCGCCGAGTCGGCGATGGCCAAGCGCGTCGTCGAGGCGACGGAGCAGCTCGGCTCCGCCGGGCACTCGGGCCGCTAGCCACTCACCGACCCGGGCCCGTTGGCGCTAGCGCGCGGCGGGCCCGCCCGGCGTGCCCGGCTCGGGCGTGCGTTGCACCGCATGCCGCGTACGAGAGGCACCCGCCACTTCAAACTCGACGGCGGTGACCGGGCCGCTGCGCCACCGCAGCTTGTCGACGGTCGACCGGAGCCCCACGTAGTAGGGCGCCAAGAAGGTCTCGCGCCGGCCCTCGGGCAACGATGAGGCGATGCGCAGAGCAACCGCGATCGCTCCATCGTCGGTGCGACGCACTTCCAAACGCGCAAGCCCGATGCGCCCCGCGTCGGGCGTCAGAAGGGCGTCGAGCAGCGCCCTTAGCGCGGTGCGCTGCGCCAGGTCGAGCTGGTCGGCAAGCCGATGCTCATCGTCGATCCGTAGCGGCGCTCCGAGAGCGACACGCTCGAGCCACGTGCGGTCGATGTCGCTCGTGAGTTCGTGACGCAATCGCTCGGCAAGCTCGCCCGCCGACGCTGCATCGGCTTCGGTCACCTCGCCCCGCGCCACAACCGCTCGGATCAGCTGCGTCGCTGCCGCGACCCGGGCACTCGTCTTCGCGTCGACCTCGTCGATCACCGCGTCATCGTCGGGATCACCGACGACCACGTCAAGGGGCCGCTCGCTCCAGTCGGCAAGGCCGGTCGTGATCGCCTGAACGAGTACTACCGCGCCGACTGTTCCGACCGCGATCGGAAAGAGCGCGATCATCACGGCGGAGTAGGGAGGCCATACCGACTCGTCGGGCGCGACCATGAGCACGACGGCGACGGCCACGACGACGACCATGACCGAGCCCGTGATGGCGAGGCGCTGCGACGACGCATAGGGCGCCATCGCGAACAGGGTGAGCGAACAGACGAGCGGAGCCCACCACAGCTCGAGGGCCACGTTATCGCCGCGGTAGCCCCACGCCGAGAGTACGAGAGCCGAACTCGAGAAGAGCGCGAGGGGCACCGCTACCCAGAGCGTCAGGGCCCCCCGCGGTGGACGCGTCACGACGTGGACTCCGAGGAGGGCCACCACGCCGATGAACAGGGCAACGACCTGCACGATCGGTCGCGAGCCGCTCTGGGCGTTCACGGTCAGCACAAGCGTGCCGTGCACGAGAGCGATACCCGCCGCAGCGAGCGGCAGGTTGGGCGCCGTGAACCAACTCAACGGGTCAGCGTCCCACGGGCTGCGCTTCCACGATCGGGCGCGCCTCACGATGCAGCCCCGGCGTACGGCACCGTCAGCATCACGGTGGTTCCATCTGGTCCTGACCACAGGCGAACCGAACCGCCGACTTGACCGATGCGGTCAGTGATCGACGCGCGAATTCCGAGCCGGTCAGATTCAACACTGTCAGGATCAAAGCCGATGCCGTCATCGACGACGAGCACCGTCAAGAGTCCGTCGCGCACACCGACGACGAGTTCGGCGCGATCGGTCGCGGCATGACCGACCACATTGTCGAGCGCAGCCTGCACGGCGCCGATGACAGCGATGCGCACGGCAGGAGACACCGAGCCGCTGAGTGATTCGGTTCCGTTGAGATCGACGCGTACGCCGCTCCATTGGTAGTTCTGAACGAGTTCGACGAACGCCTGGCGAAACTCCGTACAGCCGCTCGACTCGTCGGTCGACGACCCCCACTCGCGGCGAACCGAGAGTGAGTCGGCGGTGTGGAGGTGCTCCTCGAGCACGGCGCGCATGCGATCGGTCACGACGCCGGGCGACCGAGACAGGGCGGTCAGGTCGGCGAGCACGGTGTCGTGAATGATGCCCGCTGCCCGCGCCTCGAGGGCGCGGCGCTCGTCAAGACCCCGAACCTCGAGGCCGGCAGCCCTCAGCGGCTCAAGCCGGCGGGCGCTTTGCCGCTGGGCAATCGCCAGCGTGAGGTACGAGACCGCTGAGACCGAGAAGATGATGAGCGGCCCGCTCCCGGTGCCCACCGATGACCCCGACAGCGCGAGCCCGAGAACCACGCTCGACTGCGCGACGATGAACGCGAACGACGACCATAGGAGCCCGCTGAGGGCGCTGCTGCCGACCGCACCGACGAGGCAGATCGCCGTGGCGACGCGGTTGATGAGGTAGACCCCCGGCTCATCGAAGAGTGGGTCTGAGGCGAGGCCGATCACCGGTACGGCGACCGAGAGCGCTGCGCCGCCGAACACGTACACGAGCGCGGTCAGCACGGTGGCCTTCCAGATGAGCAGCAGCGCGAGCATCCCGATGCCCACAAAGGGCGCGACGATCAGCGGAAGGTTGTCGGTTGCGCCCCGGCTGACCTGGCCATCGATGACGAGGGTCGCGGCGATCGCGGCACCGAGCACCGCGATGACGCGCTGCGTGAGCGCCAGCCCGCGGACCGTGACCTGAGCGGCGACGACGCGCGGAAGCCCGACGTCGATCATGGGCTGTGACCGTCAGTCTCGCGTGCGTCCGCCGAGGGCACGTGCGTCGACGTTGCCCTCTTTGTCGCGCCGAAGCTCTTTCGGCAGCGAGAATTGCAGGTCTTCCTCCGCGGTCTTGACCTCTTCGACAGTGTCGAAGCCGGCGTCACGCAAGTCGGCGAGTACTTGTTCAACGAGCACCTCGGGCACGCTCGCCCCGCTCGTCACGCCGACCGTCGCCACGCCGTCGAGCCACTCTTGCTTGATCTCGCTCGCGTAGTCGACGCGGTATGAGGCTTTGGCGCCGTACTCCAGCGCCACCTCGACGAGGCGCACGCTGTTCGAGCTGTTCGACGAGCCAACGACGATGACCAGATCGGTTTCGGGTGCGACCTTCTTGATGGCCACCTGGCGGTTCTGGGTGGCATAGCAAATGTCGTCACTGGGCGGATCTTGCAAGTGCGGAAAACGCGCGCGCAAGCGGCGCACGGTCTCCATCGTCTCGTCAACACTGAGCGTCGTCTGCGACAGCCAGATGAGGTCGTCGCCCTCGGGCACCTCAATGAGGTCGGCTTCGTCGGGGTTGTTGACGAGAATCGTGCGATCGGGCGCGTGGCCCATGGTGCCTTCGACCTCTTCGTGTCCGGCGTGACCGATGAGCAGAATGCGGTAGTTCTGCTTCGAGAACCGCACGGCCTCGCGGTGCACCTTCGTGACAAGCGGGCACGTCGCGTCGATCGCCTGGAGGTCGCGGTCAGCGGCGCCCTGCACGACGGCGGGGCTCACGCCGTGGGCCGAGAACACGATGTGCGATCCGGTGGGCACTTCGTCGACCTCGTCGACGAAGATGGCGCCTTGCTTCTCGAGCTCGGTAACGACGTGAACGTTGTGCACGATCTGCTTCCGCACGTAGACCGGGGCACCGTACTGCTCGAGCGCCTTCTCGACGGCGATGACGGCACGGTCGACTCCGGCGCAGTAGCCGCGCGGGGCGGCGAGTAGCACGCGCTTGGGGCGGTCGACGGGCATGGGGACGAGTCGCTCGCGCCGCTTCGGAATAACGGGCGCGGTCAGGGTCGAGCCGAGGGCGCCATTCGAGATCGTGCTCACCCGATCAGTCTACGAGCCGCTGACTGCGCGCGCGCCCAGACTCCGCCGTTACTCGACGTCGCGGCGCAGCGTTGTGAGTGACGCTGCCACGAGCAACACCGCGGCGAGCGCCGCCACGACGAGACCGCCCTGCCACCAGAGGAGAGCATCCACGTCGGCCGACGGCACTGAAGGATCAAGAGCGCCCAGTGAACTCAGGATGCCCGCCCCCACCAAAGCGTCGGTGGCCGACCCGGGCAAGAAGCGCCCGATCGACGCTGACCACTCCCACACGCTCGCGACCAAGCGCAGGATCGGCTCAACGAACTGCGTAAACACCAGCACGATCACGATCGCCGCGATCTGGCTCGTCAAGAGGGCACCGAGCCCCAAGCCGAGCACCGACCACAGGGCCATCGCGATCACGGTGCGCAGGAGCACGCCGATGACCTCGGGGTCGCTCAGCATGGGTTCTTCGCCGACGGCGATGAGCACGGGTGCACCGATGCCGACCGAGCCGATGAGCCCGAGCACGCCGTAGATCGCTCCGACCACGGCGGCCACGACGCCCTTCGCGGCGAGCACGATGCCGCGCCGCGGCTGCGCAAGAACGGTGGGGGTCAGCGTCTTGTAGCGGTACTCGCTCGTGGCGAGAAGGGCGCCGAACAGCAGCGGAATCACGAGCCCGACAGCGGTCACGCTGCTGTAGACGAGGTTGGCGGTCACGACAGGGTCGAGGTCGGGTGCGCCGGTGCCGCCGAGCTGCGAACCCAGGTCACTGAAGAAGAACGCGAGCCCCGCGGCCGTGATGCCCACATAGGCGACCAAGATCAGGCCGAGCAACCACCAGCCCTTCGTCGAGAGCACCTTGATGGTTTCTGCCGCGACCGACCGGGCGAATCCTGTCAGGAGACCGTTGCCGTTCATGCTGCGGCCTCGTCGGCGGTGAGCGCGAGAAAGACCGACTCGAGGCCATCGCTTTCGTCGCTCAGGTGAGTGAGCGCGATACCGGCGTCACGCGCGACTTCGCCCGTGCGCGCAACGTCAAGCCCCACGACGACGAGGCCGACCTCGCCCGACTCGACCTGCGCCCCCGCGCCGCGCAAAGCCGCCGCCAAGGCGTTTCGGTCGGCGGCGTCGACGCGCACGCGAGCCGTGCCTGCTTCGAGCGTCGTGAGGGGGCCGTCGAAGACGATGCGCCCGTGGCGAATGACCACGACGTCATCGACCGTCTGCTGCACTTCGCTCAGCACATGCGAGGAGAGCAGCACCGTGCGCCCCTCGTCGGCGAGCGCGCGCAGCAGCGACCTCATCCACCGAATGCCGTCAGGGTCGAGCCCGTTGATCGGCTCATCGAGCACGAGTGCCGCGGGGTCGCCGAGCAACGCTCCGGCGAGCCCCAATCGTTGCCGCATGCCGAGCGAATAGCCGCCCACAGCGCGGCGCCCGGCCGTCGTGAGGCCCACCTGCTCGAGCACGATGTCGACGCGCGCACGATCGATGCCCGCTGCGAGCGCCAGCGCCATGAGGTGAGCCCGACCACTGCGACCCGGGTGAAACACGTCGGCCGAGAGCGACCCGCCGACCCGGTGGGCGGGTCGATCAAGTTCGCGGTAGCGCACCCCGTCGATGAGGGCAGAGCCGGCCGTCGGCCGGTTGAGTCCAAGCAAGATGCGCAGAGTCGACGTTTTGCCCGCCCCGTTCGGGCCGAGAAACCCCGTCACGCGTCCGGGCGCGGCGGCGAACGAGACATCGCGCAGAGCCGTGACCTCGCCGTACACCTTGGTGAGCGAGTCGATGACGAGCGGGGTTGGCGTGAGCATCCATCTCCAGTGACATGAGGGTCGGTTGTCTCGACTACCCTGGCGAACACTGTCGATTGACGCAAGGAGGGCACGTGAGCGACACCACCGTGCCCGCCGCCGCTTCGAGTGCCGATGCGCCGTGGCCCGTCGGCCAGCTCTCGGCGAAGCTGAAGGACTACATCGACCGCCTCGGCCAGGTCTGGGTCGACGGCGAGATCGCGCAGTGGGGCATTTCGGGCGGCAACGTCTACGGCAAGCTCAAAGACGTCAGCCAAGACGCCACGGTGTCGTTCGTCATTTGGTCGTCGGTGCGCGCGACGCTGCCCGAGGGGCTCGGCCAGGGCGACCGGGTCACTGCCCTCGTCAAGGCCAACTGGTGGGTCAAGGGCGGCACCCTCACCATGCAGGTCTCGCAGATGCGCCGCGTGGGCCTCGGCGACCTCCTCGAGCGGCTCGAACGATTGCGCGCGACCCTCGCTGCTGAGGGCCTCTTCGCCGCCGAGCGCAAGAAGCCGCTGCCGTTCTTGCCGCAGTGCATCGGGCTCGTCACCGGCAAAGACAGCGACGCCGAGAAAGACGTGCTGCGAAACGCACAGTTGCGGTGGCCCTCGGTGCAATTCCGGGTCGTTCACGCGGCCGTTCAAGGCGACAAAGCCGTCAGCGAAGTCACGGCCGCAATTAAGAAGTTGGATGCTGACCCCGAGGTCGACGTCATCATCGTCGCCCGTGGTGGCGGTGACTTCCAGAACCTGTTGCCCTTTAGCGACGAGGGCCTCGTGCGCGCGGCCGCCGCGTGCGAGACCCCGCTCGTGAGCGCGATCGGGCACGAAAACGACCGACCCCTGCTCGACGAGGTCGCCGACCTGCGCGCGTCAACCCCGACCGACGCCGCCAAGCGCGTCGTGCCCGACGTGGGCGAAGAGCTCTCTCGCGTTCAGCAGGCGCGCTCGCGCATGCTGTCGCGCGTGACGACGACGATCAGCACCGAAGTTGAGCGCATCGCCGCGATTCGCTCGCGCCCCGTGCTCGCCGACTCGGCCTGGATCATCGAGACGCGCGCCGACGACCTCACGCGCGCTGTCGCGCGGGGCTCAGAGCTCACCACCCGCTTGCTCGAGCGCGCCGCGATCGATCTCGATGAGCGGCGCACGCAGTTGCGCGCCCTCTCGCCGCAACGCACGCTCGACCGCGGTTACGCCATCGCACAGACCGACGACGGCGCGGTGCTGCGGTCGGCAGCGGCCGCCGTGGCTGGCACCCGCGTGCGCTTGACTCTCGCCGACGGCCGAGTGGCCACAATCGTCGAGGCTCCCACCTCTGTCGAAGAAAGGCCCGCTTAGCATGGCTACTGTGACTCCTTCTGACGCGCCCCAGGCTGCCGCCGTTGACACCGCGAGCCTGAGCTACGAGCAGGCCCGCGACGAGCTCGTGCGCGTCGTGACCGAGCTCGAGCAAGGCGGGTCGACCTTGGAAGAATCCATCGCCCTGTGGGAACGCGGTGAGGCCCTCGCACGCCGCTGCGAAGAGTGGCTCATCGGCGCAAAGCAACGGCTCGATGCGGCGCGGGCCGCAGCAGAGGGCTGACGCAGTGTCGACAGAAGCACCCGGGGGCGCCAGTCTCGGGCAGCCCGAAACGCCCGACGAAAAGGCGGCCCGAATGGCCGAGGCCCGACGTCGGCGCCGCGCCAATCAAACGACCAAGAACCTCGTGCTGTCGCTGGCTGCGTCGCTCGCCATCGTGCTCTTCCTCGTGCTCGTGGTCGTGCGCCCCGACCCCGAGCCCCTCGTGATCGACCACCTCGCCGCGGCCGTTGAAGCCGAACAGAGCCTCGGCACGACCGTCGTCGCCCCGATCGTTCCGCCGAGCTGGTATGCCAATCGGGCCGAACTCGCCGGGTCGGGCGGAGTCGACGAGTGGACGATCGGCTTCATCACGGCCGACGAGACGTTCATCGGGCTCGTGCAGGGCTTCGACGCGAACCCCACCTGGCTGCGCGACGCCTTGCGCGACCCGGGTGAAGGCGACCAAGTCGAGATTGCCGGGCAGTCGTGGCAACGCTACGACCGCCGAGGCGTCGACGGGCTGGGCCTTCGTGAGTACGCGCTCGTCACGGAGACAGCCGAGAGCACGATCGTGCTCTACGGCACCGCCAGCGACGACGACTTCGCGCTCTTGGCAACGGCCGTTGCCGCCGAGCTGCCCGTCGCAGGCGACTGAGAAGACTACGCTCGTATCTCGCCTGTCCGCTGAGCGCCAACCGCCAGGAGCGAGATGACCATCGAGAGACCCCGGCCTGACAAGGTCTGGAGCGAGATGCTGCGCGGCAATGAGCGCTTCGTCGCGGGTGAGCCACAGCATCCGCGTCAAGATGTCGATCGCCGCGGCGAGCTCGCCGCAACGCAAGCACCGCGCGCCGCCCTCTTCGGGTGCAGCGACTCACGACTGGCGGCCGAGATCATCTTCGACAAAGGCCTCGGCGACCTCTTCGTCGTGCGCAACGCGGGCCAGGTGATCAGCGAGAGCGTCATCGGTTCGCTCGAGTACGCCGTCGCTGTGCTGGGCGTGCCCCTCATCATCGTGCTCGGTCACGACGAGTGCGGAGCCGTCACCGCGGCCATCGCCGCCGAATCGCCCGAGGCAGAGGCAGAGGCGCTACCCGTGCACATTCAAGGCATCGTCGACCAGATCATGCCCGCCGTCGCGCGCGTGCGGCTCGCCGCCGGCACCTCGACCGCCGAGGCGATCGACGCTCTCGAGGTTGGCCGGCAACACTTGCGCGACACTGTCGGTGCCTTGCTCGCGGCGAGTGAACTGATCAGCGATGAGGTCGCCGCCGGTACGCTGGGAATCGTCGGCGCGAACTACCGGCTGCTGGAAGGCCGCGTCGTTCCCGACGTCATGCTCGGGCACTTCTGACTCGAGCACCGCTTCGCATCGCACCCCCTGAATCGAAGGATCACACTGCCGTGAGTGACACGACCGACTCTGACTTCCGCATCGAGCACGACACGATGGGCGAGGTGCGGGTTCCGCGCACCGCCCTTTACCGCGCGCAGACACAGCGCGCCGTCGAGAACTTCCCGATCTCGGGTTCTGGCCTCGAGCCGGGTCAGATCGTGGCGCTCGCCCAGATCAAGCGAGCGGCCGCGATCGTGAACGCCGAACTCGGCATTCTCGACTCCGCTCTCGCGACCGCCATCGTCGGCGCTGCCGACCAGATCATCGGCGGGCAGCACCACGACCAGTTCCCGGTCGACACCTACCAGACCGGCTCGGGCACGAGCTCGAACATGAACATGAACGAGGTGCTCGCGACCCTTGCGTCGACGGATGCTCTGCCGGTGCATCCCAATGACCACGTCAATGCCTCGCAGTCGTCGAATGACGTTTTCCCGACCTCGGTGCACTTGGCCGTCACCGCTGCCCTGCTGAGCGACCTGATTCCCGCCCTCGAGCACCTCGCGAGCGCCCTCGAGGTGAAGGCCGAGCTGTGGAAGACCGCGGTCAAGGCCGGGCGCACGCACCTCATGGACGCCACCCCGGTGACGCTCGGCCAAGAGTTTGCCGGTTACGCCCGGCAGGTGCGGTTGGGCATTGCGCGCGTGCAGAGCACGATCGAGCGCGTCGCCGAAGTGCCGCTTGGCGGCACCGCCACCGGCACCGGCATCAACACCCCTCTGGGCTTCTCGCAGAAGGTCATCGCCGAGCTCGCAAGCTCGACCGGGCTGCCGATCACGGAGACCCGCGACCACTTCGAGGCGCAGGGCGCTCGCGATGGCCTCGTCGAAGCGTCGGGCGCTCTCCGCGTGATCGCGGTGTCGCTCACGAAGATCTGCAACGACATTCGCTGGATGGGCTCGGGGCCCAACACGGGGCTTGCCGAGTTGCACATTCCCGACCTGCAGCCGGGCTCGTCGATCATGCCGGGCAAGGTCAACCCCGTCGTGCCCGAGGCCGTTCTCATGGTGTGCGCCCGCGTCATCGGCAACGACGCGACGATCGCGTGGGCCGGCGCCTCAGGCTCGTTCGAGCTCAATGTCGCGATTCCCGTCATGGGCACCGCGCTGCTCGAATCGATTCGCCTGCTGGCCAACTCCACGCGCGTGCTCGCCGACAAGACGATCGACGGCCTCGAAGCCAACCTCGACCGCGCTCGCGCGCTCGCCGAGAGCTCACCCGCGATCGTGACGCCGCTCAACCGCGTCATCGGCTACGAAGCAGCGGCGAAGATCGCGAAGCACTCGGTGGCCACGGGCCTCACGATTCGTGAGTCGGTCATCGACTTGGGGTTCGTCGAGCGCCGCGAGGTCACCCTCGAGCAGCTCGACACCGCGCTCGATGTGCTGCGCATGACGGCGCCCGGTCTGTAACCGAGCGCCGAGCGGCTCAGCGGAAGTAGTGCGGGCGGCTCACGTAGGTGTCGGAGACAAACATGACTCCGGCGGTGAGGTCGAGCAGTGAGCGAAGCCCGTCGATGAGCTCGTCGGCGTTGTCGTCGGGCACAACCGTAATCACGAGCGTGAGTGCGTCGCGGTCGTTGAACAACTGACGACCCTCGTGGGCTCCGTGGTGACCGAGACCCGTGACGGCCGGCAGGCTCGTGTAGCCGGTGGCGCCCGCCGCGACGATCTGCCGTCGCACCGCATCGGCGTCGACCGTGCGTGCAACCACCTCGATCTTCGTCATCTTGGTCAGTGCTTCGCGGCTCATGCCGCCTCCTTCTGCTCGTCGCCGGCACCCGGCTCGTTGTTCCACGGCACCCAACCGGCTGCCGTGCGGCGCTCCCAGTCTCCGGGGTTCGCACCCGGTCGCACCATGATCACCCATTCACCGTGGACGAGATCGTTCACGACGTCGGCGTGCTCAATGATGCGATCGATGCGCTCGTGCGGAGCATCCACCACCACCAGCAATCGCACGGGCTCGTGGTGGAGCCCTTCGCGCGTGCCCACCGACTGCCACGGCAGGCCGATGCGCAGATCACCCGAGGGGCCCGCGAGCACACCCGCGCCGCCTACCAGGTTGTGCACGGTCTTGCTTCCGGCGCCGAACACCTCCGTGTCGACCGACGAGAAGTAGTACTGCGCGTTGATCCAGTGCGCAACCACCAGGGGCGCCGTCAGGATCGTCTCCAGAGCCGTGCCCTCGGGGTCGTGCTCGGGCGAGTACGAGTGCAGGAATGCCCGGCGCTCGAGGTTGGCATCGACCGAGAGCGATCTCGGCCCGATGATGAGGGCGGCGTTGCGGGCGAGGCCCCACTCGGGGTAGACCTGCGCCCAGTCGCGCGATCGTCGCGCAACCGAACGATAAGAGGTCGAGCGCGCGCCCGGCAGCTCAGCCGCCCGCTCCGCCGCCAGGGCTCTACTCGCACTCATTGCATGTGCGAGCAGGCGCTCGACCTCGCCTCGACGATCAACCCGCACGCGCGAGCGATCGAAAATTGTCAGCACGTCGGTCGCGGTGTCGTGCTCACCGGCGACAAACAGTGTGTTCTCGGGGATGCTGATGCCCCGCTCGGCAAGCCCCACCCGAACCGCGCCGGAGTTGAGCAGTGCCGCGGCAATGCGCGCGTTCGGGGCGCCACGGTGGCCGCCGCACGCGCCGCAGTCGAGCGCCGTGCGGAAGGCGTTGTTGGTGGTCGACGTGCCGTGGCCGATGAGTGCCACGATCGGCGCGAAGTTCTCGACCATGCCCATCGTGCGCAGGATCACTTCGGCCGTGTTGAGCTGCTCATCAGGAGTCAGGGCGGTGTCGACGTCGAACAGTGTCGACAGCTCGAGCTCAGGGTCGTCGGGTCGTGCCGGGAGGGGGGCGCGGCCGCCCATGACACTGCGGGCAATCGCGGCCGGCCCGAGCAACCATCCCGTTGCCTCGGCCCAGCCGAGGGGCGCACCGGCGAAGGCATCGGGCGCCTTGATGGCCGAGCGAATCGCGCGCTGCGACCCGAGGTCGTTGACGAACCGTGACGCGGCCTCCCACTGGTTGGGGGCGGGGCGCTCGGCGACGAGATAGCGAGGCGTGAGCAGCACGGGGCACGCCGCCGAGGGTTCGGTTGCCGCGAGCGGTTCGACGAGCGCGGCGATTCCGAAGAAGCCAGCGAAGCCGGAGGTGGCATACGGCCCCTGCTTCTCGAGGTGGCGGCGAATGCCTTCACTGCGAGGGTCGATGCAGAACACGAGGTGCGCTTCGGCAGGGGGTGCCGGCGTGGGGCTCGTCGTCAGCTGCTCGAGCACGCGACGGTGCGGCGCTGCCTCGAAGGCTTCTTGCCAGACAAGGGCGCGCGTGACTCCCGCGGCCTCCGCTGACGGGCGAGCGAGTGGGGAAGCATCCAAGCCGAGCGCCCACGTGAGGCTCACGCGCACGGCGAGCAACTCGACAATGTCGACATCGGCTTCCGTCATCGAGCGCCAGCGAACGTAGGCCGACCATCCCGGAAGCCGCGACACCTCGGTGCGCAGAAAGGTGAGCTGTTCGTCATCGTGCACGCCGAGGTGCTCGAGCGCCTGAGCGAGAGCCGCGTCTGCCGCCTTCGGCAAGTCGGCGATGCGTCGACGCGCAGCGCGCGGCAACGACACGTCGTGGCGCGACACAGCACGCCACGCGCCATAGAAGCCGAGCTCATCGACCGGCACGGGCCACGATGCGGCATCGGGGGCGAGGGCGGTGCGGCACCACCGGGCCACGCGTTCGTCGACAGCGCCGAGCGGGTCGGAAGAGTCGGGCGTCGTGAGCTCGACGGCGGCAACGAACTGCGCGACGAGCACGTCGTCGCTCGTCGTCGCAGCACCCGGCACGGCGTCGTGTCGACGGATCGCGGCGGCAAGGTCACCAACGCTGATGCGGCCCGCCCCCAGACGCGCGCGGAACTGCTGCTCGGTCAGCGTTCCGCGCGCGCCCACCGCGGGGGCCGCGTGCTCCACTGCGTCAGCGAAGCCTTCGCTCAACGACGGGAGTACGGGGTTCACCGCGATCGCCGCATCGAGCCCGTAGTACGGCGCGATGACGCTTGCGGCGACTTCGGCACGGGCTCGAACGCGGAGGGGGCGTGGGGGTGATGCCACAGGAGAAGTCATGCGGAGATTCCCATCGGCTGCGGGGCGGAGTGAGGAGTCGTTGGCGTGACGGTCGCGCCCAGCGGAGCGGTCGACCGCGCACGCGCGATGCTCTGACGAGGGGCACCGATGCTGTGACCCCAGGCGAGCACCGTGAGTGCCACAGCGCTTGCGGGTGCCCACTGGCGAATCGCCGCGAGCGCGAGAAGTGACGCGAGAGCAGCGAAGGCAATGACGATCACGACATCGCGACCGGCCATCGCCCCCGCGCTCGACCCCGTGGGCGAGTTCGCGATGGCGGCCGTGAGCAGCGAGGTGACGATGACGAAGGCCACAGCGGCAGCCGCAGCGCCCACGACCGCGGCAATCGCGCGGGTCACGGTCGGCATGAGCACGGCGAGGCGCGCCCCCGCGGTTCCGAAGGCAACAGCCAGCACGATCACGACGACCAGCTCGGCGACTCCGCGCGAGCCGGGGTAGATCGCGAGGGCGGCGACGACGAGTGCGCCGACGGGCACGATGGTGCCTGCCGCGAGCCGCAGTCGGCGCGCGCGAGCAGAAAGCGCGATCGGGCGCGGGGCGCGGCGATCAGCGGCGCGACGGTCGATGCCGTCACTCGAGGCCAAGAACAGTGCGCTCTTGTAGAAACCGTGCGCGATGAGGTGCAGAAGAGCGGCGGCGACCAAACCGAGAGCAGCAATGAGCAGCATGAAGCCCATCTGCGCGACGGTCGACATCACGAGTCGCCCCTTGATGTCGGTGCGCACCAGGGAGGCGACCACTCCGACGACGATCGCCACCGCCGAGAGCGTCGCGAGAGTGATCACCGCGATCGCGCTCTGACTCACGAGACCGAGCTGCGTGATGATCAGGATGCCCCCGCCATTCACGATTCCGCCGTGCAGCGCCGCACTCACCGGAGTCGGGGCGTAGAGCGAATCAACGAGCCACACGTGCGCGGGCGGGAGCGCACAGCGCACCACCGCGGTCGCGACGAGCAACAGAGCAACGACATCAACCGGCCCACCGAGTGCAGCAACAACGACGGCGGCCCAGAGCGCACCATCAGCGAGTGCAAGCCACGGTGCCGCGCGCACGAGGGCGGGGCGTCCGCCGCCGAACCACAGGGCCGCGAGCGTCGCGACGGTGGAGGCCGACCAGGCGATGGCGAGCATCCACAGCGGGCCCGCAACGCTCACGACCGCCGTCGCAGCGAGCATGACCGCGATAGCAACGGTCGTTTCGCGGCCGCGGCGGTCGCCGCGCAGCGAACGGTGAGCGAAGGGCAGCACGGCTGCGGCAATTCCGACCACCAGCACCAGCAACACAATCGACACGAAGTCGACGCGCCAGAGCGGCAGCGCAGGGTCGAACAGGGTCACGGGCGGCCTCCTTGTACGCATCACATTACACGTCTTTTGTGTCGTGTAAAGCGATTCGTACAAAAATGGCGCGGATATCGTCGCAACCCGCCGTACAGTGTCTCCGTGACCGAGTGGACCTTCTTGACGAACCACACGCACGTGCTCGTATGTATCTCTGAAAACCCCGACCTGCGGATCAGAGACATGGCCGAGCTCGTGGGCATCACCGAGCGCGCCACGCAACGCATCGTGGCTGAGCTCGTCGCGGCGGGATACCTCGAGAAGTCGCGCGAGGGCCGACGCAACCGATATCGAGTGGTCACGGGCCAGCCGTTGCGGCACCCCCTCGAGCGCTCGCACTCCGTCGGCGAACTGCTCCGAGCAGTCGCCGTGCGCACCACCGAGCGCTAGATCGCGAGGAAGCGGCGACGCTCAAGAGTCCACGCCCCGTCGTTGCCCTCCAGCGATTCGGTGGCGAGACCTCCAGGATGGCCTTCGTCAGTTCACGCGCAGGGGTTCGGCGCGCAAAGCTCGAGGCGAAGCGCCCGAGCCGCGCGGAGGGGCCAGCGCGAGCAGAAGCCCGACGAAGCCGAACACTGCGCCAAGCGATGCATATGCCGACCAGAACGGTGAGCGGCTCCCTGTGTACGGCGGCAGGGTGTCAGCGATCGACATGCCGATTGAAAACGTCGCCCAGCCTTGAAAGAAGACGATCGCCCCAACACCCAGGAACCCGAGCACACCGACCACGCGGGCGACGTCGTGGTCGCTCGCGCCGCGCCTCAGCGACCAGTGCCGCACGACGACGAGCACGACCGGACCGAGGCTCCACACCGCCGCCCAGACGACCACGCTGACGATGCCGGAAGCGCGATCGAGATCACTCAATGCGGCGTAGACGGCAGTCGCCGGAAGGCCACCAGCTTGGTGCTCAACGCCCCAGACAAGCCCGTCGAGAAGGCCCAAGACAATGACGCCGACCATCGCGAGTGAAGCCGCGACCACCACGCCGATGGAGCCCAGCCGCGGTCCGTGCGGTTCGCGCGTGGACCACTGCTTCTTGTCGGTAGGAGTCGCGCCCCACACGATCAAGGCCCCGACAGCTCCGACCATCAACAGAAGTATCCCGATGAGAATCAGCGCGTAGGCCAACTCCTCTACCCAAAGCAGAGCGAGCGGCCAAATCGCGACGAGCAATGATCCAACCGAAAGAGCGAGGACGACGAGTACCGAAAGCGGGTGGACTCGGGGTCGCATCAGCACGGCGGCCCACAGCAGGATCACGCCGACAATCGAACTGCCAAGCACGAGCAGAACCGGCACGAGCGCCACCAAAGCGAGCAAAGGATGGACCGCTGCGAGCTGCTCGACGCCAGCGGTGCCGCCGATTCCCACGAACCCCATGGTCGCACCTACGGCAGAGGCTCCCATGCATGCGCCGCCCCAGCGCGCTCGATGCCATGACTGCCGCTCGAGTTCCTCGGGCGCAGCCCCGGTGGGGCCAAGCCGGCTGAGGATGGCGAAGCGCAGGGCGCCCCAGGCAATCGTGCTCGGAGGCACGTCAAGCTCGGTTGCATCGCGCAAATCGGCCGCCCACTGCTCACCATAACGCTCGCGCAGGGCGGCCGGGAGAAGGCGCCGGGCGACGGCGAGGCGTCGGTGGCCAGGCAATCGTGCGGGGCGAGAGTCGCCAGGGCCGGGGCTCGAGCCGCTCACGACGAAAACCGAGGACGAGGCGCGGGCGACAAGACCGGAGCAGGAGCCGAACTGCGTGCCCGAAACTCAGCGACCGTTTGGACTGCTCGCGATGCTCCGCCCGCGGTGAGTCGGTAGTACCGCCGACGAGGGCCGGGGCGCTCCGCGTCGTCCTCCCAATTCGAAACGACCCAGCCCGCGCGCTCGAGACGGTCAAGCACCGGGTAGACGGTGCCAGCCGGGCGACCGCTGCGCTTGATGGCGAGCAGACCCCAACACCCCTCGGGATGCCCGAGCAGGGCATCCAGAACATCGACGGTAGCCGCGGTGATCCGTGTCAATGGCTCCATGATTGTAAATCTACCTATATCGAGATAGCAGAGCAAGGAGCATTCTGACAAGCGAGCATGGGCGGAAAGACAGCCGGCAGCCGCCGACTACGTTTCCGCGCCGGCCATCGGTCAGGCGAGCTCGTTGCCCTCCAGCAGTTCGGTCACGAGCGCCGCGATCGCACTGCGCTCACTCCGCGTCAAGGTGATGTGCCCGAAGAGCGCGTGACCCTTGAGCGTTTCAATAACGCTCGCGACGCCATCGTGGCGGCCCACCCGCAGGTTGTCGCGCTGGGCGACGTCGTGCGTCAAGACGACCTTCGAGTTTTGGCCGATGCGGCTCAGCACTGTGAGCAGAACGTTGCGCTCGAGCGACTGCGCCTCGTCAACGATCACGAAGGCGTCGTGGAGCGAACGCCCGCGGATGTGCGTGAGCGGGAGCACTTCCAAGAGCCCGCGGTCGATGACCTCGTCGAGCACGTTCTGCGACACCACTGACCCGAGGGTGTCGAACGTGGCTTGCGCCCAGGGGTTCATCTTCTCGCTCGCGTCACCGGGCAAGTAGCCAAGCTCTTGACCGCCCACGGCGTAGAGCGGGCGGAAGACCATGATCTTGCGCTGCTGTTGCCGCTCGAGCACCGCTTCGAGCCCCGCGCACAGAGCGAGAGCCGACTTGCCCGTACCCGCGCGGCCACCGAGCGAGACGATGCCCACCTGTGGGTCCATGAGCAGATCGATCGCGAGGCGCTGCTCAGCCGAACGACCGTGCAGACCGAACACGTCGCGGTCGCCACGAACGAGAGCGATTTCGCCCGCCGTCGCCACGCGCCCGAGGGCCGAGCCTCGATCGCTCTGAATCACGAGCGAGGTGTTGATCGGTAGTGCGGCTACCTCTTTCGTCGCGAGCACTTCGCGGTCATACAGCTGCGCCATCTGATCGCTCGACAGTGACACCTCGGCCATTCCTGTCCAGCCACTGTCGACAGCGAGTTCTGCGCGGTATTCCTCCGCGGCAAGACCGATCGACGAAGCCTTCACACGAAGCGGCAGGTCTTTCGACACCACCGTGACGTCGACACCCTCGTTCGCGAGGTTCATGGCGACGGCGAGAATGCGCGAGTCGTTGTCGCCGAGCTGTAGTCCGCTCGGGAGCACCGATTGGTTCGAGTGGTTCAATTCGACGCGCAGCGAGCCGCCGGCGTCGCCGACCGCGATGGGAAAGTCGAGACGTTCGTGCTGCACGCGCAATTCATCGAGGTTGCGCAGCGCTTGACGGGCGAAGTAGCCGATCTCCGGGTCGTTGCGTTTCGCCTCGAGCTCGGTGATGATCACCACAGGAAGCACGACGGCATGCTCGGCAAAGCGGAAAAGCGCCTTCGGATCACTCAGCAACACCGAGGTGTCGAGCACGTAGGTGCGTTGCGCGACCTCGCTCTCGCCACTGGTGTTCGTGGGGTTCTGACGAGAGGTCTTCGCAGCAGCCACCGGTGCTCCATCCCCGGGGACGCGGGCGACCCCGGACCAGTTATGTGCAGTTCGGCCGGAAATCGCGAGGACGATCGTTCCGGCCGTCCCGACCAGGCGCGCTGCCTGGTGTTGTCGACGCTAAGCCCGCCAGAGCGTCATCGTACGAACGACACGCGGGGCAGCCCCGAGCCGTAACCTGCCGGTCACGAAGCGTCGGATGCCCGGAACTCGTCGAACGAGGCGCGCAGGAGCTCGAGGGTCTCGTCGGTCGTCGAGACGTGCGCCGAGAGGCGCACGCGACCGTCACGTACCGTCGCCGAGACCCCGTGGTTGTGCAGGGCGGCAGCCAGCGCGCTGAGCGCATGAGCCGCAGGACGCAGCGAAACGATCCCCGCCCGTTCACTGTCACCGCGCGGCGACACGACCTCGAGCCCCACCGCGTCGGCCAACTCCATGATGCGCGCGGTGCGCTCGGAGACGCGAGAACGGATGGCGGGCACGCCCGCTGCCTGCACCGCGTCGACCGCGGCAACGAGTCGTGCCTGCGCGGCCGCGTCGGGATACCCCACGCGAAACGCGCTGGCATCGGAGGCCGGCGGCAGCACCTCGTGTACAACCCCCTCGCCGGCGTGCGCTGTCCAGCCAGACCACACGGGCGTGAGCTGCTCGCGCGCCCGATCGCTCAGCGCCAGAAACCCGGTGCCCTGCCCAGCCCTCAACCACTTCTGGCCGCCCGAGACGATGACGTCGGCGAGCTCCCAGGGAGCATCCACAATTCCCACGCCCTGAATCGCATCGACGATCAGAAGGCGATTTCCGATGACCTGGCGAATTCCTTCGAGATCGACCAAGTGGCCAGTGCGATAGTCGACCAGGCTCACGACCACCGCGACGACCGACGACGCGAGCTGGTCGCGCACGACGCCCGGGGTCACGCGTTCGTGTTCGGGCGTGATCGTGTGTGGCACGAGTACGCCGAGGGCCTCGGCCGCGCGTGCGACGGCGTAGCCCACCGCGGGAAACTCCCCCGCCGAGACGGCGATGCCGCCGGTGAGGCCGAACATGACGTGCATGAGGCCCTGACTCGTGCTCGGCTGAAAGACGACCTGATCGGGTCGCACGCGCACGACGGAGGCGACCGACTCGCGCACCCTGTTGTCGTGGTCGGCGAGCGACGCGAATGTGCCGAAGCGCGCCTTTGTCGTGAGCTCGAGCATCGCGCGCGCCTCGGCGGCGGCGGGCTCGCCTACCGGCGCGAGGCGCGCGAAGTCGAGAAAGCCCGGGTCATCGGTGAAGCCGGCGACGAAGGAGTCCAGCGCACTCATGCCGACCCCTACTGCCCGAAGCGACGTTGGCGCCTCGAGAAGTCGCGCAAGGCACGCAAGAAGTCGACCTCGCGAAGATCGGGGCCCAAGGCCTCGACGAAGTAGAACTCGCTGTGCGCGCTCTGCCACAGCATGAAGTCGCTCAATCGCTGCTCGCCCGAGGTGCGAATCACGAGGTCAGGGTCGGGCTGGCCGCCGGTGTAGAGGTGCTCGGCGATCTTCTCGGGAGTCACTAACTCCGCGAGTTCATCGAGAGTGCCCCCGCGCTGCTCGTGCTGGTGCACGATGCTGCGCACGGCATCGGCGATCTCGCGGCGGCCGCCATAACCGACGGCGAGGTTGATGTGCAGGCCTGTGCGATCACTCGACGCCTCTTGCGCGGCGTCGAGTTCGGCGATGAGAGAGGGCGGCAGACCCTCGCGGCTGCCGACGTGCTGCACGCGCCAATCGCGAATCGTCGAGAGTTCGGTCGCCAGGCCGCCGATGATCTGCACGAGCTCGCGCAGTTCGTCATCGGCACGGCCCGTGAGGTTGTCGGTCGAGAGCAGGTAGAGCGTCACGACGCCAATGTCCGCACTGTCGCACCAGGTCAAGAACTCGACGATCTTCTCGGCACCCGCGCGGTGACCGTGCGCCGTCGTGCCGCCGATGCGGAGGCGCGCCCACCGACGATTGCCATCGAGAATCATGGCCACATGCCGAGGGTGCGTGGCACCCGCCATTTGTCGGCGTAGCCGCCGCATGTAGAGCTGGTAGAGCAGGCCACGACCCCGCGGAGTTCTCGACGATCGCACACGCCCAGGGTAGTCGGCCCCGCCGCAGTTGTGTCGTGTCTCTAAGCGATGTGGCTCGCAGATGTGGCTCCCGTATCATCAGCGCATGACCTCAGCCTCTCGCTCCGCATCCGAACCGGCGGCAGCCGACGAGGAAAACGGCACCGATATCCCGAACATCCCGCTGCTGGAAGAGTCGATCGCGTACCACGCGCTCGACAAGAAGCCGACCTGGCGGGGCTGGATTCACGCGGTCACGTTTCCCCTCGCCATCGTGCTGGGCATCGTGCTCATCGCGTTCGGGGCGAGCCCCGCGGCGCGGTGGTCGAGCGGTGTCTTCGTGCTGTCGTCGCTGCTGCTCTTTGGCATCTCCGCGACGTATCACCGCTTCAACTGGTCAGAGCGCACGCGCGTGCTCCTCAAACGCCTCGACCACGCCAACATCTTCTTGCTGATCGCGGGCACCTACACGCCTCTGGCGATTATGGCCTTGCCGCCCGAGAAGGGCTACTTGCTGCTCGTGCTGGTCTGGGCGGGCGCGCTACTCGGAATCGGCTTCCGGGTGTTCTGGATCAACGCGCCGCGCTGGGCCTACGTGCCGCTCTACGTGATGCTCGGCTGGGCCGCCGTGCTCTACATCGTCGATCTCTTCCAGGCGAACGTCGCCATGATGGTGCTCGTCATCGTGGGAGGCCTCGCCTACACCGTGGGCGCGATCGTCTACGGAATGAAGAAACCCAACCCCGTGCCAGGTGTCTTCGGGTTCCACGAGATCTTCCACACGCTCACGGTGGTTGCGTTCCTATGCCACTGGACGGCTGTCTTGCTCGTCGCCATCGACCCGCCGTTCGGCGGCTAGCGCCGCGGGGTCGGGCTCAGAAGGGCCGCCTTCGGCGATCATCTCTTTTTCCGCCTGAAGCTGCTCAGCCTCGAGACGCTCACGAACCTCGCCGCGGTAGCGCACGCGTCGAATGCGGCGGGCCATGTCGACCATCAGCAGAATCGCGGCGATCGCCACCAACGCGATCGCGAAGAACCCCACGACCCCGGGCGTTACCGTGTTGGGGTCGAAGCCCGGCGGCGTCTCCGGACCATCAATCGGGTTCGGGCCGATTCCCATCGGGGCCAGCAGGCGGGCCAGGCCGAATGCGATCACGGGGATGCTCCTCACGACGGTTGCGTTCAGCCCGGGTCAAGCCAACCTCAACCCGGGCGCTCTACGCTGTGATGACAGCGTAACGAGTCAGTCTGAAGGGCCATGACCGCATGACGAGCACGCAAGAGCGCCTCGATGCGCGCTACGGTCGCACGCCCGGCGCTGAGCGTCGCACGCGCACCCAGATGATCATCGCGGGCGTGATCTTCGCCGTCGTGTTCACCGCGTGGGTGGTCTGGGGTGGGCTGTCGGGCACGAACGCCGCCCTCGAAACTCGCGACCTCGGTTATTCCGCCGTCACCCCGACCACGATCGATGTGCGCTGGGAGGTGTCGGCGACGCCCGGCGACGAGGTGACGTGCGCACTGCAGGCGCTCAACGAAAGCTTCGGCATCGTGGGGTGGAGAATCGTCGAACTCGGCGCCTCAACCGAGCGCACCCGAATGTTCGTCGAAACCATTCGCACCGCCGAGCAAGCGGTCACCGCTTTGCCCTATCGGTGCTGGCTCCCGTAAACTCGCCCAAATCGAGAGACGGAACCGGCCCGCGGGCCGGTTCCGTTGTATGAGGAGGCATGTTCATGAGCGGCAGCACCGGTTCCACCACCCAGTGGCTGACCCAAGAGGCGCACGACCGCCTTGCGGCCGAGCTTGCGCACCTCTCGACGACGGGGCGCACGGAGATCGCGAAGCGCATCGAAGCGGCGCGCGACGAAGGCGACCTCAAGGAGAACGGCGGGTACCACGCCGCGAAAGACGAGCAGGGCAAGATGGAGGCCCGCATTCGCACCCTCACCGAATTGCTGCGCCACGCGATCGTCAGTGAGGCCCCCGCGGCGCACGGCGTCGTCGAGCCCGGCACCGTGGTGACCGCGACGATTCTCGGCGACGACGAGCGCTTTCTGCTCGGCAGCCGCGAGATCGTGGGCGATGACAGCGACATCGACGTCTACAGCGAGCAGAGCCCGCTCGGTCAAGCGATTCTCGGCCACAAGGTCGGCGACACCGTGAGCTACGAAGCGCCCAACGGCAAGCACATCGAGGTCACGATCGTCGACGTCTCGACCTACACCGGCTAGAAGTCGACTCTCGGGTCGTATCCCCGCGACGCGCCAGCGTCGCGCGCGTACGCAATGAGTTGCTACGTAGCCTTTACACCGACGCGCCAGCGTTCCGCCGTGTCGCTAGAAGTCGACGCGGGGGTCATAGCCTGCATCGCGCAACGCCCCCAGCACCTGGTCGGCGTGCTCGGGCCCGCGCGTCTCGATGTGCAGCTCAAGCTCAACCTGGCTGATGGCAAGCCCCGAACCGTGGCGCGTGTGCAGCACTTCGACGACGTTGGCGTTCTGGTCGGCGATGATCTCGCTCGTGCGGGCCAATTGACCAGGCCGGTCGGGCAGCGGGATGCGCAGCTTGAGGTACCGCTCGGAGGCAGCAAGCCCGTGGGCGATGACACGCTCCATGATGAGCGGGTCGATGTTGCCCCCCGAGAGCACGACGACGGTGTTGCCACTGTCGCGCACGGCTCCGGTCATGATGGCGGCCACTCCGACTGCACCGGCTGGTTCGACGACGAGCTTGGCGCGTTCGAGCAACACGAGCATGGCCTTGGCGATGGCATCGTCGTCGACCGTGACAACCTGGTCGACAGCATCCCGAATGATGGCGAAATTCAGCTTGCCCGGCTTCGACACGGCGATGCCGTCGGCAATGGTCGGGCTGATGGTGATCTCGGTGGGCTCGCCGGCAGCGAGCGAGATCGGGTAGGGAGCCGCGTTGGCGGCCTGCACGCCGATCACTCTGATCTCGCGGCCCTGCTCGGCCGCGCGCCGCTTGAGCACGCTCGCGACGCCTGAGATGAGGCCGCCCCCGCCGATCGGAACGATGACGGTGTCGAGGTCGGGCACCTGGTCGAGGATTTCGAGCCCAAGCGTGCCTTGCCCGGCGATGACGTCGTTGTGATCGAACGGCGGAATGTAGACGGCGCCCGTGCGCTCGGCGAACTCTTGCGCGGCGCGAAGCGGCTCAGCGACGGTGTGCCCGCGCAGCACGACGTCGGCACCGTACGCGCGGGTTGCCTGCAGTTTGGGCAGGGCGACGCCGATCGGCATGAAGATCGTCGCCGGAATTCCGAGCTCGCGCGCCGCAAACGCCACGCCTTGCGCGTGGTTGCCAGCACTCGCGGCCACGACTCCGCGGGCCTTTTCCTCGTCCGAGAGTTGCGACATGCGGTTGTAGGCGCCGCGAATCTTGTACGAGCCCGTGCGCTGCAGGTTCTCGCACTTCAAGTGCACGGGCGACCCCAGCAACTCGGCGAGGTAGCGCGACGTCTCGACGGGCGTGATCTCGGCGACTTTGCTGACCACGATGCGAGCAGCCTCGACGTCGGCGAGGGTGGGCCCCGCAAGGGTGAGCGGAATCGTCATGAGCGCTCCTGAGCTGAATGACCAGAGTCGACCGGTGGCCGAAGTGTCTCGCCAGTCTACGAGGCCCACCGGCGTCTTACCTGCCTACTACTCTCGGCAGGGTGACGCGATTGACCGCCGCGCAGGCACGCCGCCTCGCGCTCGCCGCCCAGGGCTTTGACCGCGGGCATCCCACGACCGTGGGCACCCGCCAACTGACGGCGACCATCGACCGGCTGCAGGTGTTGCAGCTCGACTCGGTCAACGTGTTCGCTCGCTCGCACTACCTGCCGCTCTTCGCGCGCCTCGGCGCCTACAACCCGGCCGACCTCGACGCGGTGATCTTCGCGCGGCGAGGCCGCTACACCGAGTACTGGGCGCATGAGGCGGCGATCATCCGTCGCGATGATTGGCCACTGTGGCACTGGAAGCGCGAGGCCTTGCGCGAGCGCTTCACCCTCAAGAGTGCGTGGGTGCGCGAGAACACCGCAATGCTCGATTGGCTGCTGCTCGAGCTTGCGGCGAAAGGCCCCATGACGGTCAGCGAGGTCGAGCATGATGCAACCGAGCGCCGCGGCCCGTGGTGGGGCTGGAGCGACGTCAAGGAAGGCCTCGAATACCTCTTCGCCTTCGGCGACGTCGTGAGCGCCGGGCGGCGTGGGTTCTCGCGCGTGTATGCGCTGCCGTCGCACGTGGGCCTTGAGGCGCTGCACGAGGTGGTCGTGCCGCGCGCCGACGCCGAGCGCGAGCTCGTACTGCGCAGCGTGCGGGCCCTGGGCGTGGGCACGGTCGGCGACATCGCTGACTACCACCGGCTGAAGATCGCTCCGACGACGGATGCCCTCCGGGCGCTCCTCGCCGCGGGCGAGATCGAGCAGGTGGAGGTCGAGGGGTGGACGACCGCTGCGGGCCGCGCGCTGCCCGCGTTCATCGTGCCGGGCGCGCGCATCCCGCGCCGCATCGAGACCACCGCCCTGCTCTCGCCCTTCGACCCCGTGGTCTGGAGCCGCGATCGCGCCCTCCGGATGTTCGGCTTTCACTACCGCATCGAGATCTACACGCCCGCGCCGAAGCGGCAGTTTGGCTACTACTCGCTGCCCGTGCTCGTCGACGACCGACTGCTCGGCCGCATCGACCTCAAGAGCGACCGCCAGGCGGGCGTGCTGCGCGTGCAGAGCGCGTGGGTAGACCCGGGTGGGTCACCCGCGGAACTCGCGGCTCGAGTGGCGCCGGTGCTGCGGCGAGCATCCGCGTGGCAAGGTCTCGGCGAGGTGATCGTGAGCGACCCGCTCTGGGGCGATGCCGCGGCCGCCGTGCGCGCGGCCCTCGCCGCAAGCTAGAGCTCGATCGCTTGATCCGCGACACGACCTTTGGCTCATGGTGCCCCATCGCCCCAGGGCACCAACCGGGAAGTTCAGGTGGACAACTTCTTGCTGATGACGAAGCCAGATTGGTGATTAGCGCGCCAAGACAGCGATCCGTACAGAACTGCGCCGACGAGTCAGAGAATCTCGATCTCAGAAACTTGATCGAATGTCCGGTCTCCGAGTGTCAGCGTGCTCGATACCAACTGGAGAAGCTCATCTTCGTCTTCTGGGAGTTCTTCGACCAGTTCATCCGGCAGTTCGAAGCTGGCAACGATGTAGAGAAGCACGGGGATTCCTTCTCGATCATCCGCCGTCGCGTAGTCCTCTTCGAGGGAGGACGCTTCGACCGACGAGCCCTCAATCGACAAGCTGCAAGTGAAGTCGTCGTCGGCAAGAGAACTGAGGGCCTCCTCAACGATCTCGGTCTGGCGAATTTGCTCTTCCGTTGGCACATACTCGTCCACGAGAAAGTGGGCCACCCCGATCAAGAACGACGCTGACAATTCCATCAATAACTCCATCCTCAATCCACAACGGGTAGACGCTGCCGTTCGAAACTGAACGACCTCCGCCACGTATGGGACAACACTAGAACTACCCCACCGACATTCACATGGTGTGTTGGCTTTCCGCAATCTCGAACGAAATCTGCCTGGCTTCAGAAGACTGCGCGAACCGGGGACGTCTCACCAGGTGTGACGCGGAGTAGCTCGCCTAGATGTAGTTCCCCGTGAGGTTGTGAACGCGGGCTGAGGGTGTGAGGCCTCCGATCCCTGTGTGGGGTCGGTGGTGATTGTAGTGATGCAACCACGCAGCGTAGGTGGCCGCTCGAGCCTCGTCGCTGGCATAGAACTCGTCGTAAGCCCAC
>CALRMP020000025.1:0-36708 GCA_943369205.1 Gulosibacter massiliensis | reverse complement strand
CGATCGCGCACTGGTCGATCGGCGAGGTCGTCAACCTCGAGCGCGCGGCAGCGGTCGGCGACCGACTCGGCGGCCACATTGTGCAGGGCCACATCGACGGCACGACGACGGTGATCGACCGCCGCGAGCACAGCGACTGGCGCGTTCTGCGCTTCACTCTCGATGCTGCGCACGCACCGCTCGTGGTCGACAAGGGCTCGATCGCGGTCGACGGCGTGAGCCTCACCGTGAGCGCGGCGGGTGATGACTGGTTCGAGGTCTCGCTGATTCCTGAGACGCTCGCCGCCACGACCCTCGGCCTCAAGGATGTCGGCGCCACCGCCAACATCGAAACCGACATTCTTGCCCGCCACGTGGCGCGGCTCGTGCGATTCGGCGCTCGCGCCGACGCAAGCGCGGAGAACTCCGCTGATGAAAGGACGCTCTCATGAGCCTCGCAACTATCCCTGAGGCCCTCGAGGCCCTGCGCGCCGGCCGACCGGTGCTCGTCGCCGACGACGAGAGCCGAGAGAACGAAGGTGACGTCATCATCTCGGCGCAACTCGCGAGCCCTGAGTGGGTGGCCTGGTCGATTCGGCACACGAGCGGCTTCCTGTGCGCTCCCATGACCGACGAGATAGCCGACGGTCTGGAGTTGCCGCTCATGGTCCGGCACAACGAAGACCCGCGTGGCACGGCGTACACCGTGACCGTTGACGCAGCCGAAGGCCTCACCACCGGCATCAGCGCGGGCGACCGTGCACGCACGCTCCGCGTCTTGGGCGACCCGGCTTCGACCTCTGCAAGCCTGCGCCGGCCCGGCCACGTCGTGCCGCTGCGGGCCAAGCCGGGCGGCGTTCGCGAGCGGGCCGGCCACACCGAGGCTGCCGTGGAGTTGATGAAGCTCGCCGGCCTGCGACCCGTTGCCGCGATCGGCGAGGTCATCGACGAGACCGGCGACATGATGCGCTTGCCTGAGCTGATCCGCTTCGGCCGCCAGGAAGGTCTCGTCGTCATCACGATCGTCGACTTGATCGCCTACCTCGAGGCCGGGGCGCCGGGCGCCTACACCGACGGCCCCGCGAGCGAAGAGATCAGCCTGCCGACCAAGCCGAGCAGCGTGACGTTCGAGGTTGAGACCACTGTGCCGACCTCACACGGCCCGTTCTCGATGCGCGCCTACCGCGACCGCAAAACGGGTGCCGACCACGTGGCGATCGTCAGCGGGATGCCCCACGACGACATGATCGTGCGCGTGCACTCTGAGTGCCTCACGGGCGAGGCGTTCGGCTCGCTCAAGTGCGAGTGCGGCCCCCAGCTCGACGCCGCACTTGATGTCATTCAGCGCCAGGGTGGAGCCGTGCTCTACATGCGCGGGCACGAAGGGCGAGGGATCGGCCTCATCAACAAGCTCAAGGCCTACCGACTGCAAGAAGACGGCTATGACACTCTCGACGCGAACCTCGCGCTCGGGCTGCCCGCCGACGCCCGCGACTACGAAGCGGCCGTCGACATGCTGCGCGACCTCGGCGTGAGCCGCGTGCGCCTGCTGAGCAACAACCCCGAGAAGCAGCGGCAGCTCGTCGACTACGGCATGACGGTCACGTCACTCGTGCCGCTCGTCGTGGGCGTCGGCAGTGACAACGAGGGCTACCTCAACGCCAAGCGCGACCGCATGGGCCACCGCTTGCCCGATAGCATCACGAGCGCCCCCGTCTACACGAAGCGCGAAGGAAAAACTGCATGAGCGGCGCCGGATCCCCCACACTGCACACCGACGGCACCGGCCTCACGGTCGCGATTGTCGCGGGCCAGTGGCACACCGAGATCACCGAGGGCCTCAAGGCTGGTGCCCGGCGCGTGCTCGAGACTGCGGGTGCCACGATCGTCGAGTACGCGGCGCCCGGGTCATTCGAGCTGCCTCTCGTGAGCAAGGCCGCACTCGAGGCGGGGGCTGATGGCGTGGTCGCACTCGGTGTGATCATCCGGGGCGGCACACCCCACTTCGAGTATGTGAGCGCGGCCGCGACCGATGGCCTCACGCGCGTCGCGCTCGACACCGGTAAGCCCGTCGGATTCGGCGTGCTGACGCTCGACGACGAAGCCCAGGGTCTCGACCGCGCCGGCCTGCCCGGCTCGCACGAAGACAAGGGCGCCGAGGCCGCCGAAGCCGTGATCGCGACGGCGCGCGTGCTGCAGCAGATTCGAAACTGACCTCGATCGCATCCCGGCACGAGATCGCCGCGTCGGGAACCGGGGTAATCCTCATGCGGAACAGGTCGGCAACTCGCCGGAAAACCCTGGAACAACGCTGAAACCTGGGCCATTCGGGGTGGAACCACCTGTCTACGGTATGAAACGTGTGGAACCGCTTGCACACTGGTCCAGGGCGGGTGATACTCCCCCCACGCGAGGGTTCATGAGCGGCAACGACGCTGCCCTCTCGCGCGGGGGAACACCACATGCACACTCGAACACGAGGCGGGGTGACGGGGGCCATCGCTCTCGCCCTGTCGATCATCGCGACGTTTATCGTCGGGCCAACGTCGGCCACAGCAGCGACAGCCACGAACAATCCCGACTTCAGCGCCAACGTCATGGCGCCGCTCGAGGTCAGCGACTGGACCCAGTTCAGCAACCAGCTCGCCACGGTTGAGGCCTATGGGGTCGATGCCGTGACCGTCGACGTCTGGTGGGGCAAGGTCGAAGCCGCGGGTGACAACCAGTTCAACTGGAGCTACTACGACCAGATCTTCAGCACGATCACGAGCCGCGGGCTCGACATCGTGCCGATCTTCTCGTTCCACCAGTGCGGTGGCAACGTCGGCGATACGTGCAACATTCCGTTGCCGTCGTGGCTCTGGGGCAAGTACACCGGCGCCACGCTCAACGGCATCACCCTCGACGCGAACGGCCTCAAGCACCGCAGCGAGCAGGGCAACTTCTCGAACGAGACGGTGCAGGGCTGGGCAACGCAACTCGTGCAGAACGAGTACCAGGCGTTCACGCAGGCCTTCGTCGCGCGCTACGGCACGACCTACGCCACGCGCATGCAAGAGATCAACGTGTCGCTCGGCCCGGCCGGCGAACTGCGTTACCCCTCGTACAACAGCCACGACGTGGGCACCGGTTACCCCACGCGCGGAGCACTGCAGGCGTACTCGCCGCTCGCCATCAAGAGCTTCCAGCAGTGGGCTCTCGCGAAGTACACGACTCTCGCGGGCATCAACGCAGCATGGGGCTCGACCGTCACGAACATCAGCCAAGTGCAGCCGCCGAGCAACGCGGGCTTCTTCTTCTCGGCTGGCGACTACCGCAACACGCAATACGGCAAAGACCTGATCGACTGGTACAACAAGAGCCTCGTCGATCACGGCGAACGGATGCTCGACACCGTGCTCGCCGCCCTCGGCACCTCCTTCCCGGGCGCCGAGATCGGCTACAAGATCCCCGGCGTGCACTGGTCGATGACAGGGCCGACGCCGAGGGCTGCGGAGGTCACGGCCGGGCTTGTGCAGACCAGTGTCGACATGAACGCGGTCGCAACGGGTCGCGGCTACGCCAACATCGTGGGTCTTGCGAATCGCGTGGCCGATTCCGGCCGCGGCGTGATCTTGCACTTCACGTGCCTCGAGTTCAACGACGAGAACTTCTCGCCGCAGTTCTCGCAGGCCAAGACGCTCGTGGGCTGGGTCGGCGCCGAGGCTGGCCGTCAGAACGTGAAGATCAAGGGTGAAAACGCGCTTGCCGGTGGCATTACCTCGAACGGCGGGTGGGACAACGTCAACCAGGCGTTCGACAACTTCCCCTACATCGGCATGACCGTGCTGCGCGTGGGCGAGGTGGCTTCGGGCACCGGAGCGACGCGCTACGCGCAGTTCATCCAGAAGTACCGCCCCGCTGGCTCGGCGTGGAACTCGCTCTACGTCCGCGGCACCAACAACAACTGGGGCCTCGGTACGCCGATGACCAAGTCGGGAACCGTGTGGACAGCAACGAACGTGTCGTTCGGCTCGGCGACCAACCAGCGCTTCAAGTTCGACGTGCGCGGCGACTGGAGCCTGAACTACGGCGGCACGGGCCTCTCCGGCACCGCCGTGCAGAGTGGCGGCGACATCGCGGTGAACTCCAATACGACCTACACGATCACGTTCAATGAAGCGACGAAGGTCTACTCGGCAACGCCCAGCTCGCAGCCCCCACAGGGCTCGTCGGTGACGGTGCACTTCGCCGAGTGGCAGTCGGCGACGAGCTACTCGATCCACACCTGGAACGGGATCAGCGGGACGTTCCCGATGACCTACGAGGGCTTCATCAACGGGCGGCACTGGTGGAAGGTGACGCTCGCGAACGCCCCAACGTCGTTCGGGTTCACCTTCACCAACAGCAACGGGAACTGGAACGCGCCAGACCGTCAATACTCGAACCAAGCGAGCACGGTGTTCGTGCTGCCGGGTAGCGCGACGGTGTCAACAACCCGACCATGAGTGCTCGGCGGGGTCGGGGCGCTCACGGCCTCGACCCCGCCGACTTCCGTCGAGCTGGCCCATCGCATCGCACTGTGGCAAGTCACCCGCACGGGGGGCACGCAGGGCGAGAACACCCCTCACGGCCAGGCTGTTAGCAGGCTAGCCTGGCGAATGTGACCACACTGTCGCCGCCACCTGCCTTCAACCCGTTCGCTGAACCGACTCGTCGCGTCAGCTCCCGCTGGATCGCCGCTTTCGCCACCGGGTGGCTCGGCATCTGGATGGCGCAACTCACGCCGATCCAGTTGCTGCTACCGCAAGAGATCGACGCTCTCCTGACGACGACCGACTGGACAGAGAGCGTCGTCGCGTTCGGCATCATCTCGGCCATCGCGGGTGCCTGCGCTCTCATCGTCTTTCCGCTTACTGGCGCGCTGAGCGACCGCACCACGTCACGGTTCGGGCGCCGGCGGCCGTGGATCGCCGGCGGCACGCTGCTCTTCGCGGTATCGCTCGTGGCCCTCGGGTTCCAGGCGAGCCTCGTGGGCATCGGCATCTTCTGGTCGCTCGCGATCAGCGGCTTCTGCATGGCGTCCGCCGCGATCACCGCGACGATCGCCGACCAAGTGCCGGTCGAGCAGCGTGGCTTCGTCTCGGCGTGGGTCTCTGCTCCGCAAGCCATCGGCACGGTGCTGGGCATCGTGCTCGTCGTCTTCCTCGGCCTGAGCCTCGTCGAGGGCTACCTGCTCATCGCCGGGCTGCTCATCGTGCTCGTGCTCCCGTTCTTGGTGAAGACGCCGGACGAGGTGCTTCCCCGCGTGCTGCGGCCGCCTTTCCGCCCCCGGATGCTCGTCACGGGTCTCTGGATCAACCCGGTCAAGCATCCCGACTTCGCCTGGACTCTCACGAGCCGCGTTCTCGTCAACCTGGGCAACGCGTTCGGAACGACGCTGCTGCTCTACTTCTTGCTCTACGGCCTTGATCGCGGTGAGACCGCCGAAGACGACCTGCTGCTCTTGACGCTCGTCTACCTGGTGTTCTTCACGGGGTCAGCACTGCTGTTTGGCCGGTTGAGCGACCGCCTGCGGCAGCGCAAGGTCTTCGTCTACGTTGCTGCCTACCTCCAGGCGATCGCGGCGCTCCTGCTCGCGCTCGCGCCCGACTACGTCATTGCGCTCGTCGCGGCCGGGTTCCTCGGCATCGGCTACGGCAGCTTCATGGCCGTCGACCAGGCGCTCGCGACCCAAGTGCTGCCCGACCGTCACACGCGTGGAAAAGACCTCGGCATCATGAACGTCGCGCTCGCGGTGCCGCAAGCCTTCGGGCCCTTGCTCGGCGCGCTCATCGTGGCGGCGACGAGCGGGTTTACGGGCCTCTTCATCGCATCGGCGGTCGCGGCTACCCTCGGCGGGCTCGCCGTGCTGCCCGTGCGATCGGTGAAGTAGCCCCTACTTCAAGAACAGCGCGCGCAGCCGGCTCGTCGTGAAGACGATGCCGATCGCGATCATCACGAGGTAGTAGCCCACGTGCACGAACATCATGCTCGACAGCGCGCCCGTTGTGAGCCCGCGCACGAGCTCCACCCCGTGCCACAACGGCAAGGCTTGAATGACCCACTGAATCGCTTGCGGGTACACCGTGATGGGGTAGAAGGTCGCCGAGAACAAGAACATCGGCAGCATGATGAAGGTCACCCACTCGATCTGCTGGAAGGTCTTCATGTAGCTCGTGATCGCCATGCCGAGGCTCGCGAAGCCGAAGGCGATGAGCAGCACGGCGGGCAAGGCGAGCAGTGCCGTCCACGCCAGGTTGAGTCCGAAGGCCTGCATGATCACCATGAAGCCGACCGCGTACATCGCGCCACGCAGCAAGGCCAAGAAGATCTCGCCGAGGGCGACGTCGAGCGGGCCGAGCGATGTCGTGAGCATCCCCTGATACAGCTTCGAATAGTTGAGCTTGAAGAACACGTTCCAGGTCGAGTCGTACACGGCACCGTTCATGGCCGAGACGGCGAGCAGTGCCGGCGCGATGAACGCCGCATACGGAACCTCTTGGCCTGTTGAGGTCTGCACCGTGCCCACGAGCGCGCCAAAGCCAATGCCGAGCGAGAGCAAATAGAACACCGGCTCGAAGAACCCGCTGAGCACGACCAAGTAGTTCGTGCTCTTGGTTGCCAGCAGGCCTCGATGGATGACCGCCCCGGTATTGCCGGCATACAGCGCACTGCGGCGCGGCTGCAGGGCCACCTCGGCCGTGGTCGCCGCAGCGGGCAGGTTCGCGGCGCTCACTTGTTGAGCCGTTTCGTGAAGTGCTTGCGCGTCGCCCAGAGCCCGACGATGAACAGCGTCGTGAGGTAGCCGACGTGCGTGACCGTGAGCCAGATCGGCTCGTCGAGGCCATAGGTCGCCACGCGGCCGAGCTCGGTGCCGTGCCAGAGCGGCGACACCCAGCCGATGGGCTGCAAGAAGATCGGCAGTTGCTCGAGCGGGAAGAACGTGCCCGAGAACAGAAACAGCGGGGTGATGCCGAAGCGCTGCAGCATCGCCATCTGGCCGCGGTCTTCCGTGATGGTCGAGGTGTAGGTAGCGATGATGACCCCGATCGCCATTCCGGTGAGGGTCGCGGCGACGATCGCGAGCCAGCCCCACGACGACGGCACGGCCCCAAACAGCACGATGATGCCGAAGTAGATCGACACCGTGACGACGACCCGCAGGGCGATGTGGATCATCATGCCGTTGACGATTTGCGCACCCGAAATGGGCGAGGCGTTCATGCCGAAGAAGATGGGGTTCCACTTGAACCCCATCATCACGGGGTAGCTCGTCTCATTGGCCGTCACCGTCATGGCCGCCGTCGCCATAAGCGCGGGCGCGACGAACTGCAAGTAGGTGACGTCACCGACCCCTTGCGGCACGAGGCTCGCGAGCCCCACGCCGAGGGCAAAGAGATAGATGAGCGGGTTGCCGAGGCTCTGAAAGATCGCGTCTCCGGCGTAGCCCTTCATGGCGCGAATGCGGTGCTCGGCGATGTACCACGAGCCCCAGCGGCGCGGAGCGACACCGCCCGCGAGGGCGCGCGCGGAGTCTTCTCGAGTCGTCTGAAGTGTCATTCGATAAGACTCCGGCCGGTGAGGCGCAGAAAGACGTCTTCGAGGCTCGACCGACGCACGAGCGATGTGATGGGCTGCAGCCCCCTGCCGGTGACGCGCTCAAGCTCGGCCTCGCCGTTGGCCGTGTAGATGAGAATGCGGTCGGGCAGCACTTCGTGCCGCTCGCCGATGTCGCTCAGGCTCGCGGCGATCTCGGCGTTCTTGTCGCTGCCGAACCGCAGCTCGAGCACCTCTTTGCTCGAGTATTCGCGAATGAGCGCTGCGGGCGAGCCTTCCGCCATGATGCGGCCTTTGTCGATGACGACGAGGCGGTCGCAGAGTTGCTCGGCTTCGTCCATGTAGTGAGTCGTGAGCACGAGCGTCGTGCCCTGCTCTTTGAGGCGGAACAGGCGGTCCCAGAGAATGTGACGCGCTTGCGGGTCGAGACCCGTCGTTGGCTCGTCGAGCAACAGGATGCGCGGCTCATTGATGAGCGCACGAGCGATCGTCAGGCGGCGCTTCATGCCGCCGGAGAGGTCGTCGACCTTGGCCTTCTTGCGGTCGGTCAGTTGCGCGAACTCCAGCAGGGCATCCGCCCGCTCGGCGACGACGGCGCGCGGCAGGCCGAAGTAGCGCCCGTAGACGAGCAGATTGTCGCGCACCCGCAGCTCTTGATCGAGATTGTCTTGTTGCGGCACGACTCCGAGCTGCGAACGGATATCGGGGCCGTGATTATTCGGGTCGAGGCCGAGGATGCTCAACTCGCCACTCGTCCGCGTCGACACCGCCCCGACCATCCGCATCGTGGTCGACTTGCCCGCACCGTTGGGGCCGAGCAGACCAAACGATTCGCCGGGAGCCACCTCGAAGTCGATCGAATCGACGGCCGCGAGGTCGCCGTAGGTCTTCGTGAGTTGGCGGGCGGAGATGACGGGCTGGGGCACGAGAGAAGAGCCTAGACCCGACACTCGGTCGGTACCGAGTTGCCGTCGGCCAGGATGGAGCCATGAGCTCCACGACTGACACCCCTCGCCGCCGGTTCGGGCGCCCCGTTGACGACGGGCCCCGCGCAACCTTCAGCCAGTTGTTGCCGTACCTTCTTGAGCACCGCGTCGTGCTCGGCTGGGTCATCGTGATTAGTGTGCTCGGCGCCGCCGCCGCCCTCGCCCAGCCGCTGCTGGTCAGCCAGGTCATCACGATCGTCGAGCAAGGCGGCGACCTGGGGCCCCTCGTGGCAGTGCTCGTCTCGCTCGTCGTCGTCGGTGCGCTGCTGAGCGGCTTCGGCCACTACCTGCTGCAGCGCACGGGTGAAGGTGTCGTGCTGTCGAGTCGTCGCGCGCTCGTGCGGCGCATGCTGCACTTGCCGATTAGCGAATTCGACGAGCGCCGCACGGGCGACCTCGTCAGCCGCGTCGGCAGCGACACGACGTTGCTCCGCGCGGTGCTCACGCAAGGCCTCGTCGAGGCAATCGGCGGCAGCCTCACCTTCGTTGGCGCGCTCATCGCGATGATCCTCATTGATCCGACCTTGCTCGGGTTGACGGTTCTCGTGATCGCCGTGTCGGTTGTCACGGTCGTGGTGCTGTCGCAACGCATCCGCATCGCTAGTCGCAAAGCGCAAGAGAAGGTCGGCGACCTTGCCGCGGCCGTCGAGCGGTCAATCTCGTCGGTGCGCACCGTGCGTGCGGCGAACGCGACCGAGCGTGAGATCGCGATCGTCGAAGAGAACGCCGTCGGCGCGTGGGAGCAGGGCATCAAGGTCGCCAAGATTTCGGCCCTCGTCGTGCCGATCTCGTCGATCGCTCTGCAGGTGTCGTTCTTGGTCGTGCTCGGCGTGGGCGGCTTTCGTGTCGCATCGGGGGCGATCGGTGTCGCCGACCTCGTGGCGTTTATCCTCTTCCTCTTCTTGCTCATCGGCCCACTCGGGCAGGCGTTCGGCGCAATCACGAGCGTCAACGCGGCACTCGGTGCACTCGGTCGCATTCAAGAAATCATCGGCCTGCCGAGCGAAACCGAGGGCGACGCTCACGTCGTCCCCGCCGCTGCCACCGTCGATGCCGCCGCGATCACGTTCGAGAACGTGCACTTCAGCTACCCCGAGACGGCCCACGCGACCGAGGCCGAGAAGCTCGTGGCGGAAGCGCTCGGAGACGACACGCGAGACAAGACAGTCTTGCGGGGGGTGACCTTCAGCGTGCCCGTCGGCTCGCGCACGGCACTCGTCGGCCCGAGCGGCGCTGGCAAGAGCACGGTGCTCTCGCTCATCGAGCGCTTCTACGACCCGACCGATGGCGTCATTCGCATGGGCGGCACCGACATTCGCGCCCTCGAGCGCGATGCGCTTCGTGGCCAGATCGGTTACGTCGAGCAAGACGCTCCGGTGCTGGCCGGCACGCTACGCGACAACCTGCTTCTCGGCACACCGGGGGCGACCGACGAGGAGTGTGCAGCGGTCTTGCGGTCGGTGAACCTCGGCGAGGTGCTCGACCGCGATGAGCGCGGGCTCGACGCCCAGGTCGGCGAAGACGGTGTGATGCTCTCAGGCGGCGAGCGCCAGCGCCTCGCGATCGCGCGCGCGTTGCTCGCCGCGCCCCCGATTCTGCTGCTCGATGAGTCGACGTCATCGCTCGACGGGGTCAACGAGCAGCGCATGCGCGAAGCGATCGACGCAGTCGCCGAAGACCGCACCCTCATCGTCATCGCCCACCGGCTCTCAACCGTCGTCGACAGCGATCAGATCGTCGTGCTCGACCACGGGCACGTTGTCGGTGTCGGAACCCACAGCGAACTCGTGCGTGACGTCCCGCTCTACCGCGACCTCGCGAAGCACCAGCTGCTCGTCTAAGCCCCCTGATCAGCTCTCGCTCCCTGCTTCGCACTGTTCGCGACACCTCCCACGGAAGAAGGCGTGTGGTGTGTCCGAAAGAGTGAGAAACGCGGGGCGGGACGCGGTCGGGCCGACGGGTCAGGCCGACGTCGGCTCGACAACCGCGCCTGCGGCCGCGAGCTCGACGAGTGCCGCCGCGCTCGACTCCGGTGCCACGCCCGCGACGAGGTCGCTCAGCACGCGCACGCGACGCCCCGCGGCCAGCGCGTCGAGCGCTGACGCTCGCACGCAATAGTCGGTCGCAATACCGACGACGTCGATCTCCGTGACGCCCAGTTGATCGAGCGCCGTCACGACTCGACGGCCGTCATCGGTCGTCCCCTCGAAGATCGAATAGGCCGGCACGCCCTGGCCCTTGCGCACGTGAATGTCGATGAGGCCCGTGTCGATCGACGGGTGGTACTCAGCGCCCTCGGTGCCCGCCATGCAGTGCTGCGGCCACGTGTCGACGAAGTCGGGTGCCTCATCGAGCGCAAAGTGCCCGCCGTTGTCGTTGTCGGGGTCGTGCCAGTCACGCGATGCGATCACCACGTCATAGTCATCGGGATGCTCGCGCACGTGTTCCGTAATCGCCGAGGCCACCGCGGCCCCACCCTCGACACCGAGCGCACCGCCTTCGGTGAAGTCGTTCTGCACGTCGATGATGAACAGCGCGCGAGCCATGCCGCCTCCGTTGCCGAGCTGGATCAGTTGTTCGAAAGATTGTCGCCGCACGTGTAGATCGCGGCAGCGAGAGTGTCTTGCGCGGCCTTCGCCGACTCCGGAATCCCGGTGCGCACAGAATAGAACGCGAACGTCAGCGGAGTTCCGTCAGCGGCACGAATCACGCCCGACAGTGAATACGCCGACCTGAGCCAGCCCGTCTTCGCAGTGACATTGCCGCGCGCCACCGCATTAGGCCCGGTGAAGCGGCTGGAGAGCGTGCCGCTCACACCGGCGACCGGGAGAGCATCCATGATGATGCCGAGATTGCGGTCGCGCTTGTTGATGACGGCGAACAGCTGGGCCATGTAGAGAGCTGGCACGGCGTTGTCGGTCGCGAGGCCCGAGCCGTCTTTGATGATCAGGTCGCCCGTCGGCACTCCGTAGGTGTTGAGCGAACCCGTGATCGCCTGCGTCAGCGACGCCGTCGAACCATCAAGGCCGATCTCTTTCGAGACGGCACGCGCGAGCATCTCGCCGAGCGTATTGTCACTGTTGGGCAGCATCTGGCCGATCAAGACGCTCACAGGTTGCGACTGAACTTGGCCGAGCGTCGTGCCCCCGACTGCCGAACCCCTGCTGATGGTCGGAATGCCCCCCGGGTTCCCGGCATCGGCGAGCGCTTGCGCGAACCACTGGCCCGCACGCGCGATCGGGTCGTTCGAGCGAGCGCTCGTTTGGGCGCGCGGGTCGTTGCGGTCGCCATCAACCATGAGCGCTGTCGCGGGTGCTTGGAAGCCGGCGGGAATGCGGTCGCGGTTCCAGGTCTCGTGCCAGTTGTCGGCCGGGTTCCAGAACGTCGAGTCGAGCACGAGATTCGTAATGCCGGGCGCATCTGGGTTCGCCGCCGCGTAGGCAGCGACCGTCTGCGCCGCGAGGTCCGACAGCTTGGGCGCGCCGCGATAGATGCTCTCTTGGCCAGCGGGCAAGCGGCTGATCGTTGCGTCGCCGCCACCGATGAGAACTACGGTGCCCGGAGTCGAACCGGAGACCACACGCGTCGTCATGCGATGGTCGGGGCCGAGCGTGGCGAGCGCCGCCGCAGCGGTAATGACCTTCAACACGCTGCCGGTGCGAACGGCTCGGTCGGCTTGGCGGTCCCACAGCACTTCGCCCGTCGTTGCATTGACGACGGAGCCGAAGAACTCGTCGAGTCGTTCGTCGCGCGCGATCGCGGCGACCGAGCACGTGCGAAGCCTGCTCGGGTCGGCGATCGCGCCGGGCAACGGACGGGGATCAGGTTCGGGGGTCTCGGTCGCGGTCGGTACGGGCACCGGAGAGGCTTGCGCCGACCCCACGGCAATGCCGGCGAAGATCGCGGCTGAGCCCAGAAGGAGAAAGCTCACGGAGAGCGCCGTTGTGAGCACGGCACGCGGATGCTTGCGAACGAATGCCCCGATGCCCTTTGCCTCGGGTTCGGCGGCCGCCTCGGCCGTGGTCTGGGCGGGGAGCCCCGTGCCCGCCATGGGCGGAGCGCTTGCGGCGAAGACTTCGGTCGGCAGCGCGTTCGCGGCGATAGCGCCGGGCGCGATCGGCGCCGTCGGTACCGCGGGGTTCCACGCAGTGGGTGCCGCAGCATTCCACTCGGTGCCAGCCCCCAGGTTCATGGCAACCGTGGCCTCGACGGGCGCGTCAGGTACGGGCTCGTTCTTGCTTGGCCGCCGCCGCGACGCCGCTTCAGCCTCGCGCGCGGCGCGTCGGCTCAGGGGCTGCTCGGGTTCGGTCATCCGCACATGATACCGAGCCGGGCTGTGGCCTTACTCGTTCGGGTATCGCAGCCCGATGATCTCGCGCACCGAATCGAGAACCCCCATGATGGCCACGGACTCGTCGAGAGGCAGGCTCGCGGGCTGTTCCCCGCGCACACGGCGTTCGAGCTCGAGCGCCTGGAAATGCATGCCCCGCGTGGCGACGGGCACCTCGAACCGCTCCACCGGGTTCCAGTCCCGGTCGTAGCGCGTCATCGCCGTGGGGGTGTACCAGACGCGGTCGATCTCGATTGCCCCCGTCGTGCCCAGCACGACCGCGCGGTTCGACCCGGCGGTGTCGAGGGCACAGTGCAGCACGGCCTGCCTGCCGTGGTCGTCGGTGAAGATCATCGCCGTCTGTCGATCAACCCCGGTCGCCGTCATCGAGGCGTGTGCCTGAATCGTGGTCGGAAGCCCCAACACGTCAACCGCGAACGACACGGGATAGATGCCGAGGTCGAGCAGCGCACCACCGCCCAGCTCGAGACTCTGCAAGCGATGCGTGGGCTCGGTCGGCAGCGACTGGGTGTGGTCAGCGATGACGGTGCGTACGTCGCCGATAGCACCCTCGGCAAGGAGCTCACGCAGCCGCACCATGTGGGGCAGGAAGCGGGTCCACATCGCCTCCATGGCAACGACTCCGCGGTCGGCGGCGCGATCGGCGACCTGTTGGGCTTCGGCGCGGTTCAGAGTGAAGGGTTTCTCCACCAGCACATGCTTGCCCGCATCAATCGCCAAGAGGGCGGCTGCGCAGTGCATCGGGTGCGGAGTCGCCACGTAGATGACATCGACCTCGGGGTCGGCGACGAGTTGCTCATAGCTGCCGTGCGCATTCGGGATTCCGAACTCGGCCGCGAACGCCGCGGCTGCCCCGGGCGCGCGTGACCCGACCGCTGTGACCGTGATGCCCGCATCGCGCAGGTCACCGGCGAACGATCGCGCGATGCTCCCGGTGGCAAGAATTCCCCAGCGCAGTGTCGACTCCACAATTCGCCCTTTCCGCTCGCCCCGACGGGGCTGTGTAGGCCCAGCCTAATGAGGCCGTGCGAGCTCGTTCGCGCGACCTCGGTGCGCTACGAGCAGGTGGTCCAGCGCGCTGCGGCTCGAGCGAAGGCGAACGGCTCGTTCGGAACGCCTCCGTGCGTCATCGCAAACAGAATGCAGACGTTCGATGTACTGCCCGTGTAGGTCGGCTTGTAGAGCGAGGCGCGGTGACTCGATGAGTCCCACCACTTCTGCGCGACCGTCGCCCCCGTGTTGCCACTTCCCCCCGCAAGGTTGCCGTCGCAGCCAACACTCGGGAGACCGTCAGAACGCACCGAGCCAATGTGGCCCCACGCGCTCATGGGGTCGTTGCTCGGGTCTTCCGCCATCCAGAACAATCGCTGCTCCATGCAGCTGTCGTACCGGATGTTCGCAAACGGCACGGGAGGCAAACAGTTCGCCACCCGAATTGCGTTGTAGCGCTCGGCAAACGACTGGAGGTCTCCGCTCGTGGTGCCGGCGACACCAAGCGGCGAGGTCTTCGAGGGCGCGCCCGGGGTCGACCCGCCGATTGCCGTCGGGCATGCCGGAGGCGCGGGAGGGCTCGAGGCCGAGGGGCTCGGGGCCGGGGTCGCTGACGGGCTCGGCGCGGGGGGCGCCGGGGCGCTCGGCGTGGGGCCCGGTCGGGGCGTGGTGCCACCGTTCGTATTGGTGTCGCTGCCCGGGGTACCCGGGTCGGTTGCCGGGCTTCCTGGCTCGGTGCCGTCAGCGGGGTCAGAAGGGTCAGTGGCGGGCGCCTCGTCGTCGGATCCGGCGTCTGTCGAGTCGTCGCCATCGGCACGGTATTCGGCTGCGGCGATGAGCGCCTCGATGGCACTGTCTCGGTCATCGACCACGACAACACGTCCCGTATCGGTCGACTCGTCGAGGAGCGCCTCAAGGCTCGTGCCGGGAGAGCTAAGGAAAGGGAGGGTGACGAGCATGAGGGTCGTCAGAGCCGTTCCGGAGTATGCAAACTGGACCACCCTGCCCTCCCCTCGTGATCGGCAGTGCTGCGGTCCCCCAACCGCTGATTTCACGGTATTCCTGTCGGCACAGGCACGGCAAACAGTGGTGGTCGTAAAGCGAACGATTGTGCCGTAAACGGGGGGCACAGCGGGCGATTTCTCCCCCTAGAAGGCCGTGGCGCATCGTGTCGCGAACAGAGCCGACTGCGGGCGTGGCGCATCGCGCCACGCTGGGCGCAACCACGCACACCCAGAGACTGAGGGGAAGAACGACGCATCGCGTCGCGACAGAGAGCCGACTGCGGGACTCGAACCCGCAACCGCCCGATTACAAGTCGGGTGCGCTACCAATTGCGCCAAGTCGGCCAGACCCGAAGCGGGTCCGCAGGGCACGAAGCCCTGTGTCAGAGTACCGCCGCTAGGGCGACGGTGTCGGTGTCGGAGACGGGGTCGGGTTGGTCGAGAAGTCGTCGCCGGCCGCCTGGAGCACGAACTGCGAGAACTCGCTCTGCTCGAAGGGGTAGCGGTACTCGAACACCTGACCGTTGACGAGAATCGTCGGGGTTCCCTGAATCGACTCGATCTCCGCATCCCGAATCGCCAGTGGGCCATTGACGGCGCGATCGGTTGCGGCCTGCACCCACGATCGGAAGGTGCGGTCAGCGATGCACTCCTCGATGGGCCCCGTCGCACCAGCGGCTTCGATGATCGAGAGCAACTGCGCGTCGTCGAGGCCGGTCGTGCCCTCTTCGGGCTGCGCGATGAAGAACGCCTCGTTCACGTCAAAGAAGGAGTCGGGCGAATAGTTCGCCACGCACGCCGCAGCGTTCGCCGCGCGCAGCGAGTACTGCGAGCCGGCGGACATGTTCGTGAGGATTGCGATCGGGCGGTACTCGACGGTTGCAGCCCCCGACTCGACAAGGGTGCGAATCAGCGGACCATTGACTTCTTCGAACTCTCCGCAGATCGGGCAGAGGTAGTCGACGAAGATCTGGATGTCGACGACGCCGGGAGGATTCGCTTCCGAGGTGACCGGACGGTCATCCGGTGCCAGGGCGGGCGTGGTGACGGCGACGAATCCTTCGCCGATGCGAATGCCGTCGCTCGCCATGTTGCGCGGGCCGGGGCCGTCAGGGCGCACCGAGTTGACCAGCACGAGCGCGATCACCGCAATGATGGCGACGGCAGCAAGCGCGACTCCGCCCTGCAAGAGAAGGCGCGAACGGCGCTCCTTCTTCTGCTGCTCCTCGCGAAGCTGGCGTGCCTTCTCGCGCGCCTCGGCGCGACGCTCGTTCTTCGACGGACGTGCGCTCGCCGACCAGTTGTCACTCATGGAACCCCATTCAGACGAGAGCCGAAATCTCCCGACACAGTCAAGGGCGCCGTAGCGCCCCGCGCGATTCTACCCGCTCGCGCCCTGCGGTGGCTCGGTCGAGCGTGAGCATTCAGCACAGTGCCCGCGAGATGGCATACTGGCTCCTGATGCTCAATGACGCGCATCATGCCTTGAAGGCACCATCCATTCACGAAGGATCGTCCGGCACGTACCTGCCGGTGAAGGAGAAGAACACTATGGCAACTGTCACATTCGACAAGGCCACGCGCCTCTACCCGGGTTCCACGGTTCCCGCGGTCGACGCACTCGACCTGCACGTGGGCGACGGAGAGTTCCTCGTTCTCGTCGGCCCCTCGGGCTGCGGCAAGTCGACGTCGCTGCGCATGCTCGCGGGCCTCGAAGAGGTCAACGACGGCAACATCTTCATTGGCGAGCGCAACGTCACCGACGTCCCGCCGAAAGACCGCGACATCGCCATGGTCTTCCAGAACTACGCGCTCTACCCGCACATGACGGTCGCCGAGAACATGGGCTTCGCGCTCAAGATCGCCGGCATCAACAAAGACGAGCGCGCGGCCCGCGTGCTCGAAGCGGCCAAGCTGCTCGACCTCGAGCCTTACCTCGACCGCAAGCCGAAGGCCCTCTCGGGTGGTCAGCGTCAGCGCGTCGCCATGGGTCGCGCCATCGTGCGTCAGCCCCAGGTGTTCCTCATGGACGAGCCGCTCTCGAACCTCGACGCCAAGCTGCGCGTGCAGACCCGCACCCAGATCGCGTCGCTGCAGCGACGACTCGGTGTCACGACCGTGTACGTGACGCACGACCAGACCGAGGCCCTCACCATGGGTGACCGCATCTGCGTTCTGAAAGACGGCATCTTGCAGCAGGTGGGCACGCCCCGTGACCTCTACGAGACCCCGAACAACGTCTTCGTGGCCGGCTTCATCGGCTCGCCCGCGATGAACCTGTTCCCGGCCGAGGTCGCCGACGGCGGCGTGAAGTTCGGCACCGCTATCGCTCCCGTCGCGCGCGACGTGCTCTCGTCGACGAGCGAGAAGATCGTGACCGTGGGCGTTCGCCCCGAAGACATGATCGTCAAGACGAGCGGCGATGGCCTGCCCGTCGAGGTCGAGATCGTTGAAGAGCTCGGTGCCGACGGCTACCTCTACGGCAAGACCGAGGTCCAGGGTCAGCGCGTCGACATCGTCGCTCGCGTCGACGGCCGTGTGCACCCGCACAGCGGAGACATGGTCTACATCACACCCGAGCCGAAGCACGTGCACGTCTTCGACACGGCGTCGGGCCTGCGCCTCAACAAGGAGCCCATCTCCAGCTGATCGGTTGACTGACGTCGATCGTCAGAACTGACGACACTGCCGACGAGGGCGGGGTGTGCCACCAGGCCGCCCCGCCCTCGCCGCATTTCCGCCCCGCGCGAGCCCGCCGCACCGCATCAGAAGGCACAGGTCATGACCGCCTCGTTGAACATCACTTCCGCTGTCACCGACACCGCGCTGCTCGATCTGCCCTGGCACCTGCCTCTCGAACTGTGGCCAGACGACACGATCGCCTCACTGCCCAAAGGCATCTCGCGCCACCTCGTGCGCTTCGTGCACATGAGCGACTACGTCGTCGCGGTGAAGGAGACCACCGAAGAGATGGCGCGGCGTGAGTACGAGATGCTCCGCACGCTGCAGCGCCTCGACATTCCGTGCGTCGAACCCGTCGCCGTCATCACCGGCCGCGTGAGTGCCGACGGCGAAGAGCTTGCCCCCGTGCTCGTCACGCGCCACTTGCGGTTCTCGCTGCCCTATCGCGCCCTGTACTCACAGACCTTGCGCCCCGACACGGCGACGCGGTTGGTGGATGCTCTCGCGCTGCTGCTCGTGCGACTGCACATCATCGGCTTCTTCTGGGGCGACGTGTCGCTGTCGAACACGCTCTTCCGCCGTGACGCCGGCGCGTTCGCCGCCTACCTCGTCGACGCCGAGACGGGTCAGCTCTATGAGGGCGGGCTCTCGAACGGGCAGCGCGAGAACGACCTCGAGATTGCCCGCGTCAACATCGCTGGCGAGCTGCTCGACCTCGAAGCGGGCGGGCGCCTCGACGAGAGCGTCGACGCGATCGAAACGAGCAACGGCATCATCGAGTCGTACCGCTCGCTGTGGAAAGAGCTCACCGGCTGGGAGTCATTCGACCGGTCGGAGCGCTGGCGCATCAACCAGCGCGTTGAGCGCCTCAACGCTCTCGGCTTCGATATCGAAGAGCTTGCGATCACGACCGACGGCGCGAGCACGGAAGTGCGCATTCGCCCCAAGGTGGTCGACGCGGGGCATCACACGCGTCGATTGATCCGCCTGACGGGCATCGACGCCGGCGAGAACCAGGCCCGTCGACTCCTCAACGACCTCGATGCCTACGCGGCATCCACCTATCCCGACCGCGAGATGGATGAGGAAGAGGTCGCGCACGAATGGCTCGCGCGCGTGTTCGAGCCGGTCGTGCGCGCGATTCCGAAAGATCTCCGCGGCAAGCTCGAGACGCCCGAGATGTTCCACCAGTTGCTCGAACACCGTTGGTACCTCTCGCAGAACCAGTCGCGGTCGATTCCGCTCGCCGAGGCGCTGAGCTCATACATCGACACGGTGCTGCGGCACCGGCGCGATGAGGCGACCGTCATCGCACCGCTCACGGAAACCATCTCGCTGCCCGCGCTCGACACGACCGAGATTGAGATCGTCGACGGCGACGACGAGCCGACGGGCACGTGGCGCGACAAGGTCTGAGGCGGCGGGCTCCGACGGCAGCGCCGCGCAGGCTCGAGGGCGCTGCGCGGCGGCCGGGAGGGCATCCGTGTGCCTACAAGTTCTTGACTGCCGTCAGAACCTTCGTGAGTGACTCTTTGGCGTCACCGAACAGCAGGGTCGTCTGCGGTTCGTAGAGCAGGTCGTTCTCGATGCCCGCAAAGCCCGGGCGCATGGAGCGCTTGAGGAAGACCACTTGGCGCGCCGAGGCCACGTCGAGAATGGGCATGCCGTAGATCGGTGAGCCGGGGCTCGTCTTGGCAGCCGGGTTCACGACGTCGTTGGCGCCGACGACCAGAGCAACGTCGCAGTTCTTGAACTGCGGGTTGACCTCGTCCATCTCGGCGAGCACTTCGTAGGGCACGTTGGCTTCGGCGAGCAGCACGTTCATGTGCCCCGGCATGCGCCCGGCGACCGGGTGGATGCCGAACACAACCTCGATGCCCTTGGCTTCCAGCGTGGTCGCGAGTTCAGCCATGGTGTGCTGCGCTTGCGCAACCGCGAGTCCGTAGCCCGGCACCACGATGACCCGCTGGGCATAGCCGAGCAGAATCGCCACGTCTTCCGCACTCGACGACCGCACGGGGCGATCGCTCACGGCTGTCGACCCCGCGGTCGACCCGCCCCGGAACGCCCCGAACAGGGTGCCCGTGACACTGCGACCCATAGCCTTCGCCATCTCGCGGGTGAGAATCGAGCCGGATGCTCCCACGAGGGTGCCCGCAACAAGCAGCAGCGTGTTGCTGAGCACGAGACCCGAGGCGGCAACGGCAAGACCGGTTCCGGCGTTGAGCAGCGAGATGACGATGGGCACATCCGCGCCGCCGACCGGCAACACGAGCAGGACACCGAGCACGAGGCCGACGAGCAGCGCAACGATCGCCGCGATCGTCTTGACGCCGGCGAGCCCGAGGCCGGTGAGCACGGCGTCGTCGAGCACGATGATGACCGCGCTCGCGAGGCCCACGACAAGCAGCAGAACGATGACAACGGCCTGGCCCGGGAACACGATGGGCCTCGTCGGCATGAGCTCTTGCAGTTTCAGGAACGTGATGACCGAGCCCGAGAACGAGATCGAGCCGATCAGCAGCGTGAAGGCAACGGCGATAAACGCACCGGTCGTCGAACTGTGCTGCAGCTCAAGCAGGGCCACGAGCGCGGCCGCACCACCACCGACACCGTTGAAGAGCGCGACGAGTTGGGGCATTTGCGTCATCTTGACCATGCGTGACGCAGGAACCGCGATGACGGTGCCGACGGCGATGACCCCGAGAATCAGGGCGACGTTGTCGAGCTCCGTCGAGAGAAACACGACGACCATGGCGAGCACGGCGCCGAAGGCACCGATGAGGTTGCCCCGGCGAGCGGTCTTCGGCGAGCCGAGACCCTTGAGGGCGAGAATGAAGCAGACGGCCGCCACGAGATAGAGCAGGGCGGTCAGTTCCGGGCTGAGCAGCATCACTTCGACGCCTCCTCACGTGCGGCGGGCTTGGGTCGGCCACCGAACATCGTCAACATGCGGTCGGTGACGACGAAGCCGCCCACAAGGTTGATCGTCGCCATGAGTACGGCGATGAGCGCGACCACGAGCACGAGCGTGTTCTCGGCCTGCCCGGCAACGATGACCGCGCCGACCAGGATGATGCCGTGAATGGCGTTGGCCCCCGACATGAGCGGGGTGTGCAGCGTGCTCGACACCTTCGAGACGACTTCGAAGCCGACGAAGACGGAGAGCACGAAGAAGGTCAGCAGCGTGATGGGGTCCATCAGTTCGAGCCCTTTCGGTCGGCGAGGGCCGAGGCGGTGGGCTCATGCCGCACCTCTCCCCCGTGGGTCAGGCACGATGACGCGACGACCTCGTCGTCGAAGTCGGGGGTGAGAGCACCCTCGACCGTCATGAGCGCGATGAAGTTCGCGATGTTCTGGGCGAGCAGACGCGACGCGTCGGCGGGCATCGTTGAGGGAGCATCCTTCATGCCGACGATCGTGACGGTTCCGCCGGCGACCGCAACCGATGTGTCGACTCCCGCGACGGCGCCTTCTACGTTGCCCCCGGTCTCGGCTGCGAGGTCGACAATGACCGACCCCGCGCGCATGCCCTTCACCATCGCGGCTGTGACGAGTCGCGGAGCAGGCCGCCCCGGAATCGCAGCCGTCGTGATGATGAGGTCGGCATCGGCGATATAGGGCGCGAGCAGCTCGCGCTGGCGATCGGCGCGATCGGCCGCGAGCTCTTTCGCGTACCCGCCAGCGGCGTCGGCCGAGGCGTCGAGGTCGAGGTGAATGAAGGTTCCGCCCATCGACTGCACTTCGTCAGCCGAGGCCGAGCGCACGTCGTAGGCCGAGACCTTGGCGCCGAGGCGCTTCGCCGTGGCGATGGCCTGCAGGCCCGCCACCCCCGCGCCGAGCACGAGCACTTTGGCGGGCGGGATCGTTCCGGCCGCCGTCATGTAGAGGGGCAAGAAACGGTCGAACCGCATCGCCGCCTCGAGCACGCAACGGTAGCCGGCGACGAGCGACTGCGACGTCAGGGCATCCATCGACTGTGCGCGCGAGATGCGCGGAATCAGCTCGAGCGAGAACGCCGTGACCCCGCGCGCCGCCAAGGCCGCCACGGCATCGAGTTCACTCGCGGGCGACGCGAAGCCGACGGTCACGGCGCCCTTGGGCAACTTCGCGATCGTGGCGGTATCGAGCGGGCGCACGTGGGCAAGCACCTGCGTCTTGGCCAGCGGGATGCTCGCCACAAGTGACGCGCCCGCGTCGACATAGGCGGCATCGGCGTGACCCGCAGCCACACCCGCGCCTTTCTCGATCGAGACGGTGTACCCCGCCGCTACGAATTGGCTCACGGTCGCGGGGGTGGCGGCGACGCGCTTCTCCCCGTCGATCGGTTCACGCCGGATGGCGATCTGCATGTCAGGCTCCCTCGGGTCATCGGCGACCAGGGGAACACTATCCCCCGCGCACCGGGCATGGGTGACGGTCAGCACCGTGACGAGTGAAACTTCTGCGGTTCTTCAGCACAGAGTATGCCGCGCGCATCACGCGAGGATCGATGCCGGGCTCTCGATTCGGGCGACGAAAGCGGCGAGCCAGCGGGCGGCGAGCGCGCCATCCATCACCCGGTGATCGGCCGAGAGCGTGACGGTCATGACCGTGCCCACCTCGAGCGCACCATCGACCACCACGGGAGCCGGGCGCGCGGCGCCCACCGCGAGGATTCCTGCCTGCGGAGGGTTGATGATGGCGCTGAAGGCCTGCGTGCCGAACATGCCGAGGTTCGACACCGCGAAGCTGCCCCCTTCGATCTCGTGCTGCTTGAGCTTGCCCTCGCGCGCGCGCGTGGCCAGATCGGCGATCGTCGCCGCGAGCGCGGTGACGGTGAGCGACTCGACACCACGCACCACGGGGGTCACGAGTCCATCGTCGAGCGAGACCGCGATCGCGATATCAGCCGTGCGATGCCGCAGACGGCCCTCGTCGCTCCACGTCGTGTTGGCTTCGGGAACGTCGGCGAACGCCGCGGCGACCGCCTTAACGACCAAGTCATTGACCGAGATCTTCACGCCATCGATCGAGTTGATCTCGCGCCGTAGTTTGAGCAGGCGATCGACGCGGCAGTCAGCCGTGAGATAGAAGTGCGGCACCGTCGACTTGCTCTCGGTGAGGCGTCGGGCGATCGTCGTGCGCATACGGCTGTGCGGAATCAGCTCGGGCTCAGCCGATGGTGCACCCTGCGGCGACGCGGCGACCGGTGCCGCAGGCGCGGGCGCGTGGCTGGCGAGAGCGTCAATGTCGCGACGCACAATACGGCCGTCGGGGCCTGTGCCCTGTACTCCCGCCAGATCGAGGCCGCGCTCGCGCGCGAGTCGGCGCACGAGGGGGCTGATGAACCGACGCTCACCGGGGTGGGCGACGGCGGCCTCAGGCGCTGACGCAGCGGGAGCCGCCGCGGCAACGGCTGGCGCAGCAGTGGCCGGCGTTGCGGGAGCTAGCGCAGAAGGGGCCGGCGCAGCCGCCGCGACGGTCGCCGGCGCCGTGGGTGTAGGCGAGGCAGGGGCCACCTCCCCCACCTCGCCCACGATGGCGATGGGCGCGCCGACATCGACGTTGTCGCCCTCCTTGATCAACAGTTCGAGCACGGTTCCGGCCGTCTCGGCGGTGTACTCGACAACAGCCTTCTCAGTCTCGATCTCGGCGAAGGGCTGGCCGACCGCGATCGTGTCGCCCGGAGCCACAAGCCACTTCTGCACGGCGGCTTCGGTGACGTTCGCGAGCACCTCCGGCATGCGAATCGTCGTTGCCATCAGGCACCCCCCGCGTTCCGACGCACACGCTCAAGACCGGCGACGACTTCCTCAGTGCGGGCGATCGCCGCACGCTCGAGAACACGCGAAATGGAGGGCGACGACTCGGTGCCGGTGACGCGCTGCACAGGCTGGTCGAGCCAATCGAAGAAGCGCCGTTGAATCTCGTCAGCAAGCCAGCCGCCGTACGACCCGCCGCGGGCTCCCTGCTCGACGATGAGCACCGCGTTCGTCTTCTTGACGCTCGCCTCGATTGTCGCCCAGTCGATCGAGGCGCGGTCGAGCCAGCGCAAGTCGATGAGCTCCGCATCCATACCCGTCTGCTCGATGGCTTCTGCGCAGTGGCGCACCATCGACAGGTAGCTGATCACGGTCACGTCATTACCTTCGCGCTGGACAGCAGCGGTGCCGGGAGGAATGATGTAGTCGAGGTCGCCCGCGATGATCTCGTCTTTCTCGCCATAGAGATCGACATGCTCGATCACGAGCACGGGGTCTTGCAGGGCGAGGGCAGCATTCATGAGCCCGACATAGTCGGCCGCGGTCGAGGGGGCAACGATGCGCCAGCCGGCCGCGGTGGCGAAAATGCCCGCGGGGTCCATGAGGTGCTGCGAGCCGTAACCCGAGCCCATCGCGACCTTGGTGCGCAGCACGAGCGGAACGGGGTTGTCGCCGCCAAACATGTGACGTGCCTTGCCCACCTGGTTGAACACCTGGTCGGCGGCCACCCACATGAAGTCGGGGTACATGAACTCGACAACCGGGCGGTAGCGACCGTCGAGGGCCATGCCACCGCCGAGTCCCGTGAAGGCGTTTTCGCTGATCGGGGTTCCGAGAACCCGCCCCGGAAAAGCGTCGGCAAGGCCCTTGGTCGCGCCGTTCGTGCCGCCCTTGAGGCGGTGGATGTCCTCCCCCAGCACCACGATGCGCTCATCCTCGCTCATCCGACGTTCCATCACCGCGGCGACGGCGTCGACGAACTTGATCTCCTCGCGTGCGGCGTCGGAGCGGCTCGGGTCGAGCACGCGCAAGGCGTCGAGCTCGCTCGCATCACCGCGCACGCCGACGTCGACGAACGCAGGGTCGGGCCAGAGCTCGGGGCGGATTCGCCGGCGACCTTGCTTCTCGGGGTCGGCCTCGAGCAGTTGTTCGGTGGCCGCATCCATCGCCGCAATCGACTGGGCGCGCACGCTGTCGACGCCGCCCTGGTCGATGAGTCCGAGCTTCATCATCTCGGCGGCGACGCGGTCAAGCGGGTCGCGCTTCTTCCACTCGGCCTCTTCTTCTTTGGTGCGGTAGCCGAACGCGCTACCGGGGTAGGGGCCGTTCTGGTGGAAGAACCGATAGACCTCGGACTCGATGATGGTGGGCCCGCCGCCCGACCGCATGAGTTCGGCAGCCTGCTGCATCGCGAGGTGCACCGCGAGCGGGTCCATGCCATCAACACGCCACGACGGAATGCTGAAGCCTTGGCCGCGCACCGCGAGTCGGGTGTCGGCGACGCTCTCTTCGATGCGGGTCGCGACCGCGTAGAGGTTGTTTTCGATGAAGAAGCACACCGGCAGCGTCCAGGCCGCCGCGAGGTTCATCGACTCGAGCACTGAGCCGATCTGGGCGGCGCCGTCGCCGAAGTAGTTGATGGTGAGGTCGCTCGTGCCCGCGTGCTTCTGCGCCCACGCGTTCCCGGTGGCCATGGGGGCCCCGCCGCCGACGATCGCGTTGGTGCCGAGAGCACCGGCCTCGAACCACTGCAAGTGCATCGAACCCCCGCGACCGCGGCAGTAGCCCTGGGCAAGGCCGAGAATCTCGGCGAGCGTCTTCTGCAACACGGTCTGAATGTCGGCGGTGACGAGTGCGTCAAGCGTCAGACCGCTCTGCGCCACGTGCGTGAGCGCCTTGGCGAGAAACTGGTGGTGGCCGCGGTGCGAGCCATTGACGGCGTCGCTCGACCGCAGGGCCACGATCGACCCGACCGCACCGCCCTCTTGACCGATCGATGAGTGGGCCGGCCCGTGCACGAGGCCTTCAGCCGCGAGGTCGAGCACGCGCTCTTCGAAGGCCCTGATGAGGTGCAGCTGGCCGAGCATGGTCGCGAGCAGCGCGGGGTCGGCGGCCTTCCAGTCGGCGGCCGTCGTGCTCAGCTCTACCCACGGAACTGTCGATTCCAAACGTCGTTGTTTCGGCATGCGCGCAACCCTAACCGGAATTGCATCCAATCTCAACAGTTTCGTGCGTTCGACAGCGAGCTTGACGTGATTCCCGCTACGATTGCATCCAGTCGTCGCGATGAAGGGATGTCGACATGGCACTTCCAGGCCTTCGGGGCGCGGAGCACATTGGCTTCACGGTTCCCGACCTCGACGAAGCCCACCGCTTCTTCGTCGACGTCATCGGGTGCGAGTACGTCTACTCGCTCGGTCCCTTTGAGCGCGATGACGACTGGATGCACGAGCACTTGAACGTGCACCCCCGCTCGGTGATGCGCGAGCTGCGCTTCTATCGCTGCGGGCACGGGCCCAACTTCGAGGTCTTCCAATGGGAGCCAGCCGATGGCCAAGCGCCGCAGCCGCGCAACAGCGACATCGGTGGCCACCACCTCGCCTTCTACGTTGACGACCTCGATGCTGCGGTCGCCCACTTGCAGTCGAACGGCATCCGCGTGCTCGGCGAACCGACCGCGAGCCGCAATGCGAGCGCGGGTCAGCGCTGGGTCTACTTTCTGTCACCCTGGGGTATGCAGTTCGAGCTCGTCAGTTTTCCGACCGGCAAGGCCTATGAGCGCGACGCGAGCGTCGTCCTGTGGGATCCGCGAAAGCCTGCCGAGTGAACGCGTACCTGGCCTCAAGCCCCGCGACACGCGACGGCAACGCCAGCGCCCGCGTCGCGGAGGGGCTACGCGACGGCATCGTGCGCGGCACCTACCCCCCCGGCTCGCGGTTGCGTCAAGAAGAGATCGCTGAACGGTTCGGGGCCAGCCGCGTGCCCGTGCGGGAAGCCCTCAAACTGCTTGAAGCCGAAGGGCTCGTGACCCTGGTTGCGAACGCAGGCGCGTGGGTATCGAAGCTCACCTTGGTCGAGTGCGAAGAGGTCTATCAAGCTCGCGAGCGACTCGAGCCTCTGCTGATCCGCTATTCGCTGCCGTCACTGACGGCGCGCGACCTTCACGAACTCGACGAACTCGCCCAGCAGATGACCCAGACCGACGACGTCGCTGAATTCCTGCGGCTCGACCGCGCCTTTCACATGCTCAGCTATTCCGGCGCCGAGACCCTCATGCTCAATGACCTCGTGAGCAGACTGTGGAACACGACACAGCCCTACCGCCGCGCCTACACGCTCATGATTGATGAGCACAGCCAGCGCATCGTGCACGACGAACATCACTTGCTCGTGACCGCCCTGCGCGAGGGTGACACCGAGAGTGCCGAGCGCACGGTCGAGAATCACATCCGCCGCACGCGACGACTGCTCGCCACGCATCCCGAGATCTTCTCCGAGGTCGGGGCTCCGAACGCGCGGCTATAGCTATCGCTCTCGGTCGAGCGTCACGAGTTACTACAGTGCCGCGCGCCTCCGTGAGACCTCGTACAGCGCGACGCTCGCCGCAATGCCAGCGTTGAGCGATTCGGTCGCCGCCGAGATCGGAATCGACACAATCGCATCGCAGGTCTCGGTGACGAGCCGCGACAAGCCCTTGCCTTCACTGCCCACGACGATCACGATCGGGCGGTCGGCGAGCTCGAGCTGCGGCAGCATCATGTCGCCACCACCGTCGAGGCCGAGTACGAAGACTCCCTCGGCCTTCATCGCCTTGAGGGTCTGCGTGAGGTTCGCCGCCATGGCCACGGGAGTGCGGGCTGCGGCGCCCGCCGAGGTCTTCCAGGCCGCGGCCGTGACGCCGACCGACCGACGCTGCGGCACGATCACGCCGTGCCCGCCGAACGCTGCGGTCGACCGGATGATCGCCCCGAGATTGCGCGGGTCGGTCACGCCGTCGAGCGCAACGAGCAACGGGGTCTGGCCGCGATCAACGGCGCGCGTGACGAGGTCCATGGGGTGCGCATACTCGTAGGCCGGCACCGAAATCGCGATGCCCTGGTTGACCGAATTCTCACCCGTCATGCGGTCGAGCTCAGGACGCATGATCTCGAGCACCGGAATGCCGCGCTTGGTGGCGAGTGAGAGCGCCTCTTTCACGCGGTCGTCCATCTCGATGCGCGACGCGATGTAGAGCGTGCTGGCCGGAATCTTCGCCCGCAAAGCCTCGAGCACCGAGTTGCGGCCGCTCACGACCTCAGCGTCGACGTTTTTCTTCGGAGCGCGCGAGCGGCTCGACTGCTGGCCGCCGCCGGAGTTGCCTCCCGCCCGAGTTCGGGCCGCGGCGAGGCGATCGTTCGCGGCCTTGCGCTTTCCGGCGGGGTGCCAGCTGCGGTCTTCGGCCTTGGGCGTGGGCCCGCGGCCCTCGAGCGCTTGACGGCCTTGGCCACCCGAACCGACCGTGGGGCCCTTCTTCTTCTTGCTGGCGCCGGGGCGCCCTTGCTTAGCCATCAGTACTCCAGTCGGTTGCGGTCGGTGAATCTTCCAGCACGATGCCCGCCGCAGCGAGATCGTCACGAATACGGTCGGCCGTCGCGAAGTCGCGCGACTCGCGGGCCTCGCGGCGTTCGGCGATCAACCGGTCGACGAGAGCCGACAGGGCTCGATGCGTGGGGTCGTCGTCGCGAGCATCCGTCTCGGCCGCATCGAAGCCGAGCACGGCGACCATTGCCGCCACCTCGGCTCGCGCCTGTGCGACCGCGGCGACATCATCATCGTCGAGGGCCGCGTTGCCGGTGCGCACGCGATCGTGCAGCACCGCGAGGGCTTGGGGAATCGCCAGGTCGTCATCCATCGCGGCGGCGAACTCGGCCGGCACCTCGACGTCCAGCTCGGCGAAGCGGGTTGACGCGACGCGACGGGATGCGCGAGCGAGGAAGCCCTCGATGCGCTCGAGAGCGGCTTGCGCTTCGTCGAGCGAGGTTGGGGTGTAGTCGATCGATGAGCGGTAGTGCGCCGACCCGAGCCAGTAGCGCACGACAGCAGCGCGGTGGGTGGCGAGCAAGTCGGCGGCGAAGACGGAGTTGCCGAGCGACTTCGACATCTTCTGCCCGCCGACGGTCACGAGTCCGTTGTGCACCCAGTGGCGCGCAAACGCGTGGCCTGCAGCGCTCGACTGCGCGAGCTCGTTCTCGTGGTGCGGAAACCGCAGGTCTAGCCCGCCGCCGTGAATGTCGAATGAGTCGCCGAGGTAGCGCGCCGCCATCGCCGAGCACTCAATGTGCCAACCCGGGCGCCCGCTCCCCCACGGGGAATCCCACTGGGCACTCGCCGGCTCGTCAGCCTTCGCACCCTTCCACAGGGCGAAGTCGCGCGGGTCGCGCTTGGCGCGCGCGGGTGAATCACCCGCTTCCTCCATGTCGTCGGGGCTCTGGCGGGTCAGCTCGCCGTAGCGGCTCCAGCTGCGCACGTCGAAGTAGACATCGCCACTGTTGTCCTCAGCCGGGTATGCGTGACCGCGCTCGATGAGAGCGGCAATGAGGTCGTGCATCTGCGCGATGCTCGCGGTCGCGCGGGGCTCATAGGTCGGGGCCAGGATGCCCAGCGCCTGATACCCGGCGGTGAACTCGAGCTCAACCCGGTAGGCCACGGCGTACCACGGCTCGTCGGCCGTCTCGGCCGCCAGAATCTTGTCGTCGATGTCGGTGACGTTGCGAATGAAGGTCACCGCGAAGCCCCGAGCGATCAACCATCGGCGCCAGAGGTCGTAGACCAGGGCGCTGCGCAGGTGCCCAATGTGCGGCGACGACTGCACCGTCGGCCCGCAGACGTAGATGCCCACATGGCCCTCGACCCGCGTTTCGAGGTCGACGACGGCCTGCTGGAGGCTGTCATAGAGGCGCACGGTCACCGCCCCAGCCTACCGGCGGGGTTCTATGACCGAAGTAGCACGGTGGCGATGGCGGCGACACCTTCGCCGCGACCCGTGAACCCGAGGCCGTCGCTCGTCGTGGCGGCCACGCTCACCGGAGCGCCGAGCACGCGGCTGAGCAGGGCCTCGACTTCGTGCCGCCGAGCAGCGAAGCGCGGGCGCTGGGCGACCACCTGCACCGCCACGTTGAGCACGTCGAACCCCGCATCGCGCAGCAGCTCGAGAGTGGCAGTGAGGAAGACCTCGCCGCGAGCATCCGCGAATCGCGGATCATCGACGCCGAACCGCGACCCAATGTCTCCGAGACCGGCGGCCGAGAGCAGAGCGTCGCAGATCGCGTGACAGATGGCGTCGCCGTCACTGTGCCCGGCGAGGCCGGGTTCGTCGGGCCAGTAGAGGCCGCCGAGCCAGAGCGGCTGAGCGTCGTCATAGGCGTGCACGTCAACGCCGATGCCCGTGCGCAGCGAGGGTCGGTCGTCGGCGACAAGCTGTTGTGCCCGCCGAAGATCCCACGGGGTGGTCACCTTGAACGCGCGATCATCACCGAGAACGGTGACGACGGGATGCCCTGCCGCAGCAAACACGCTGGCGTCGTCAGTGTGCTCGGCGTCGGGTGCGACCGCCGCGAGTGCGGCGCGATACTTCTCGAGCGGAAAACCTTGGGGGGTCTGGATCGACGCGAGCTGCGCGCGATCGACCTGTTCCACGACCGCGCCGTCGGGCTCGCGCCGCGCGATCGTGTCGACCACCGGCAGCGCGGGTATCGCACCGACGCCGTCGGCACGCACTCGCGCCACAACGCGGTCGAAGACCTCGACCGGGGTGAATGCTCGGGCGGCGTCGTGAATGAGAACGGTCTCGACTCCGTCGGCGATCGCGGCGACCCCGGCCCGGACGGACGCGAGGCGACTGTCGCCGCCGACGACGACCGTGACGACGTCGCGCGCAGGGCCCGCCGAGCGCAATGCGATCGTGCGCGCCTCATTGCGATGCGATGCAGGCGCAACCACGACGACCTGAGCGGGCTCCGCCAACGAGAAAACACCGTCGAGGGCGTGCTCCAGCAGAGTGCGTCCGCCGACGGCCACGAATGCTTTGGGTTCAGCGTGACCCAATCGGGTTCCGCTGCCGGCGGCGACGACGACGACCGCGAGGCGCGGCGCACCGGCGACGGGCTCGGTCACGAGCGGAGTGCTCAGGAGGCGAGAACCTCGTCGAGAACCGTCGAGGCCTTTTCCTCGTCGGTCTTCTCAGCGAGAGCAAGCTCGCTGATGAGAATCTGACGGGCCTTGGCCAGCATGCGCTTCTCGCCGGCGCTCAAGCCACGATCTTGATCGCGGCGCCACAGGTCGCGCACGACCTCGGACACCTTGATGACATCGCCCGAGGCAAGCTTCTCGAGGTTGGCCTTGTAGCGACGCGACCAGTTGGTGGGCTCTTCCGTGAACGGGGCGCGCAGCACCTCGAAGACGCGGTCGAGACCTTCCTGCCCGATGACGTCACGAACGCCCACGAGGTCGACGTTGTCCGCCGGCACCTCGATGGTGAGATCGCCCTGAGTCACGTTGAGCTTGAGGTAAAGCTTCTCTTCACCCCGAACGGTTCGGTTCTTGACTTCGATGATCGTGGCAGCCCCGTGATGGGGGTAGACGACAGTCTCGCCGACCTGGAAAAGCATGGATGGTGGTCCTTCCGCAGAAGCTCAAGTCTACCACAGCGGTTTCTCAGCCTCGGCGGGGGGTCGGGCGTCCCGCGACCCCGCGCGAGGTGCTCAAGGCTGGCTAGACTAAAGACCAAAGGTCTGTCGTGTGCCGCCCGTGCCGCAGACGAACGACTACCCCCTGTGCTCTGGAGGCAACCCGTGAAAACCCGTTTGGCGGCGTCGATCGCGCTCGCAGCCGCGCTGCTGTTGACCACCTCCGGCTGCACCTTCGGCGCCGTCATCGGGACCGAGAAAGAGTACGACCCGAGCGACGGTGTCGGCACGGAAGTGGGCGAGTTGCTCGTGCGCAATGCGCTCCTCATCGGTGATGACCCCGAGACGCTCAACCTCGTCATGACGGTGGTTAACCCGTCGACCGTCGGCAAGCGGCTCTCGATTCAGTGGACAGATGGCTCCGAGCGCGTCACCGAAATCGTCGTGATCTCGGCCAACGGCCGCACCGCGTTCGGCGGCCCCGACCAGGATCAGATTCTCGTCACCGGTGCCACCGACAGCATCGGCGGCCTTGTGCCGATCTTCTTGAGCTACGGCACCGCGCCGGGGGTCGAGTTGCTTGTCCCTGTGCTCGACGGCAGCTTGCCCGAGTACGAGTTGCTTGTTCCGTAGCCGACGGCGGCGGCTCGCCTAGTCTTCGAAGCGGTAACCAAGGCCGCGAACGGTCACGAGCATGCGCGGGTTCGATGGGTCGGGCTCGATCTTCGAGCGGATTCTCTTGACGTGCACATCGAGAGTCTTCGTGTCTCCGAAGTAGTCGGCTCCCCACACACGGTCAATGAGTTGCCCGCGCGTGAGCACGCGGCCCGCATTGCGCAGCAATAGCTCGAGCAACTCGAACTCTTTGAGCGGCATCGCGATCTCGCGGCCCTCGACGGTGACCTGGTGCTTGTCGACATCCATTCGCACGCTTCCGACCGTAAGCACTCCGTCGTCGAGGTCACCCTCATCGCTCTGACGACGCATGACGGCACGGATGCGCGCGAGGAGTTCGCGCGTCGAATAGGGCTTGGTGACGTAGTCGTCGGCCCCGAGCTCGAGCCCCACGACGATGTCGACCTCGCTGTCTTTCGCGGTGAGCATGATGATTGGCACGCTGGACCGCTGCCGCAGTTCACGGCAGACCTCGGTGCCCGAAAGGCCGGGAAGCATGAGGTCGAGTAGCACGAGGTCGGCCCCCGATTGGTCGAATGAGGTCAGGGCGGCCGCGCCGTCGGCCACCACGGTCGTTGCGTAACCCTCGCGCGTGAGCAAGTAAGCGAGCGGTTCTGACAGTGCGGGTTCGTCTTCGACGATCAAGATACGGGTCATGTGCGGGCCTTTCCGGTGGTGGCGGGCGCGGGTTGGGAAACGCGCGGCAAGCGAATCGTGAACGTCGAACCACGACCGTGCTGAGACCACACGCGAACATCGCCGCCGTGGTTCTGCACAACGTGCTTCACTATGCTGAGGCCGAGACCGGTGCCGCCGGTCGACCGAGAACGTGCCTGATCGACGCGGAAGAATCGCTCAAAGACACGGTCGATCTCGTCTTCGGGAATGCCGATGCCTTGATCGGTCACAGCGATCTCGATGACGTCGTCGGTCGAGCTCACACCGATTCCGACCCGCGATGGCGAGGGCGAATACTGCACCGCATTGGCGATGAGGTTGTGAACGGCCGTGATGAGCATGGCGTCGTCGCCCCACACGCGCAGCCCACGCTCACCCCCGCTCGCGAGGGTGATGCGATGGGCATCGGCGAGCACCCGGTTTTGGTCGATCGCCGCCGCGATCACGGTATCGACGTCGATCACTTCGGGGCGAGTGAGTGCATCTTTGGCCTGCAACCTCGAGAGCTCAATGATCTCTTGTGTGAGGCTGCCGAGACGTTCTGCTTCTCGATGTAATTGGTCGGCGAATCGACGAACCTGAACCGGGTCATCGGCCGCATGTCCGAGAGCCTCGCTCAGCAGGCCGATCGCACCGATGGGAGTCTTGAGCTCGTGGCTGATGTTGGCGACGAAGTCGCGTCGCACGGCATCCAATCGATACGACTCGGTCCGGTCTTCCGCGAGCAAGAGGACAAATCGGCTACCGAGGCGTGCCACGCGCACCGAGAGGTATATAGCAGCGTCGCCGAGCGGGCCTCTGCTCAACTCGACTTCTTCGGTGAGCGGTTCACCACCCCTCCGCACCTTCTCGACGAGCTCGACGAGCCGCGCGTGGACGAGCGTGCGATGCCAGACGAGACCCAGAGCAAAAGCTCCTGGCGATGCCTTCACGACGTTGTTGCTCGAATCAAGCACAACGCCCGCCGACTCGAGCGCCTCGACTACTTGGTCGACGCCATCGGGCACCGTCGTTGAGACGACTTCCGCCGCCATTCGCCCGCGACGGGTAGCCGCCACGATTGCGGCGACGGCTCCAGCCCCGATCAGCGCCCCGAGGGCGAGAGCGAGGGGCACGAGCAGTGCCGAGTCCATGACCACTAGATTAGTGACCGGCAGTGAATCGATCGGCCGCTTCGCGCCCCGGTCTGCCACTGCTACCAGAGAGTTCACCTGCGCGCCACATGCCGTTCACCGTCGAACGGGACCGTGTGGGGGACTGTGCCGGAGACCCATCAGAATCAAGAGGACGAACTGCTATGCGCGAAGTATTCCAGCAAGAGCTGCGAGAGGTGCGCGAACGACTTGTGGAGATCGCCGTGCTCGTCGCCGACTCGATCGACAACGCCACGCGAGCGTTCAACGAGTCGAACGTCTCGCTCGCCGAAACGGTGATTTCCGACGACGCCAAGATCGACGCGGCGGCCGCGGAGCTCGATGAGCTCGCCATCAATATCCTTGCCCGCCAGCAACCGGTCGCGCGCGACTTGCGCGTGGTCGTGAGCGCTCTGCGCATCAGCGCATCGCTCGAGCGCATGGGCGACATGTCGGAGCACATCGCGCAGCTCGCGCGCTACCGGTTCCCCGACAAGGTGGTTCCGAAGAGTCTGCGCGGCACCTTCAAGGAGATGGGCGCACTCGACGTGGAGATCGCACGCAAGCTCGTCGAACTGCTCGAGTCGGAAGACCTTGCGATCGCCGAGTACATTCGCGACGAAGACGACAAGATCGATGCGCTGCACCTGAGCGTCTTCGACAAGGTGCTCGGTGAGAGCTGGAAGGGCGAGGCGGTCGACACCGTCGACGCCACCCTGGCCTCGCGGTACCACGAGCGTTTCGCCGACCACGCGGTCTCGATCTCGAAGAAGGTGCAGTACCTCGCAACGGGCGACTGGGTGCAGGCTGACGCCTAGAAACACACCATCAACGCGAAAGCCCCCCGGCCTCAGCCAGGGGGCTTTCGTCGTTCAGTGGGCTACTTCTTGCCTTGAGCGGCAACCGCAGCAGCGCCCGCGGCGGCGGCCTCCGGGTCGAGGTACTCGGCGGGCTTCACGGGCATGAAGTCATCGCCCAGCTCATAGACGAGCGGAATGCCGGTCGGAATGTTGAGCTCAGAGATCGCGTCGTCGCTGATGCCGTCGAGGTGCTTCACGAGCGCACGCAGTGAGTTGCCGTGAGCAGTCACGAGCACCGTCTGGCCCGTCGCGAGGTCGAGCGTGATGTCGCTCTGCCAGTACGGCAACATGCGGTCGATCACGAGCTTCAGACTCTCGGTGCGGGGCACCTCGCCATCGATGCCGCTGTAGCGCGCATCGTGCACCTGGCTGAACTCGGCGTCGTCGTCGAGCGGCGGCGGCGGGGTGTCGAAGCTCCGACGCCAGGTCATGAACAACTCTTCCCCGTGTGCCGCGAGCGTCTCGGCCTTGTTGAGGCCCTGGAGCGCGCCGTAGTGACGCTCGTTGAGCCGCCAACTGCGCTTCACCGGCAGCCAGTCGAGATCGGCGACCTCGAGAGCGATGTTGGCGGTGTGGATCGCACGCTTGAGAAGGCTCGTGTAGAGCATCCGTGGCTTCAGTCCTGATGCCGCAATGAGCTCACCCGCCCGACGCGCTTCGGCTCTGCCTTGTTCGGTGAGGCCGACGTCGACCCATCCGGTAAAGATGTTCTTTTCGTTCCAGACAGAGTGGCCGTGGCGCAGCAGGATCAGCGTGTGGGTCATGCTTCCACCCTATCGAGCGCGGCCAGGACAGAATGAGCGCATGGCAGAAGGGCGGGTGACCCGCGGCACCACGGGCGTCAACCGCCTGCGCCGCATGGACCGATGGCTCGCCGTACACCCCGCGCTGCGTCGCGCCGCCGACCCGCTCGTCGTCGATCTCGGCTACGGCGCGGCTCACTGGACCTCGCTCGAACTCCTTGAGCGCTTGCGCCGCGTGCGCGCGGACGTGCGCGTGGTGGGCATCGAAATCGACCCTGAGCGCGTGCGCGTAGCGGCGCCGTTCGCCCGCGACGGGCTCAGTTTTCGCCAGGGCGGCTTCGAAATACCCCTTGAGCGGGATGCTCGCCCCGCGATCATCCGCGCGGCCAACGTGCTGCGGCAGTACGACGAAGCCGAGGTGCCTGCAGCGTGGGCGCTCCTGCAGTCGCGGCTGCACCCCGACGGCGTGATCCTCGAGGGCACCTGCAGCGAGCTCGGGCGCGTCGCCAGCTGGGTGGCGCTCGACGCTCACGGCCCGCGGTCGCTCACGCTGTCGCTGCACCTCGGTTCGGTCGAGCATCCGTCGATCGTCGCCGAACGGCTGCCCAAGGCGCTCATTCACCGCAACGTCCCCGGAGAAGGTGTGTACGAGCTTTTGCGCGAGCTCGACGCGCAGTGGGCCCGCAACGCCCCGCTCGCGACCTTCTCGCCGCGCCAGCGTTTCATCGCCGCGGCGCGCGGGCTGCGTGAGGCAGGCTGGCCCGTGCTCGACGGCGTCGCCCGGTGGCGGCTCGGTGAGCTCACCGTCGAGTGGTCGGCGGTCGCCCCGCGCTCCTAGAGGGCTGCCTACAGCGCGGGCAACTGCGCGCGCGCCTCCTCGGGCGTCATGCCGAGGTGCACGAGCACGTCGAAGACCAGCGGGCGCAGCAACACGACGACGACCTGGTCAGAGACTCCCTCGACGGCGGTGGGCGAGCACTGCGCTGCGAGCGTCGCGGCCACTGCCCGAGCGGCGTAGCGCGCGGCCTCGTCATCGCGACTGCGCCCCAGTAAGCGCACGAGTTCGCCCGTCGACTTGATCAAGTCAGCGAGCAAGGGCCGACCCTCTCCCTCCCGGACGACCACTTCGACACGGCGCGCGATCGATCGCACGTGGCGCGTGACAAGGTCTGTCGCGGCCAGAAGGTCTGCCTCGCGAGCGAGCTGTGCACGACGCGAGCGCAACCACGGCGACACCGCGGCAACGCCGCGAGCACTCTCCAGCGTTCGTGCCCACTCGTCGATGAGCGGCTGCGTGCGACGGCTCCGCGCGAGGGCCAACTCCGCCGCGGCCGAGTCACCGGCGCGCAATGCTTCGTGCATCGTGACGAGCGCTTGGTCAAGTAGCGAGAAGAGCGCCGTCGCCTCGCCGCGCTGGCGCAACAGGTCGAAGCGAGGGATAAGGGCGGTAATGAGCAAGGCCATCGCGCCGCCCACGATCCCGTCGAGGCTGCGCGCGAACACCCCGCCGTCGGGCGCGGGCAGCACGGCCACGAGCATCGACTGCACGCCCGCCGCGATCGCGAATGGCGCCGAGGGCGACATCGCCCGAGCGACCACGAGCGTGACAGCAAGAATCACACTGATCTGCCACGCGCCCTG
>CALRMP020000024.1:0-37180 GCA_943369205.1 Gulosibacter massiliensis | reverse complement strand
CGCCTCGGCTGAGCGCGCCCTTCCCACACCCAGACGCCCCTCCCACCCGGCAATGGACGCTGATAATGTCGGGTGTGCTCGCCAGGATCGGCGGCGATGGATGCTCAACGAGGAGTCACCGTGACCACTACGTCCCCCGCGCCCGCTGCGGCCTCGCACGATGGAAAGGGTCTCGCCACCGGAACCCTCGGGCTCGCCGGCTCGACCGTCATCGGCCTGGCATCAACCGCGCCGGTCTATTCGCTCGCAGCGACGCTCGGCTTCGTCGTGCTCGCGGTGGGGGCACAAGCGCCCGTCGCATTCATCGTGGCGTTCGTGCCGATGCTGCTCATCGCCTTCGCGTACCGCGAGCTGAATCGCGAGATTCCCGACTGCGGTACGGCCTTCACGTGGTCGACCAAGGCGTTTGGGCCGTGGGTGGGCTGGATGGCCGGGTGGGGCGTGGCGGTCGCCGGCATGATCGTGCTCGCCAACCTCGCGCAGATCGGCGCCGTGTATCTCTGGCTGCTCATCGCCCCCGACGTGGCGAACAACCCCGTTGCCGTCACTGCGACGGGAGTGGTCTTCATCGCGATCATGACCTACGTCAGTTGGCGCGGCCTGGAGATCGGCGAGCGCTTGCAGAACATCCTGCTGGGCATTCAATATCTCGCCCTCGTTGCGTTCGTCGTCGCCGTCATTGTGTCGTTCGCCACCGGCACCGCGCCCGAAACGGCCACCCCGCCGACGCTCGACTGGTTCAACCCCTTTGCGTTCTCGTCGTTCGATGGTTTTGTCGAGGCAATTCTGTTGGCGCTGTTCATCTACTGGGGCTGGGACACCTGCCTCGCGCTCAACGAGGAAACGCGCGACCCCAAGCGCATCCCCGGTCGTGCTGCGCTCTTGACCACCGCGATTCTCTTGGTCACCTACGTCGGCGTTGCCGTCGCGGCCATGGCCTACGCCGGGCTCGGCGTCGAGGGTCTCGGCCTCGGGAACGAAGAGAACGCCAACGACGTCTTCTTTGCTCTGAAAGACGCCGTCATGGGCCCGTGGCCGTGGTTGCTCGTGCTCGCCGTCATGATCTCGTCGATCTCATCGACGCAGACCACGATTCTGCCGACCGCGCGCGGCACGCTCGCGATGGGCGTCTACGGCGCTCTGCCGAAGCGTTTCGCGTCGGTGCACCCGCGCTTCAAGACTCCCGAGTTCTCGACCCTGCTCATGGGTCTCGTGGCGATCATCTTCTTCGTGGGCATGTCGCTCATCAGCGACAACCTGTTGCAAGACACGATTCTCTCGCTCGGCCTCGCGATCGCCTTCTACTACGCGATCACGGGCTTCGCGTGTGTCTGGTACTTCCGGCGCACGCTGCGCGAGAGCGCCAAGCACTTGTGGATGCGCGGCATCTTCCCCGCCCTCGGCGCCCTCATGCTGACCGGAGCCTTCGGGTTCTCGGTCGTGGCGATGTTCGACCCCGACTACGGCTACACAGTGCTGTTCGGCATCGGCGGTGTCTTCGTGGTGGGCGTCGGCTCGCTCGCCCTCGGAGCCGTGCTCATGGGCATCTGGGCACTGCGGCCCAACTCGCGGCCGTTCTTCAACGGAGAGACCCTCAACGAGACCACCGAGGTGCTCGTGCCCGAAGACGAACAGCCCGTCGTGCGGTCGATCGACGGCGGTCGCTAGCGCGGCGCCGATCTGCGGCGAGGCCACCAAGCGGCACGCACCCGGGCCAGTAGGCTCGCGAACGCCATGACCCGCCGCCTGACCGCCCTCTACAGCGCCCTCGAGGCGTTGTTGCTGGTGGGCATCGGAATCGCGGTTCCGCTGAGCATTCTGACCATCATGTGGGCCGCGCAGTTTGGCTTCCAGATCGACTGGGTCGTCTTCTGGCGGGCGGCCGTCATTATCTGGATGCTCGGCCACGGCGTCACGGTGACCCTCCAGCTCGACCCGGAAACCGTCGCCGCTCTCGACGTCGTAGGTGTCGGCGAGCCCATCGTCGTGACGCTCGCGCTCAGCGGATTCGCTCTCGTGACAGCGCTTGCCGGGGTCGCCCTCGGGCGTCGGCTGCGTGACCAGCCGCACCGCATTGTTGGAGAGTTGGTCGCGATCACGACGGTGGTGGTGCTGTCGGGGCTCGTGATGCTGAGCGCTGCGCATCCCGCCGCCTTGCCATCGCGATGGCAGGCCGTGCTGTTTCCGGCGCTCGTCTATGGGCTCGGCGTGGCCATCGGGTCGATCGGGGCGACGAACCCTGCTCGCGTGCGTCTGCGAGAGCTGCTGGCCGATGGCCCGCAACCGATCACGCGCGCGCTCGGGGTGGGCTTGCGCGCCGGGCTCGGCACTGTCGCGACCGTCATGGCGGCCGCCGCCGTGCTCACAACCGTGGCCCTCATGCTGGGCTTCGGCCAGGTGATCGCGCTGTACGAGAGTGTGCAAGCTGGCGTGCTCGGCGGTATCGCACTGACCGTGGCGCAACTGGCGCTGTTGCCGACGCTCGTGATCTGGGGGGCGTCGTGGCTCGTCGGGCCCGGGTTTGCGATCGGCGCGGGCTCGACCGTGAGCCCGATCGCGGTGACGCTCGGGCCGCTGCCCGCGGTTCCCGTGCTCGGAGCGCTGCCGGCCGAGCCTTCGCCGCTGGGCTTCATCACTCTGCTGATTCCTGTGCTCGCCGCCTTCGCCGGTGCCATCGCGCTGCGCCCGCGTCTCATGGCCCGACTCGGTGACGCTCCGCTCTGGCCGTGGGCTCTCGCCACCGCAGGTGTTGCCGCCGTAGTCGCGGGCATCGCGATGGCCTTTCTCGCCTTCGTGGCGGCGGGCTCGGCGGGCCCGGGGCGTCTCGCGGTGGTCGGCCCCGACCCCGTGACCGTGGGGCTGTGGATGTTCGCCGAAACCCTCATCGGAGCCACCCTCGGTCTGCTGGCCGGAGGCACTCGAGTCGCCCGGCCTCTCGCCGCCACGCCCACGCGATAGCCTGGGCAGGTGCTGAGGGTCGTCGTGCTGATCTCGGGCGGCGGGTCAAACCTGCGCGCTCTGCTTGAGGAGTGCCGCGACGCCGACTTCCCCGCGCACGTCGTCGCGGTCGGAGCCGACCGCGACGCAGACGGCCTCGCTCACGCCGAAGCGTTCGGAATCCCGAGCTTTACTGTGCCGTTCTCGTCGTTCGACTCGCGCGAGGCGTGGGGCGACGTACTGCTCGCCGCCGTGCGGCAATGGGCACCCGACCTCGTCGTGCTGAGCGGCCTCATGCGCCTGCTGCCACCGCGGGTCGTCGAGGCCCTCGCCCCTCGGCTGATCAACACGCACCCGGCCTATCTGCCCGAGTTCCCCGGCGCCCACGGCGTGCGCGATGCGCTCGCCGCGGGGGTCGCGCAGACGGGGGCGAGCGTGATCGTCGTCGACACGGGGGTCGACACGGGCCCCGTGCTCGCGCAAGAACGCGTGCCCGTGCAGCCCGACGACACCGAGCACAGCCTGCACGAGCGCATCAAGCCTGTTGAGCGGCGCCTGCTCATCGACGTCGTGCGCGGCGTCGCTGACGGGTCGATTCAGCTCGGCGCAGCATCCACCCCCTGAAATCCACTGGAGAAAACCATGGCCGGCCCCGCCCACGACCCCGCCCTGTATCGTCACCGCGATGCGGTGCCCGTGCGCCGCGCGCTCATTTCGGTGAGCGACAAGACGGGCTTGCTCGAGCTCGCCGCGAAACTCACGGCGGCGGGCGTCGAGCTCGTGTCGACCGGCTCGACCGCGGCGACGATCGCGACGGCCGGGCACCCGGTCACCGAGGTCGCACACGTGACGGGCTTCGCCGAGACCCTCGACGGCCGCGTCAAGACGCTGCACCCGTCGGTGCACGCGGGCATTCTCGCCGACCTGCGGCTCGAGGCGCACGAGGCCCAGCTGGCCGATTTGGGCGTCGCGCCCTTCGACCTCGTGATCGTCAACCTCTACCCGTTTGTTGAGACGGTCGCCTCGGGTGCCGAGGGTGACGCGGTCATCGAGCAGATCGACATCGGCGGGCCCGCGATGGTGCGTGCCGCGGCGAAGAACCACGCGAACGTCGCCATCATCGTTGACCCGGCCGACTACGTGATGGTCACGAAGGCGCTCACGCTCGGGGGCACGACGCTGCTGCAGCGCCAGCGCTTCGCCGCCAAGGCCTTCGCGCACACGGCCGCCTACGACACGGCCGTCGCCAGCTGGTTCGCTGACACGCTCGGCGTGCGGGCGCGCGGAGCTGAGGCGAAGCCCATTTCTGGGCTTCGCGCGACGCCAGCGCCCGACGCCGTCCCGGCGTCGGGGCCGGCGAGTGACGGCAGCCCCTCGACCATCGACGTGCACGCGACGCTGCAGCAGGTGCTGCGCTACGGCGAGAACAGCCATCAGCACGCCGCGCTCTACCGGGCGGAAGGAATGGCCGGCATCGCGCAAGCGACGCAACTCCACGGCAAAGACATGTCGTACAACAACTTCGTCGACGCCGACGCGGCCGTGCGCGCCGCGTACGACCACGACCTTCCGGCGGTTGCCATCATCAAGCACGCGAACCCGTGCGGAATAGCCGTGGCGCCGACCATCGCGGCGGCCCATGCCGCCGCGCACTCGTGCGACCCCGTCTCGGCCTTTGGGGGAGTGATCGCCGCCAACCGCGTCATTACGCGCGAGGCCGCCGAGTCGATCGCGCCCATCTTCACCGAGGTCGTGGTTGCCCCCGGCTTCGAGCCGGAGGCGCTCGAGGTGCTGCGCGAGAAGAAGAACATCCGTCTGCTCGAGCTGCCCGCGGGCTTCGCGCTCGGCGACGTCGAGCTGCGCCAGGTCAGCGGCGGGTGGCTTCGACAGAGCGCCGACCGCGCGTTTGCGTCAGCCGACTCGTGGCAACTCGTCTCCGGCCCCGCCGCCTCGGCCGCGCAACTCGCTGACCTCGAATTCGCCTGGCGCGCGTGCCGAGCCGTGAAGTCGAATGCGATTTTGCTGGCGTCGGGCGGAGCATCCGTCGGCGTGGGAATGGGGCAGGTCAACCGCGTCGACTCGTGCCACCTCGCGGTGTCGCGCGCCGGCGATCGGGCGCGCGGCTCGGTCGCTGCGTCGGACGCGTTCTTCCCGTTCGCTGACGGCCTGCAGGTGCTGCTCGACGCGGGCGTCGCGGCCATCGTGCAGCCGGGCGGCTCGGTGCGCGATGAAGAAGTCATCGCGGCGGCTCAAGCGGCCGGGGTGACGATGTACCTCACGGGCGAGCGGCACTTCTTCCACTAAGCCCGGTCCGCCAGGAGCCAGCCTTGCCTGGAGCCTGCCTGGGCCTCAGCACGGCTGTTACCCGGGAAGACTCGCTGGAATCGGCATTCGTGTCGGCTCCTGGCCCCGGTTTGTCGGTCGATGCCGGTTCAGGAAGGTACGTGCTTCCGCCCGCCAATCTCCTCGTTAGTTGCCGACTCAGTCATCAATGAAGCTCATTTCGTTGACGACGCGAACACTGATGCCTAGATTCCCCGCGACGTGGTCGAGGAACTGTAGCGATGTCACGAACCACTCCGAACCACCGCGGCGAGCATCGGATCTTGCGTGGTCCGCAACTCGAAGCCATTCATGGAACTTACCCTCCACCTCTCGGGACCTTGTCTCCTCAACGGGGTAGACGCGGAGAAGAACGGGGTCCTCCGGTAGAGCTGTCAGTCGACCTTGTGACGCGGCGCGATAGTAGGCATCTCGGGAGGAATGCCCCACCTTGAGCAGGGTCTTTCTTGTCACGGGGTCGTAGGGGTACCTCATGTAATGGGGCAGGGTATAGACGTAGATGCCAGGTTCGCCCTGACGCTCGACTTCTGCGGTGATTAGCACCGCGGCTTCGTCTTCTTGAATTCGCTTGGCAGGGTTCTGTACGGCGGCCTCAAGGGCAACACTCTGCTCTTCGAGCCCGGACAGCAAGTCAGGGCTGAGGGTCTTGCTCCTGATCCAGCTCCGCACTCTGCCTAAGTGAAACTGGGCAACGGCGGTAGCGGTGGGGACGTCTCCGTTAATCAGACAATTCGCTAGCCGGATGTAGTTGGAGACGTTTCCTTTCTCAGTCGTCGTCTCCAGGGAAATCTCGTCGTGAGACTTGCCCGCATCGTGCCTGCGCCAGATTTCGCCGAGCTTCGTCTCGTCGACTTCCAGGAGACTCCGCACCTCCCGCTCCCGGTCGAATTCGTCGGCTTCTAGGTCTCTGTCTTCTTCCATGACGGTCATTCTCCTCTTGGTTTGCTTCGGTCGTCGTGAATCTTGTTCCGAAAATTCCCCGCCGGCACCCGTCACCCGGGCGGTAGGGCTTAGTCGGCGTCTTTGCCGCGCTGGACCGGCGTGCTGTAGTAGCCGACAGGAAGACCAGTCTCGAGCGCCGACCAGATGATGCGTGCGGCAGCCTCGGCGTCGACGGTCTCCACCTTCCGGAAGCCGCGGTCGTCAAGGGGTGCCTCGTCGTAGTGACTGTCGCGTAGTCCGCGGAAGATGCGGAGCGGCGGCTCGTCGGGTGAATCACCCAGGAACTCGAGGATCAGCAGCGCCTCCTCGTTCTGCTCAGCGACGTTGACGACTTGTACGCGGACCGCCTTGCGCGAAGCCGTGCCGGAGGTGCCGCTAGCGAGCGCCGCGAGGAGCGCGAGGAGCTGGTGACGGTCGTGTACCTCAGTGCCGTTTTCGGACTCATCACCAGTCGCCGTGCTCCAGGTAATGGGACCCTCGGCGACGGGCAGCGCGCGCCCGGCCATCCACATATCGAGGTCCGAGAGGTCGCGGTCGGTGCCCCAGCCGTTCGGGTCCTTCCGGCTCGCACCTTCGGTTCCGTGATCCTCCGTCATGGTGGCCCCCTCTGCTCTTGTCCCTGCTTCGAGACTGTCATCTACCTCCGACCTCAGGAAGCGATCCGCGACGGAGCGGGGTCGTGTGCGCACTAGCGTTAAACCCATGACGCCTCTCGCTCGCCGCCTGCTCGACTCTGCCCTCGCCGCGCTCGCGGTCTCGCTCGTGACGCACCTTGTGACGATCGTGCTGTATTCGGCGATCAATGGCGCCACGCTCGAGGTGCTCGTGCAGCTCAACGGCATCTTTGGGTTCTCGTCGCTGCTGCTGTTTATCTTCTTGACGATCGTCGGCACCGCGCCGGTCTTCGACCACTGGAGCATCACACTCATCGTCGGCCTCGTCGCCGCCTTCGTCGCCTCGTGGCTCGGCACCCTCATCGCCCTCGTCGCGTCGGGCAACCCCGTCTCGACCGAACTCATCGACTACCTGTGGGTGAGCGTCTTCGGCTTCAACCTGCTCTTTCAGGTGGTCGCCGTGCTGTCGGTGCTGACGATCGGCCGTCGGGTGATCCGGATGCGCGCCGCACGCCGCCCGGCCCGCCGCATCGCTCTCGTGCGCATGCCTTCCACGCGGCTCGCCGACGGTGAACTCACCCACCAGCAGCGTGTGCCGGTCGACATCGACCTCGCGGATGCGCAGTGGGAGGCCTACGTCGAGGCCCTGCGCAGCGAAGGCTTCACGATCGTTGATGTGCCGCCGGCCGATGAGCTGCCCGACTCGGTGTTCATCGAAGACACCCTCGTGATGATCGGCGGCACGGCCGTCATCACGCGCCCGGGCGCTGAGTCGCGACGCTCCGAGATCGACGCGGCCGAGCAGACCGCGCGTGAGCAGGGCCTGCGCGTCGAGCGCATCGTCGAGCCCGGAACGCTCGACGGTGGCGATGTGCTGGCGATCGGCTCGACCCTCTACGTCGGCCGTGGCGGTCGCACGAACGCGGAAGGCATCCGACAGCTGCGGGTCATCGCGGGCCGGTTGGGCCACGAGGTCGTTGCCGTGCCCGTGTCGAAGGTGCTCCACCTCAAGAGCGCGGTGACGGCGTTGCCCGACGGAACCGTGGTGGGGCATCCGTCGACCGTCGATGACGTGTCGATGTGGCGGTCGTTCTTGCCCATGCCCGAGGTCGAGGGCGGCCACGTCGTCGTGTTGAGTGATGACACCGTGCTCATGGCGGCGTCGGCGCCCGAGTCGGCCGAGCTCGTGCGATCGCTCGGTTACCGCGTCGTCACGGTCGACATCTCGGAGTTCGAGAAGCTCGAGGGTTGCGTCACCTGCCTGAGCGTGCTCGTGCGCTGAGTGAGGCGCGTGCCCGAGGGCGCCGCATAACGCCCGCATCACGATTGCGCCTCACGTCGACATAGGTATGACGTAAGGCATAAGCTGGAAGGCTTCGCTCGGTCACCCCCGGCAAGCCTCCGCATCGCCCAGCACCACCACCGCACGCCACCATTTGCACACCCCCGCGACCGCCACGAGCGGACGCGTCGTATCGAGGACTCACCGTGTCGACGACGAAACCAGACCAGCCCCGGCTGAGCACGTTCCGGGCGATCGCGCGCATCTACCCCTACGCGAAGCCCGCCATGCCCTGGATCTATGCGGGCATGGGCGCTGCGCTCGCCGCGGGCGTCATTTCGCTCATCATTCCGCTCGTGCTGCAAGGTCTCGTTGACGGCCCGCTCTCGACGGGCGACCCTGGCCAGATCTGGCCCGCCGCGATCGCCGTGCTCGTGCTCGGAGTTCTCGAAGCCGTCTTCATCATGCTGCGGCGCTTCTTCGTACTGACGCCCGGCACGCACATCGAGGCGCGCATGCGCAACGGGCTCTACGCGCAGCTGCAAGACCTGCCGGTCGCCTTCCACGACCGCTGGCAGTCGGGCCAGCTGCTGAGCCGCGCCGTCAGCGACCTCAACCTGATCCGCCGCTGGCTCTCGTTCGGCTTCGTGCTGCTCATCGTCAACGTCATGACGATCGTCATCGGTTTTGCGGTGCTCATCAGCTGGAGCCTCTGGCTTGGTCTGCTGTTCCTCGTTGCGAGCATCCCGCTCTGGATCTATGGCTACCTCTTTGAGCAGAAGTACTCGGTCATAGCGCGACGCGCGCAAGACCAGCAGGGCGACCTCGCCACCGCAGTGGAGGAGAGCGTGCACGGCATTCGCGTTCTGAAGGCCTTCGGGCGCGGCAAGCACTCGCTCCTGAAGTTCGCCGACCAGGCCGAGTTGCTGCGCGCCACCGAGATCGAGAAGGCCAAGGCCATCGCGGGCATCTGGTTCTGGCTCGTGTTGATCCCCGACGTGGCGTTCGCGCTGTGCCTCATGGGCGGCGTCGCCTTGGCCGCCGCGGGCGAGCTCAGTGTGGGTGAACTCTTCGCGTTCTTCGCGACCGCCACGGTGTTGCGGTTCCCGATCGAGTCGATCGGGTTCTTGCTCGCCATGACCTACGACACCCGCACCGCCGTCGACCGCTTCTTCGACGTCATGGACGAGGTCAACACCATCACCGACCCGGCAGCACCCTCAACGATCGCCACCCCCAGCGGGCGCCTCACGTTCGAGAACGTGGTTTTTCGCTATCAGGATGCCGATGCCGACCGCCCCGGAACCCTTGACGGCGTCACCCTCACCCTCGAACCTGGCGAGACCATGGCCCTCGTTGGCGTCACGGGCAGCGGCAAGACGACGATGACGGCGCTCGCCACGCGGCTCTACGACGTGACCGACGGACGAGTGCTGCTCGACGGCGTCGACATTCGCGACCTCACGCGCGAAGAGCTGCGCCGCCACATCGCGATGGCGTTCGAAGACGCGACGCTCTTCTCGGCGAGCGTGCGCGACAACGTGCTGCTCGGCCGCCCCGACCTTACGGAGAGCGACGACCCCGCCGATGCTGCCGAAGCCGAGCGCGTGCTCGCCGAAGCGCTCGAGATCGCTCAAGCCGACTTCGTGCACAGCCTTCCTGACGGCATCGACACGACCGTGGGCGAAGAGGGCCTGAGCCTCTCGGGCGGCCAGCGTCAGCGGCTCGCTCTCGCACGTGCTGTCGCGGCCAACCCTGCGGTGCTCGTACTCGACGACCCGTTGAGCGCGCTCGACGTCGACACTGAGGCCCTCGTTGAGGCGGCGCTGCGCAGGGTGCTCGCGACGACGACGGGGCTCATCGTTGCGCACCGGCCATCGACGGTGCAGATGGCCGACCGTGTTGCCCTGCTGCAAGAGGGTCGCATTACGGACGTCGGCACCCACAGTGAGTTGCTCAAGCGCAATGAGCACTACCGCTATGTCATCTCGTCTCTCGAAGACGAGCAGTTGGCGGCGGATGAGCGGGCCGACCGCGAGCTCAAGCTCGCCGAAGAAGAGGGCCGACGGCGCGACGCCATCGGGCGGGAGTCGCGCGTCATCGATCAGGAAGGCGAGGCCACCCGATGAGCGTCACGGGTGTTGAGGGCGAAGAGCGCGACGACTTCTCGCGCTCCGAGTCGAAGCAGATTCGCGCGCGCTCACTTCGTCTGCTCGGGTCGCTTGTGCGCCCGGTGCGGGGTCGCATTGTCGCGACGATGATCGTCATCGTCGTGTCGATGGCTCTCCTCGTCGCCGGACCGGCGTTGATCGCATTCGGCATCAACCGGGGTCTGCCGGCCCTGCTGGAGCAGAACGACTGGATGCCCGTCTCACTGACGGTCGCCGCCTACCTCTTCACGGCCATTGCCGGAGCCTCGCTCATCGCGCTCTATCAGGTGATGAGCGCGCGCCTCAGCCAGATGATTCTGCTCGACCTGCGCAAGCGTGTCTTCTTGCACACGCAGCGGCTCTCGCTCGAGTTTCACGAGTCGTACACCTCGGGCCGCATCATCGCGCGACAGACGAGCGACCTCGACTCCATTCGCGAACTGCTTGACTCGGGGCTCAACCAACTCGTCTCGGGGCTCATCTATATGGGCTTCACGGCGGCCGCGCTCGTGCTTATCGACCCGACGAGCGGCATCGTGCTGGCTGTCTCGCTGATTCCACTGCTGCTCTTGACGCGGTGGTTCCAAGTGCGCTCGCAGACCCTGTTCCGGCAGACCCGCGTGGCCTCGGCCCGCCTGATCGTGCACTTCGTCGAGACCATGACGGGCATCCGTGCTGTCAAGGCATTCCGTAAGGAGCCCCGCAACGAACGCCAGTTCGCTGGCCACGTCGAGGACTACCGCGACGCCAACGCCCGCGTGATTCGCTTGTTCGGCATCTTCGACCCCGGGCTCGTGCTCATCGGCAACGTGACCGTCGCGGCGGTGCTCGTGGTCGGCGCCTTCCGTGTCGTTGACGGCGCACTGCTGATCGGCTCGCTGCTCGCGGTCGTGCTCTATACGCGCCGGTTCTTCGACCCGGCCGAAGAGATGGCGATGTTCTACAACTCGTACCAGTCGGCTGCGGCCGCGCTCGAGAAGATCTCGGGCGTGCTCGAAGAGAAGCCGAGCGTGCCCGACCCGACGACGCCGATCGACCTGTGGAAGGCGCGCGGCACCGTGCACTTCGACAAGGTGAAATTCTCGTACAACGACGACGCCGTGATCTTGCCCGACCTCGAGCTGACGATTCCGGCGGGGCAGACCATCGCTCTCGTCGGCACGACGGGTGCGGGCAAGTCGACGCTCGCGAAGCTCATCGCACGTTTCTACGACCCGACGTCGGGGGCGGTGACGCTCGACGATGTCGACTTGCGCAAGCTGCACCCGAAAGACCTGCGGCGCGCGATCGTCATGGTCACGCAAGAGGCCTACCTGTTCTCGGGCACGGTTGCCGACAACATCGCGCTCGGTAACCCCCAGGCGAGCCGCGACGAGATCATCGCGGCGGCGAAAGCGGTGGGCGCGCACGACTTCATCGAGTCGTTGCCGAATGGCTACGAGACCGACGTCAACAAGCGCGGCGGTCGCGTCTCGGCGGGGCAGCGGCAGTTGATCTCGTTCGCGCGAGCGTTCTTGGCCGACCCCGTCGTGCTGATTCTCGACGAAGCCACGGCGTCACTCGACATTCCGAGCGAACGACTCGTGCAGCTCGGCCTGCAGACCCTGCTCGCCGATCGCACCGCCGTCATCATCGCGCACCGACTGTCGACTGTTGCGATCGCCGACCGCGTGCTCGTCATGGAACACGGGCGCATCATCGAAGACGGCACACCGGCCGAGCTCATCGCGGGCACGGGCAAGTTCGCTCAGCTGCACGCGGCCTGGCGCAACTCGCTCGTGTAGGCGCCCGGTGGGCGGCCACACCCGTCTGGGGGCCACACCCGGTGGGCGGCCACACCCGTCCGGGGTCGAGCCACCCGTTCCGGAACGTGTGAGGAGTTCCGGGCGAGGTGAGTTTGTCGTGACGCCGCTGCCGGAGTTCACGCGGGCTGGGTAGGGTTCGCCGTGTGACCGATCGGCCCGAGGATGCTCACCCCAGGCCTGACGACGCGCCCGAGCGCGGCGAACCCGGGTCGGGCGACACCAGCCCTCACGAGGCCTCCGCCCCCGCGCGGCCGCGGGGCACGGCGCTCGAGGTGCTGCGCGAGTTCACGGTGCTCGGCCTCACGTCATTCGGTGGGCCGGTCGCGCACCTCGGCTACTTCCGCGAGCGGCTCGTGGTGCGACGGCGGTGGATCACCGAGGAGGGCTACGCCAACCTCGTCGCGCTCGCGCAGTTCGTGCCCGGGCCGGCGTCGAGCCAGGTGGGCTTCGCGCTCGGGGTGCATCGAGCGGGCATCCGGGGCGGGCTCGCCGCCTTCGCGGCGTTCACGCTGCCGAGTGCGGTGTTTCTCGTGCTGCTGGCGCTCGGGGCGCCCCTGCTCGACGGGCCCGTCGCCGAGGGGCTCATCGCAGGGCTCAAGGTCGTCGCCGTGGCGGTCGTGGCACACGCGGTGTGGGGCATGGCGCGCACGCTGACTCCTGACCTGCGCCGCGCGGCGATTGCCGTGGCTGCTGGCCTCTTCGTGTTGCTCATCGGCACCGGCTGGGCAACCCTCGCGGCGATTGCACTCGGGGCTGTCGCGGGTCTGCTGCTGTGCCGCGCGGGGGTGTCGGCGCTGACGGGGCGGGTGAGCATCCCGATCTCGCGGCGGGTCGGCGCCACGTGCCTCATCATCTTCGCGGTGCTGCTGGCCGGGCTGCCAATTCTTGTCGCGCTTGTGCCGAGCCAGCCCCTCGCGGTCGCTGACGCTTTCTATCGAGCGGGCGCGCTCGTCTTCGGCGGCGGGCACGTCGTGCTGCCGCTGCTCGAGGCCGCGGTGGTGGAGCCGGGGTGGGTGAGCGAGTCGCAGTTCTTGGCCGGCTACGGGGCTGCGCAGGCCGTGCCCGGCCCGCTCTTCACGGTGGCGGCCTACCTGGGGGCCTCGATCGCCCCCGGAGTCGAGGGGCTGCTGTACGCCGGAATCGCGCTCGCCGCCATCTTCACTCCCGGCCTGCTGCTCATCACGGGCGCGCTGCCGTTCTGGGCGGCGCTGCAGGGCCGCCCCGCCGTGCAAGCGCTCGTGCGCGGGGCCAATGCGGCCGTCGTTGGAGTGCTCGCCGCGACGCTCTACGACCCCGTCATGACGAGTGCCCTCGTTGACGTGCCCACCGTCGCACTCGCCGTTGTGTGCACCACGCTGCTGATCGTCGCGAGGTTTCCCGCCTGGGCCATTGTCCTCATCGGGGCGGGCGGTGGAGTGATGCTGTCGGTCTTCTGATCAGCGCAGGTTGTCGATCACCCAGCGGTCGTCGACAAGCACGAGCTCATACAGAAACACTTGCGTCTGTTCGGCGCCGTCAGACTCTGTCCACGTCTCGGTCGAGCTGACGCGCGCACTGTCGTCGGTGCTCGACTCGTCAGTGATCTCGACCTGCCAACCCCAGTCGGCCTGCTCGACAACGGCCGCTGCGAACGCGTCGCAGTCGGCGGGCCCGAGTTCACTGCGGTACCCCTCCGTGGTCACCGACTCGAAGAGGTCGCAGTTGTTGGTGTCCCACGCTTCGTGAAGCGCGAGCACGGCGGCGGTGGGCGTCGCCGTCAGATCAGCGGTGGGAGCGACGGATGCGCATCCGGCCATGAGCGCGATGAGCGCCACGGCCCCGGTACGCGCGAGACTGCTCGACACGTCGTTCATGGGTCTCTCCGATCGTTCTTGCGACGATCGGCGGCCGGGCGGCCGTCGACGCTGGTGCGAATTGCAGCTCAGTCTCGACCCGGAGCCCGATCAGCGTCAAGGCCCCGGCGCGTGTGCGGGCCGCATACTCATGAGCGTTGCGGGCGGGATGCTCGCCGCGGCACGCTGACCGCGCGCGAGCATCCCGCCCCGCGCGTCTTACTTGCCGCGCAGGCTCGCGGTGTTCTCGGCGATCGCGACGAGCGCCACGTTGACCTCGACGAGCACGCGCGCGAGCACGATGCCGAGGATCGTGCCGAGCGGCACGAGGATGAGCGCGCCGAGGATCGTCAGGATTCCTTGGATCGGCTGCACGTTGAACGGACCGGTCATCATCGAGATGCCCGCGATGACGGTGCTGAAGAACGCGATGATGCCCGTCAGCACGATGCTCACGAGCAGAATCGCGTAGATGAAGCCCGCGATCTTGCGCGTGACGAAGCTCGTGAATCGAAAGTCGAACAACGAGCGGAAGAAGCCGGGAACGGCGTTGGGCGTTACCGGCGTGGGCGAATCAGACACAGTGAACCTCCTGAGCGAACGTGTGCGCGGCGGTCGCCGCACCACGGCACAGTAGCGAAAGCGCCGTGGTCGGCGCCATCGCTATGTCATCGCTCGTCGTTCGCTGTGCTCAGCGCCCGGCGCTGTTGCCGGTAACTACCTCCGCAGCGCTGCGGTGTTTTCGGCGATCGCAACGAGCGCCACGTTGACCTCGACGATCATGCGCGCGAGCACGACGGCGACGAGGGTGGCGATCGGCGTGAGCACGATCGACCCAAGCACGACCAGAAGGCCCGCGACGGGCTGCCCGCCGGTCATGAGGCCGACCCCCGTCACCACGACGCTGAAGAAGCCCACGAGCCCCGCGAGCACGATGCTCACCAGCAAGATCGCGTAGATGAAGCCCGCGATGCGGCGCGTGATGAAGATCGTGAAGCGGAAGTCGACGAGCGCACGAAAGAACCCGGGCGCCGCGCTCAAGTCGAGCGCGAGAAGCTGGTCCGTGAGCGGGGCGGGCTCAGCGGCCGGCGCGGCCGGTGCAGCGGCAGCGGGCTTGGCGGTGGCAGTCTTGGCGGCCTTGGTGGCTGCGGGCGCGGTCTTCGAGCTGCGCGTACGCGGGGCGGGAGTGGACGAGTCGGTCACGAGAACCTCCGGGGTTCGGGATGCGCGGCGCTCGCCGCTCACCCGCACAGTAGCGCCGCGCCGGGCTCAGGGCCAGGAAGGTGCCCAGCGTGCCGCGCGCAGGTTGAGGCGATACGCGTGCGGGTCTACCTCGGCCGCGCCCGCCCGCAGGGGTGTGCCTTCTGCCCGATAGTGGGCGAGCGCCTCGGCCTCGTGACCCTCGGGCGGCCGACCGTCGGCCCGCACCACTCGCCACCACGGGACGCTCGAGCCCTCCGTTGCCATCACTCGTCCGACCGCACGAGCACCGCGCGAGCCCAGCTCGGCGGCGACGTCGCCGTAGGTCATGACGCGACCAGGCGGAATGTCGGCGACGACGAGCAAGACGGCCCCGCCAAAGTCGAGCGCTGCCGACATCAGATGGTGAGGGCGCCGATCTTCTCGCCGAACTCGGTCTCGCCGGTCTCGACGAAGCCGATGCGGCGGAAGAACTCGCCGGGGCCATCATCGCCGGTTTCCCAGATGACGCTCACCGAGTGGAAGCCGCGCTGCCGCGCTTCATCGGCGAGGGCGTGCACGGCGAACTTGCCGACGCCGCGGCCTTGAGCGGTCGCGTCGACGTTGATGCGCCAAATGCAGCTGCGAAACTCGTCACGTGGGTTATCGGCGTCGAAGTTGCCGCGAATGAAGCCCACGACCTGATCGCCGTCGAGCACAACGCGCGCCCAGGTGGTCGTGGGGTTCACGTAGGCGTCGGCAGCCGAATACGACACCGGCGCGACGAACTGCTCTTGGCCCGGTCTGAGCGTCAGACTGTTCGCCGCCACGATCGTTTTTGCCGACAGTTCTTCGAGTCGCAAGGTGCTCATGCCCCCCAGGGTAGACGGTGGGCCTACGACGCGGGGTATGGATTTATCTCGATATCGAGATAACGCCAGCGCGACACTAGGCTGGGAGCCTGTACCGCCGCCTGCACCGGAAGGAACCCGACGTGGAGAAGATCAAGGTCGAAGGAACAGTCGTCGAGCTCGACGGCGACGAGATGACCCGCATCATTTGGCAGTTCATCAAGGACCGCTTGATCCACCCGTATCTCGACGTGACACTCGAGTACTACGACCTTGGCATCGAACATCGTGACGCCACGAACGACCAGGTCACGATCGACGCTGCGCACGCCATCGTCAAGCACGGCGTGGGCGTCAAGTGCGCCACGATCACGCCCGATGAGGCTCGCGTGAAAGAGTTCGACCTCAAGCAAATGTGGAAGAGCCCCAACGGCACGATTCGCAACATCATCGGCGGCGTCATCTTCCGTGAGCCCATCGTGATCTCGAACATCCCGCGCCTCGTGCCCGGCTGGAACAAGCCGATCATCATCGGCCGTCACGCCTTCGGCGACCAGTACCGCGCCACCGACTTCCGCTTCGAAGGCAAAGGCACGCTCACGGTTGAGTTCACGCCCGAAGACGGCTCCGAGCCGATGAAGTTTGAGGTGTACCAGTCGCCCGGCAGCGGTGTGGCGCAGGTGCAGTACAACCTCGACGAGTCGATTCGTGATTTCGCGCGTGCCTCGCTCAACTACGGCCTCGCTCGCAACTACCCCGTGTACCTCTCGACCAAGAACACGATCTTGAAGGCCTACGACGGTCGCTTCAAGGACATCTTCGAGGAGGTCTTCGAGGCCGAGTTCAAGGCCTCGTTCGAAGCCGCGGGCATCACCTACGAGCACCGCCTCATCGACGACATGGTCGCATCGGCCATGAAGTGGGAGGGTGGCTATGTCTGGGCCTGCAAGAACTACGACGGCGACGTGCAGAGCGACACCGTGGCGCAGGGCTTCGGTTCGCTCGGCCTCATGACGAGCGTGCTGACGAGCCCCGACGGCAAGGTCGTGGAGGCCGAGGCTGCGCACGGAACGGTCACGCGCCACTACCGCATGCACCAGCAGGGCAAGCCCACGTCGACCAACCCGATCGCGTCGATCTTCGCGTGGACCCGCGGGCTCATGCACCGCGGCAAGCTCGACGGCAACCAGGCTCTCATCACCTTCGCCGAGACCCTGGAAGACGTCGTCATCACGACGGTCGAGAGCGGCAAAATGACGAAAGACCTCGCGATTCTCATTAGCGACGATCAGGCCTACCTGACGACCGAGGATTTCTTGGCGGCGATCGACGAGAACGTCCAATCGCGGCTGTCGTAAACGCCGGATCGATTGAGTGGATGCCCGGGGCTGCGTGCCTCGGGCATCCGTCGTTAACGCCACCGCCGCGCCGCTTGCGAAAATATACCCCCGGGGGTATTCTAGTGACGCGCGCTTGATGGAGCGCGGCAATCAGCGAAAGGTACCCCCATGTGCTCACCCGTCCGTTGCTCCGCTTGCGGCAAGGTCACCTGGTCGGGCTGCGGCCAGCACATCGAGCAGGCGCTCGCGGGTGTCGCTCAGGCCGACCGCTGCACCTGCTGACCCCGGCGTGACCGACGCCCTTGAGCGGCTCGCCGCTGCTCGCGCCGCGGCGAGTGACGTAAGGCACTGGTGATCCGCAGGGTTTCGGGGTAGACCGGCATCGTGACTTTCATCAGTGCCACCATCCGTCGCTTCCCGCTGGTTGCGCTGTCAGTCGCCATCGGGCTCGTCGCGGGCGCGCTCGCGCTCACCGGGCTCGAGCCGGCGGCGCGCTGGCTCATCTCGCTCTACGCCCTCGGCATCGCGGCACTGGAAGCTGCGCACATGGTGCGCGGTCTGCTGGCGCGACAGTTCGGGCTCGACATTCTTGCCGTGACCGCGATTGTCGCCACCGTTGTCGTCGGCGAGTACTGGGCGAGTCTCGTGATCGTGCTCATGCTGACGGGCGGCGAGGCCCTCGAGGTTGCCGCGGCAGGTCGCGCCCAGCGCGAGCTGCGCGCACTGCTTGACCGCGTGCCGCAGCAGGCGCACCGCATTGCGTCGAACGGCGAGGTGGTCGACGTGCCGGCCGATCAGGTGCGGGTGGGTGACCGCCTTCTCGTGCGTCCCGCCGAGATCGTGCCCGTCGACGGCGACCTGGTGAGTGATCTGGCGAGCTTCGACGAATCGTCGCTCACGGGCGAAAGTCTTCCGGTCGACAAGGTCGCCGGCGACACCGTTCTCAGTGGTGCCGTCAACGGCGCGGGCGCCATCGAGATCATCGCGACCGCCGTCGCCGCCGATTCGCAGTACCAGCGCATCGTCGAGCTCGTGCGTGAAGCGTCAAGCAGCAAGGCCCCGCTCGTTCGGTTGGCTGACCGCTACGCCCTGCCATTTACGGCCGTCTCGCTCGGCATCGCAGGCCTCGCCTGGGCTCTCAGTGGTGACCCCGTTCGGTTTGCCGAAGTGCTCGTTGTGGCAACCCCCTGCCCCCTGCTGATTGCCGCGCCCGTGGCGTTTATGGGCGGAATGAGCAGCGCGGCCAAGCGCGGCATCGTCATGAAGAATGCGGGCTCGCTCGAGAAGCTCGCGCGAGCGCGCACCGTCGCGTTCGACAAGACGGGCACCTTGACCGTCGGTCGACCAACGGTCGTCGGCGCGCACGCCCAGCCGGGGTTCACCGACGATGAGCTCGTGCAATTGGTCGGCTCGGCCGAGCGCTACTCATCGCACGTGCTCGCGGAGTCGTTGCAGCGCGCGGCGCTCGATCGCGCACTGCCGTTGCTCGACGCACACGACGCTCGAGATGTCGCGGCGCACGGCGTCATCGCCACCATCGCGGGCCGAGAGGTCGTCGTCGGTAAGCCTGCCCTTGTGGCTGAGCACGCGAGCGATCTGGTGCGCCGCGAGGGCGTGAGCGGCGAAGCCGTCATTTACGCGGCGGTCGATGGTCGCTTCGCCGGCGTCGTCGTGCTGCGGGATGCTGTCCGCAACGATGCCGCCGACACCCTCGCCGCCCTGCGCGCCCTCGGAGTCACCCGCACCCTCATGGTCACGGGTGACGTCGGCACGACGGCGGGCCCGATAGCGACCGCCCTCGGCATCACCGAGGTGCACGCCGAATGCTTGCCCGAAGACAAGGTGCGCCTCATTCGCGAGGCTCAGCCGCGACCGGTCGTCATGGTGGGAGACGGCGTCAATGACGCACCCGTGCTCGCGGTCGCCGATGTCGGCATCGCCATGGGGGCGAAAGGCTCGACAGCGGCAAGCGAGTCGGCCGACGTTGTGATTCTGCTCGATGACATCGCACGGGTTGCCCGTGCCGTGGCGATCGGTCAACGTACCGTGCGCATCGCGTTGCAGAGCATCTGGCTCGGCATCGTCATCTCGGTGGGCCTCATGGTCGTGGCGGCGTTCGGCTTGTTGCCCGCGATCGTCGGCGCCGCGCTGCAGGAGGTGGTCGACTTGCTCGCGATTGCCGGCGCTCTGCGGGCCGTGCGCGCGGGGGCCGCGCCCGTGCCGGGCATCGACGGCGCACCCGCGCAGCGCGCGTCGCTTGTGCGTCAGTAGCCCGCGAAGTAGTCGGTCTGCACGCGCTTCGCGCCCGCGCGGCGCAGGGCTGACGCGGCCGCCGACACGACGCCGGGCGGCCCCGAAACGTAGGCACGACGCGACGCGAGGTCGGGCACGGACTCGCGGAGAGCATCCGTCGTCAACTCATCGCGCGACAGAACGACCAGGCGAGCGTTCGCCGCCTCAATCGTGTCGCGGTAGAGCACCTCGTCGGGGTTCGACGGCACAACAACCACGACGATGTCGCGCTGCTCGCCGCGCGCGACAAGGCTCGCGAGTTGGCTTGCGAAGGGGGTCATGCCGATTCCGCCGGCGAGCAACAGCAGCGGCTGAGTGTTGTCGCGCGGCAAAACGAAGTCGCCCGCGATCTGGGTTGCCGCGATACGTGTGCCCGGTTCGAGCGTGGCGAGGGCGGCCTTGAATGAGCTACCGCCCTCGGGCGTGCGCATGCCGATCGCGACGCGTGGCTCGGCGTAGGTTGCCGCGCGCTCGGGCGCCGACGCGATCGAGAACGTGCGGCGCAGACCGCGAACGTCGGCCGAGTGCGGCAGGTGCAGTTCGAGGTACTGCCCGGCATCGAACCGCACGGGGCGTGAGGGCTCGAACAGCCACTCGCTTGCAGCGGGCGACAATGCCGACCGCTCAACCACCCGCAGCGAGAAGCCACTACGGCGCGAGACGGCGAACGCCACGATGCTGCCGATGATGAGGGCGAGTTCGGGCGAGGTGTAGATCGGCCCGGCGCTGAACGGAACCGAGAACGCCACGGCGACGACCGCGGCCGAGAGCCACTGCTGCCAGCGCCGCGGCGGAAGAGTGAGGGGCTCGCTGAGCATGAAGCCGGCGAGAAACACCACGGGAAACAGCTGTAGCACCGTCGTGACCGCACTGAGCGGGGCCGTACCGGTGCTGACGAGTCGGATTCCGATGATGATGATCGCGAGAGCGATGAAGATGAGCCCCACGTCGAGCCGCCGCGTGCGGTCGAGCAACAGGAGGGCGCCGATCGCGACGGCAGGCAACAGTGCGGGGGTTGCCACCCACCAGAACCCCACCCCTTGGCCCGCGTAGTAGCCGATGATTCCGGCAATGAGCACGCCGGTCGCGGCGGGGTTGAGCAGGTGCCGCCCGCGCCACACGATGAGGTACTTCGATAGTGCTGCGATCACTCCAGCGCCGGCAGCGGCGATGAGCGCGGGCGTCGTCAGGCTCGGCTGCGCGATGCACGCGATGATGAGGGCCGTGATGACACTCGATTCGCGGTGTGGCACAACGCGGGCGAGCCGGGCTGCCACCTCGTTGGCGCCGAGGGTGGCGACCATCACGACGCCGAGGGTGCCAAGAATCGCGTAAGGGTCGGGGCCGATCGCGCCGAGAAAGGCGAAGAGCACCGCTTGCGCGAGCACGATGGCGAGCGTGATCGTCGCCAGCCGGTACATGCTGACCCGACCGGTCAGCGCATCAATTCGTGCCCTCACGCAAACAGCTCCCCTCGAAACCCGGCGCTCGCTTCGAGGCCGCGGTGCGTGCTCAGTCGAACCCATTCGAACGCGAAAACTTCGCTCAAACGCGCTGGTTCGGCGAAAAACATCGCGGTCGCGAGGGCGTCGGCGACGAGCGCCGTCTCGGCGACCACCCACGTGGCCACAATCCCATCAGCGACGGGCCTGCCGGTCACGGCATCGACGATGTGATGCAGACCCTCGCCCCACGCTCGACGGTTGACGGCAGAACCACACAGGGCAGCGTTGTGCACGTCGGCGACGCCGACCGCCTTCGACGGGTCGGCAGGGTGTTCTAGGGCGATACGGATGCTGCGCTCACCCCGCACGCGCACATCACCGCTCGCATCGATGAGTGTTTCGGTCACGCCGCGGGTGGCGAGCAGGTCGCCGACGAGGTCGACGAGGTAGCCCTTGCCGGCGGTGCCGACGTCGATGGTTACGGGCGACACCGTCTCGAGTTCGATCCCCTCGGCGGTGTGCCGCAGGGCGATGGCATCAGCCCAGCGCGGGGCGGGCAAGGGGTCTCCCGACGGAACCAGGCGATACGCGGCGTCATAGCCGAGCCGCTCGAGCGACGCGCCGACGAGGGGGCTCAGGCGGGCATCCGTCAGCGCGAACAGTTGCTCGTACATCGCGAGCAGCGGAGCGGCATCGGCGGGCAGGCGCCAGGTTCCGGGGGTGCGGGCGATGCGAGCGATGAGTGAGTCGTCGCGGAATCGCGACCAGTCGCGGTCGAACTGCTCGATGCGAGCGGCAACCGCCGCGAGGTCATCGCGGCGAAGAGGCTCACCGAGCGAATCGATCGTCGTTGTGGGGCTCCCCACTCCGATTCGCCACGGCACTCCGATTGCGTCGAAGCTCGATGGCCCGGTCACGGTCGGCTGAGCCTCAGCTCTCGCGTGCATCCGCCTTGATCGTGTCGAGTGCCTCGCGGAATCCGTTGCCCGTAAGCGACGAGCCCGCCACGACCGTGACGTCGAGCGTGTCGATGTCTTGGCCAATGACAATCTCGCCGATGCCGTCGGCGAACTGGCCCTGGTAGTTGGCCGTCGTCGGGTTGTTCGGGTTAGTGATGATCTCGACGTCGGTGACGATGTCGTTTTCGAGCTCGATCACGACGATGATGTTCTCGCTGCCGTTGGGCGACTGGTAGGTGCCGTTCGCCTGAAAGCTGCCGTCGCGGTAGCTTGCGTCGACAGGAACCTCGGGCTCGGGCTCGGTCGCGGCGGCGCACCCCGAGAGAGTGCCGACGAGTGCTGCGGCAGCGCCGACGGGTGCTGCAGCACGGGCGAGGCGCGTGCGCGTGCGGGAGGTCATGGTAGCCAACGCTTCTCCTGAGAGCTTGAGCCTGCTTGCCCACAGGCGAGCCGGTCAGTGAGAGTGCGCTGCTGTCAGCACACGATCGAACAACGCTCAGAATGTCGGGTTTGCGTGAATGTTTGCTGTGATGTTTCTGATGGGTGACCGCGCGCCGCGATGCCCCGCGCCGGGCACAATCGCCGCGTGCTCAGCTCTCGAGAGCATCTGCCTTGATGAGGGTGAGGGCCTCCCGGAAGCCGTTGCTCGTCAATGACGAACCCGCCACGACGGTCACGTCGATCTCGTCGATGTCTTGACCGATGACGAGGTCGCCGATTCCGCTGGCGAACTTGTCTTGGTAGGTCGAGCTCGTCGCGCTCGTGGGGTAGAGCCCAATCTCGACGTTGGTGACGATGTCGTTCTCAAGTTCGACCACGACGATGATGCTTTCGCTCCCGGCGGGCGACTCGTAGGGGCCGTCCGCCTGAAAGCTGCCGTCTCGGTAGCTCGCGTTGACGGGCGCTTCAGCCTCGACCTCGCTCTCGGTCTCGACGGCGGTCGCGCACCCCGTGAGTGTGCCGACGAGAGCGGCGGCGGCGGCGACAGGGGTAGCCAGGCGGGCGGCTCGCGTGCGTGCGGGGCCAGTCATCATGCGCGTCACAGGGTCTCCTGGAATTGCGGCGAAGGGCCGCCTCGGGGCTGTCAGCCGACGAACAGTTGACGCTCAGCCTGACGAGTCTCCGTGGGGATTCGCTGAGATTCAGTGAGGTGTTTGCCCAGATGGTTCCGCGTGGATCCTGGTGTCAGCCTCGGTCTCGCGCCAGCTCAGGAAGCGCACCTCGAACCCCGACCGCATGGGGGCGCAGAGCATTGGCCCGATGAGGGCTGACTCGTGCGGAAAACGAGCGACACGCACCAAGCGCCACTCGGGGTCGAATGAGCTTCGGGCGCGGATCACCACGGCGTCGGCGATGCGGGATGCTCGCACCGTCACCGCATGTCCCACCCACTCATCGACGGCCCCGGTCGACCAGTCGCTCGCACCATTCGTGACCACCGCACCGAGTTGCTGGTGGCCGTCGCTGTATTCGATGCCCGCCTTGATCCAGTGGGTGTCGTCGACCCCAATGAACAGCCCTGCCTGATCGAATTCGCCCGTGAAGCCGACGAGGTCGAACGTGACCTCGACAGCGGTGTCGGGCAACCAGGGCGCCAACAGGGCGTGGCCATTGTCATGCCGAAACCCGTAGGCAGTGTCTCGCCACCAGTCGCTGCCTTCCGCGGCTTCAACCACGAGCGCCTGTGCGCCATCGCGGCTCGATCGCACGGGCTCGCGCGTCCATGTGCCGTGCGTGAAGCGATCATCGATTCGATCGTTCATGCTGTGGCTCCGTCCTGTCGCCCGGCCCGAGCCGAACGGTGTCGCAATCGCGTTACCGGAAGATGATGGTGCGCTGCCCGTCGAGCAACACGCGGTCTTCGGCGAACCAGCGCACGGCCTGGCTCAGTGTGCGGCTCTCTTCGTCACGCCCGATCACGACGAGCTCGTCGGGCGAACGCGAGTGGTCGACCCGGACGACGTTCTGCTCGATGATCGGCCCTTCGTCGAGGTCGCTCGTGACGAAGTGGGCGGTCGCACCAATGAGCTTGACGCCCCGGGCGTGGGCGCGGGCGTAGGGGTTTGCTCCCTTGAACCCGGGCAAGAACGAGTGGTGAATGTTGATGGCGCGACCCTCGAGCGCTGCGCACAATTCGGGCGAGAAGATCTGCATGTAGCGCGCGAGCACGACGAGCTCGATGTCGTGCTGCTCGACCACCTCCAGAATGCGGCGCTCGAACGCGGCCTTATCGTCGGGGTTCGTGACCGCGCGCGACTCGAACGGCACGTCGTAGAAGGCGGCAAGCTCGGCAAGGTCGGGGTGGTTGCCGAGCACGAGCGGAATCTCGATGGGCAAGTGCCCGCTGCGCTGCCGAAACAGGAGGTCGTTGAGGCAGTGCGCGGCCTTCGAGACGAGCACGAGCGTGCGCAACGGCCGCCCCACGGCATCGATGCGGCACTGCATCCCGTAGCGATCGATGACGGGGTCAAGCGCGGCGCGCAGTTGATCATGATCGGTCGTGGTCTCGGTTTGTAGCCGCAAGAAGAATCGACCCGAGTCGAGGCTCGAGAACTGCTGCAATTCGGTGATGTTGCCTTCGGCTTCGACGATCGCGCCGGTGACGGCGTGCACGATGCCCGGGCGGTCGTCGCAGACGATCGTCACGATCCAGTGGTGGGGAGGGAAACTCACCCCTCCAGCCTATTCGCGCACGCGGGCCACCGCCGCGCGCGGTTACGCTGAGCGCGTGCGCCTGCCCTGGTTTCCGCTGCTGTTGTTGTCGGCGGGCATTTTCGTGGCGGTCACGAGCGAGTTTCTGCCCATCGGGCTCTTGCCGCAGCTCACCGATGAACTCGGCATCACCGAGGCGCAAGTGGGCATGCTCATCACGGTCTTCGCGGGCACCGTGGTCCTGGCGACCGCACCCCTGACCCACGCGACGCGCGCCCTGCCGCGGAAGCCACTGCTGCTCGCTCTGCTCGCGGTGTTCGCCGTGGCCAACCTGATTGCCGCACTCGCTCCTGACTATGCGGTGCTGCTCGTGGCGCGCGTGATCGGCGGCGCTTCACACGGAGTCTTCTGGGCCGTCGTGACGCCCTATGCCGCACGGCTCGTTGCGCCCGAGCGACTCGCGAGCGCCGTCGCGATCGCCACCGGCGGCGCCACCGTCGCGAGTGTCGCGGGCCTGCCGCTCGGCACGCTTCTGGGTGCCGCGGTTGGCTGGCGGGTGTCGTTCGGTGTCATCGCGGCGCTCGTCGTGGTGATCGCCCTGCTCATCGTCGTGGTGTTGCCTCCGGTTGAGCACCGGGTGACGGCAGTGGCATCGGGGCGATTCTCCGCTGTGCGCGACGCCACCTTCGCGCCCGTCATGGTGCTGTGCGCGACCGTCGTGCTCGTCACGCTCGGGCACGCCACGTTCTACACCTACATCGCGGCCTGGGTCATTGACGTCGCCGACTTCGGCGTGACCGACGTGGCCGGCATCTTGCTGCTCTTCGGTGGCGCGGGCGCGATCGGTGTCGTCGTGGCGGGCGTGCTCGGTGATCGCTACCCGCGGTCTCTTCTTCCGGTTCTGCTGATCGGCGTCACGGCGTCGGTTGCCGGGGTCGGGTTGGCCTCCGACTACCCGGCTGCGGTCGTGGTGCTGCTGACGCTGTGGAGCGCGTTCTTGGGCGGCGTGCCGGTGATCTTTCAGGCGCGATTGCTGCAGACGGCATCCCTCGCCCTGCGCGATATTGCCGCGGCCTGGCTCACCGTCTCGTTCAACATCGGCATCGGCGGTGGAGCCCTCGTCGGTGGCCTTGTGATCGCCACCTGGTCGGTGGTGGCGCTGCCCATCGTCATGCTCGTGTGCCTGGGCGGCGCCCTCGTCGTTCTCGCGGTGATCGACCTGCGCATCCGCGCTAGCGCGACCCCGGGCTCGGGTCAGATCTCGACCGAGTCGGCTGCTTCCTGAGCCTCGTCGTCGTCGTCGACGGGCCACACGTACTCGTCGATGATCACGACGAGCGCGACGATGCCGTTGACGATCCACGTGAGCATGAGCGGTGTGATGCCCGGAATCAGCGGCGCCGCCAGCCAGAGCGCCGTGAGCGCCGCCATGCCGAGCAAGTGTGAGCGCAGCCAGGGCCGCCCGATCGAGCGCTTGAACAGCAGGTTGCCGAGCAGATACAGCGCGGGCGCGGCGACGATGATCGCAAGGGTGGTCTGATCGAGCGGGTCGTCGGGATGCGCGAGCACAAGTTCATCGCCCACCGCCACCAGCACAACGCCGGCCACGAGCAGCATGTGCAGGTAGGTGTAGGTGAGGCGTGCGATCGCTCCGGACTGCTCAGACGCCGAAATGAAGCGGTGCCCGTGCTCGGCCCCGTGGCTGAAGTAGAGCAGCCAGAACAAGATCGTGCTGACGAAGGCGGCCAAGAAGGCTGCGATCGTCGCGGGGGTGAAGTCGCTGCGGCTGAACACCGTGCCCGTGACGATGATTGATTCGCCGAGCGCGACGATCATGAACAGCCCGGCCCGCTCGGCCATGTGCCCGCCGGCGACCGCCCACGAATCGATGTTGGCGTTGCCAATGACGGGCACCCAGTAGCGCACCGTCGGGGCGAAGAGCTCGATGCCGAGCGCGAGCGCCCACAAGACGAACTGCAGGTCGCCACCGATGAGGGCCCCCGCGATCCAGAACGGGGCGGCGTACACGAACCAAATGGCGATGCGCGTGAGGTTGACGGCATTGCCGTTTTCGCCGACCAAGCGGTAGCTCACGATCACGAAGATCGTGCGACCTAGTTGCATCACGACGTAGGCGATGGCGAACTGCAACCCGCGCTCGACGAACGCATACGGAATGGCCGTGCTCAGTACGAGGCCGACGAGCATCATCGCGATCAGCATCCAGCGCACGGGCGTTTTTTCGGGGTTCATCCAGTTGGTGACCCACGTCGTGTAAATCCAGACCTACCAGACGGCGACGAGCATGAGGGCCCCTTCGAGCACGCCGCGCGGGGTCAAGTGCTCGATGACGTGGTGCGAGAGCTGCGTCACGGCGAAGACGAACACGAGGTCGAAGAAGAGTTCGATGAAGGCCACCCGGTCGGCACCCGGTGCCCGTGAGCGAAACAGGCGAAGAACAGGAAGGTGAGCGGTCACGAGGCTCCTGACGAGTGGTGGTGGCGTTAGCCTAGATGCGGATGCCCGTCTTGGGGTCCCCGTGCTCGTCAGCGGCGTTGCGCTGACCGCGAAAGCTTTCTTCGTCTCATGACTAGCTCTGACCGCCCGTTTCCGTGGGTGGGCCTCATCACTCTTGCCGTTGCCATCTTCTTTCTCGTCACCAGCGAGTTTCTGCCGACCGGGTTGCTGCCCATCATGGCGAGCGACTTGGGCGTAACCGAGCCGCAAATCGGCTTGCTCATCACGATCTTTGCGGGAACGGTCGTGCTCACGGCCGCGCCCCTTGCCGCCCTCACGCGGGACTATTCGCGCAAGAGCTTGTTGCTCGTGGTGCTCGGGGTCTTCGCCCTCGCCAACGTGCTCGCGGCGATCGCGCCGAGCTACGAGGTGCTCGTGGGTGCGCGCGTGCTCGGTGGTCTCGCGCACGGCCTGTTCTGGGCCGTCGCTGGCGCCTACTCGGCCCACCTCGTGCCGCGTCACCAACTCGCGCGCGCGGTCGCCGTCACGAGCGCGGGTGGCACGATCGCCTTCGTGCTCGGGGTTCCGCTCGGCACGGCTCTCGGCCTTGCGTTCGGCTGGCGCGCGGCGTTTGGCGTCATTGCGGCAACCGTGATCGTGCTCGTCGTGGCCGTCATCGTCTTTCTTCCGACGGTCAACCACCGCGTCTCGCTCGCCACGGGCGAAATCAAGCTGCCCGTGCGCCGTGACCCGACGATGCCCTCGGTGCTCTTCATTTGCCTCCTCGTGGTGATCGTCGTCACGGGCCACAACGTCTTCTACACCTACATCGCACCGTTCGTGCTCGACACCGCGGGGTTCGCGCCCGAGTCGCTCAGCATCTTGTTGTTCCTTTACGGCGGCGCGGGAGCCATCGGCCTCGTGCTCGCGGGCGTGCTGGGCGGTCGCTACCCCAGGGGCGGCCTGTACGGGATGTTCGCCGGCGTCATGCTTGCCGTCAGCACCCTGGCGCTCTTCGCCGGAGTACCCGTGGTCGTCGTCATCGCGTTCGTGGTCTGGGGCACGGCCTTCGGCGGAATCCCCGCGCTACTGCAGACGCGCTTGCTGCGCGTCGCGTCGCCCAACGTGCGCGACGTGGGCGCGGCCCTGTTGACCACGTCGTTCAACATCGGCATCGGCGGTGGGGCAGCAATCGGAGCGCTGCTGTACTCAATCTCGGGTACGACCTGGTTGCCCTGGGTCGAGGCCGGAGCCCTCGGGCTCGGCATCGTCGCGTTGCTCATCATGGAGTCGCGGCGCCGCGCCCGTGGCGTGCCCCTCACGACCCGGCCGATCACGGTCATCGAGGCTGAGTCGCCGTAGTTTCGCGCCGCGCGTCACACGACGCCGAGCGTTAGACTGACTTTCGTCGCGACTGGCGTTCGGATGGGTCACCATCAGGGAGCGACCGACACGGTGAGGGGCCGTACGCCTGGGCCCCCAGCAGACCACAGCCGGCTGCGGCCGGCAGACCCTCGAAGGAGAACTCCCGTGTCTGACAAGCTGCCCTCGTCGTTCAACGACGCCCTCATCGACGTCGACCCTGAGATCGCCGCGGTGCTCGAGCAAGAGCTCGGCCGCCAGCGCGGAACGCTCGAGATGATCGCGAGCGAGAACTTCGTCTCGCGCGCCATTCTCGAAGCCCAGGGCTCGGTGCTCACCAACAAGTACGCCGAGGGCTACCCCGGCAAGCGCTACTACGGCGGCTGCGAGTTCGTTGATATCGCTGAGAACCTCGCGATCGAGCGGGCCAAGGCCCTGTTCCACGCAGACTTCGCGAACGTGCAGCCCCACTCGGGCGCGCAGGCGAGCGCGGCCGTGTTGCACGCTCTCGCGATGCCCGGCGACACGATCCTCGGCCTCGAGCTGGCCCACGGTGGCCACCTCACGCACGGCATGAAGCTCAACTTCTCCGGCAAGGTCTACAACGCCACGAGCTACGGCGTCGACCCCGAGACGATGCTTGTCGACATGGATGTCGTGCGCGCCAAGGCACACGAGGTTAAGCCGACCGTCATTATTGCCGGCTGGTCGGCCTACTCGCGTCAGCTCGACTTCGCGGCCTTCCGCGCCATCGCCGACGAGGTGGGAGCCAAGCTGTGGGTCGACATGGCCCACTTCGCGGGTCTCGTCGCCGCGGGCCTGCACCCCTCGCCGCTGCCGCACGCGCACGTCGTCAGCTCGACCGTGCACAAGACCCTCGCGGGCCCGCGTTCGGGGATCATCTTGAGCAACGACGAGTCGCTGTTCAAGAAGCTCAACTCGGCAGTGTTCCCGGGGCAGCAGGGTGGGCCGCTCATGCACGTCATCGCGGCGAAGGCCGTGGCGTTCAAGTTGGCCGCCCTGCCGGAGTTTGTCGAGCGACAAGAGCGCACCATCCGCGGCGCCCAGATTCTGGCCGAGCGCCTCACGCAAGACGACGCGATCGCCGGTGGCGTGAACGTCTTGACGGGGGGCACGGATGTTCACCTCGCGCTCGTCGACCTGCGCGAGTCGCCCCTCAACGGTCTTGAGGCCGAAGACGTGCTGCACTCGGTGGGCATCACGGTCAACCGCAATGGTGTGCCGTTTGACCCGCGCCCGCCGATGGTCACGAGCGGTGTGCGCATCGGAACCCCGGCGCTCGCGACTCGCGGCTTTGCCGACGCCGAGTTCACCGAAGTGGCCGACATCATCGCGCACGCCCTCATGCCCAACCCCGACGTCGCGGGCCTGCGCTCGCGCGTTGCGGCGCTGACCGACGCGTTCCCGCTCTACCCGGGGCTGTAGTCGTGAGCAGTTCGACTGCGCACGGTGGTACGGCACAGCGCCTCGACGGCACCGCCACCGCGGCGACCATCAAGGCCGAGCTCACCGAGCGCGTGACCGCGCTGCGTGAGCGTGGCATCGTGCCGGGTCTCGAGACCGTGCTCGTCGGTGACGACCCCGGCTCGCAGTGGTACGTCGCGGGCAAGCATCGTGATTGCGCCGAGGTCGGGATCGCGTCGATCCGGCGCGATTTGCCTGACACCACGACGCAGGCCGAGCTCGAATCCGTCATCGACGATTTGAACGTCGACCCCGCCGTGACGGGGTTCATCGTGCAGTTGCCGCTGCCGAAGCACCTCGATACCGACGCGATTCTCGAGCGCGTGCATCCCGACAAAGACGCCGACGGTCTGCACCCCACCAACCTGGGCCGCCTCGTGCTGCGCGTTGACCGCCCGATTGACACTCCGCTGCCGTGCACGCCGCGCGGCGTCATTGAGCTCGTCGAACGGCACGGCCTGTCGTGGTCGGGCAAAGACGTCGTCGTCATTGGTCGAGGCGTTACCGTCGGGCGCGCGATCGGCTCGTTGCTCACGCGTCGCGAATACAACGCGACCGTCACGCTGACCCACACGGGCACGCGCGACCTCGGGGCGCACCTGCGGCGGGCCGACGTCATCGTCGCGGCGGCGGGCGTGCCGGGCATCGTGACGGCGGCGGACGTCAAGCCGGGCGCGATCGTGCTCGACGTGGGCGTCTCGCGGCTCGTCGACCCTGACACGGGTGTCTCGCGCATCGCGGGCGATGTGGCCGACGACGTCGCCATGGTCGCGTCGTGGATCTCGCCGAACCCCGGCGGGGTCGGCCCCATGACGCGCGCGCTGCTGCTCGCGAACGTCGTCGAGACGGCGGAGCGCGCCGCGCTCTAGTACCGCCCGGCGACGAGCCGCAAGCGCACGGGCTGCCCCGGGCGCAGTTGCGCGAGCGCATCGAGCGAGGCATCCACGACGACCGCGATGACGGGGTATCCGCCCGTCACGGGGTGGTCGGGCCCCAGCACGGTGGGCGCACCGTCGGGGGAGACCTGGATGCTCCCGCGCAGCATCCCCTCACTGGCGAGTTCGACGCCCACGAGGTCGGGCACTCGCGCGAGCGCGGGCCCCTCGAGGCGCACTCCCGTGCGGTCGCTGCGGGCCGAGGTGGTCCACTTGCTCGACAGCAACAGCGCCCAGGTGTCGGAGTCGAACCAGTCGTGGCGGGGCCCGGGGCGCACCCCGAGCTCAACGACCCCGTCGGTGGGCGGACTCACCGGCACGAGGTCGGCTGGTGGCACGGGCGCGGCAGGTTCGGGGCCGATCGGTAGTGTGTCGCCCGCGCGCAGCGGCTCGGGGCCGAGCCCGGCGAGGGTGTCCCGTGAGCGTGAGCCGAGCACCGTGGGCACGGCGATTCCCCCGCGTATGGCGACGGTGGTGCGCACGCCGTGCGTCACGGTGCCGAGGTGCAGCTCGGCGGCGGTGTCGACAAACACCGCGGTGTGCGGCTCGACACTCCGGCGCGTGCCGTCGTCGCCGATGAGCACGGCGTCGCTCCACGCACCCGTCACGGCGAACCAGGTGCCCGTGGGCAGCGCGAGGCGCAACCCGCCGAGCACACACTCGAGGGCCGCGGCGTCGACGGGGTTGCCCACCAAGCGGTTCGCGAGCAAGTGCGCGGCCCGATCGAATGCTCCCGAGGCGCTCACGCCGAGGTACGCAAGCCCGGGGCGGCCGAGATCGTGCACCATCGTGAGCGCGCCGGGGTCGAGGCAGACGACGCTCATGCGCGCACCGCCTCGAAGCGCACGAACGTGCCGGGTGTGATGAGCGCCGGGTCGTCGCGCGTGGCGTCCCACAGCAGCTCGTCGGTGCGGCCGATGAGTTGCCAGCCGCCGGGAGATTCGCGCGGGTACACCGCCGAGTACTCCGCCGCGAGGGCGACCGAGCCCGCCGGCACGCGTGGCCTCGAGGTTGCGCGCCGCGGTACGACGGGCAACGGGGTCTGCCCCGGCGCGGCGACGAGGTAGGCGAAACCCGGGGCGAAGCCGAGAAACCCGCACACCCACTCGTGCGCGGCGTGCTGGTGTGCCACGGCGTCGCGCGAGCATCCCCAGGCCGCCGCAACGGCGTCGAGATCGTCGCCGTCGTAGACCACCGGCAGCGTCACGGTTCGGCCGCCCTCATGAGCGAATGGGGCGGGTGGATGCTCACGCAACCAGTGCTCGGCATGGCCGAGTCCGATCACGCCGGGGTCGATGCGCACGAGCACCGTGCGGGCTCCGGGCACGAGTTCGACGATGCCCTCCGGGGCAGCCGCGCTCCACGCGGTGTGTGCGCCGAGCGCATGCGCAAGCGTGTCGAACTCGGCGATCAGCGCTCGATCACCGCACGGCAACACCCTCATGCGAAGGCGTGCACCTCGACGCCCGCGTTCTCGAGCGTCGATCTCACGGCGCGGGCTAACGCAACGGCGCCGGGGGTGTCACCGTGCACGCACAGCGAGTCGACCTCGACGGAGATGACCGTGCCGTCGAGGGCCACCACGACCCCCTCGGTCACGATGCGCACGGCGCGCGCGGCAACCTCATCGGGGTCAGTGATGAGGGCACCGTCGAGGCCGCGCGGGGCGAGGGTTCCGTCGGCGAGGTAGCCGCGGTCGGCGAAGGCTTCACGCACGAAGCGCACCCCGACCTTCTCGCACGCGGCGGCGATCGCCGAGCCCGGCAGCCCGAGCACGGGCAGCCCGATGCCTCGAGCGACGTCTGCGACGACTTCGGCGACCTCGAGGTCGACGGCGATGCGGTTGTAGAGCGCTCCGTGCGGCTTCATGTAGCGCACTCCTGCGCCGGCGTGAGCAGCGATTCCTGCGAGGGCCGCCACTTGATACAGCAGGTCGGCGTGCAATTGCTCGGCCGGAACCTCCATGTCACGCCGCCCGAAACCAGCCAGATCGCGATATGACGGATGCGCTCCGATCGCCACACCGTGCTCGACTGCTGTGCGACTCGCGGCGAGCATGACGGCAGGGTCACCGGCGTGGAAGCCACAGGCGAGATTCGCGCTCGTGACAATCGCGAGCATCGCGGCATCGTCACCCATCGTCCAGGGGCCGAACGACTCGCCGAGATCGCTGTTGAGGTCGACGGTCGGCATGACGAGAGCCTAGCCCTGAGCGGCCTCTGTCGCCGCAGAGCACCCTGCGCCATAATGCGACGAGAACAGCGCGCACTCTCATGCCCGATCCGCGCTGTGTCCGTCAGCGGTACCCGACCGGCTCACGAACGCGAAGAAGGGGGAGAACCCGTGCCCCTCGGCCTGCCTCCGCACCTCGTGACGCGCACGACGAGTGCCGCGGTTGCGCGCGCTGGTCACGCTGCCGCTGCCGTGTGCCTGGCCTCCGTCGGCATCATCGCCATCTCGATTCAGGCGTATCTTCCCGAACTCGTCGTCTGGCCGGCCCTCGTCGTCTTGGTTCCGATGATCGTGCTCCTGGCACTGCTCGAACGCGTGTCGTCGGTGTTCATCGCAGCCAGCTACCTCGCCATTGGGGGGCTGTGCGTGTTTTGGTACACGCTCATCGCCTCGGCGCAACTCGATACTCCGGTGGCGAACGACGACTACTCGGTGGTCTTGCTGAAGATCGCCGTGATTCTCGTCATCGGAGCCGGCCCCCTCCTCGGGGCCTCGATGCTGTGGTGCACGGCAGGCCTCGTGATTGGTGAATTGGCCTCTTTCGCTGCACACGCCTGGCTGGGCTCGCCGTGGAGCATCGACCCAACGAGCGTGACGGTGTGGTTTATCGTCATCGGCCTGCTCGCCCTCTTGAGGGTCGACCTCATTTCGTCGCGCGAATCTCAAGTGGAGCTCTACCAGGCCGCCCGAAACGAGATGCTCGCCGAGGTGCGACGCACGTATGAAGCACGCGCCACGGCGCTCCTGCACGACACCGTGCTCAACCAGTTGGCCGTCATTACCGCAAGCGAGCGAGAGCTGTCACCGGAGGTGCGCGCGTCGATCCGCGCTGACCTCGCCCTGATCGTGGGCCAGGAGTGGTTCGACGTTGATGCACCGAAGGCGCCGTCGGCAGAGGTGCGCGAGAGGCGCATTCGAACCGCCGTCGACGAGGCTGCCGCTGGCGTGGTGCACGTTGACCTCAGCATCGACGAAACTGCCCGCATTGCGCTCGACGCCCTCGATGGCGAGAGCTTTGACGAACTGACGCGCGCTCTGGCTCAGTGCATCGCCAACGTGCGCCGACACGCGGGTGTCGACGCGGCGGAGGTGGTCATCGGCGGCAGTTCAAGCGAGGTTTCGGTGATGATCATCGACGCCGGGCGCGGGTTCTCACCCGACGAATCTGACGACCGTCACGCAACCGCGTCGGGCGACGGACGACTGGGCGTTCACGCCAGCATCGTTGGACGACTTCAGACGGTGGGCGGTTCTGCCGTGGTGTGGTCGCACCCGGGTCAGGGCACGTCGGTGCTCTTGCGCGTTCCGTTGCTGCCCGAGCCCGAGATCAGTGGTGTGTCATGACGGTCACGGCAGCTCGACCGACGCTCGGTGCGTCGCCAACCGAGGAAACTCTCGAGCGACTCGACCCACTGTCGGCAGCAGCCGCACGCCCGGTGACGACCGGTGCCGTGATTCTCGCGCTCGCGCTCGCGGTCGTCGTGGTGGCGACCACTGCCGACGAGATCACCGACCCGGCCTGGCTCGTCGTCTCGCTCTGGATGCTCGTTGCTGCCGTGTGGTTGCTCTTGGACCGGTCGCGTGTGTATCGACCCATCTGGCGCGCACCCTCTGCGCAAGTGCTGCAGTTGATGCTCGTCGTCATGACCATCACTGCTGCCCTGTCAACGATGGGGGCAAACGAGCGGCTGCGCGATGACTGGGCTCCGCTCGTCGTCGGCATCATCTTGATCGCCCTCACGCCCTATCGCCCCGCGCGCGAGATTGCTCTGTGGGCAACGGTTCACACCCTCGTGTGTGCGGTACTCGGCATGCTGCAATCGCCCTCGGCGTACGCCGACGCACCGACGCTCGTCTTCGCCGTCACCGGATCGTTCGCCGTTGCCATCATGGGCTTCGGGGCTGCGGCCTATGCCCATTCGCTCAATGGGGCGATCGTGCGGTGGCATGAACGTGCCTGGGCGGCGGCTCGCCAGACCGCTCGTGAGGAACGCGGGGGAGTCGCTCGATCGGTGCAGCAACAGCGCATCACGACGCTCAATCGCGATGTCGTTCCCTACTTGAGCCGCGCCGTCGACGCCCCTGAACTCACCGACGAGGACATTGATGAGGCTCGGCGATTGTCGACAAGCATTCGCGCTCTGCTCGTCGCCGACATCGAGCGCGGCTGGGCCGCGACTCTGCTCGACGAGCTCGTCACGCGGCATCCACACCTCAACATTGCGGTGCGAGCCGACGACCCCGACGATGCCGCGAGCCGCGCGTCGCTCGAGCAGCGCACCATTGTGCGCGCGATCGCCGAGGTGAGCATCCGGCGCCTCGCCGCGACCGAGATCGAGTTGAGGGTGCGGGCTCCCGAAGGCCGTCTGACGGTGCAGTACACGATCACCACTCCGCGCCCCGATGCGGATGCTCTCCGCGAGTTGCGCGGAATCGTCGAGCTCGTTCGGGGTGTCACCGAGCGGTCGTCCATAGCCTCGACGCAGGGGCGAATCACCCTAGAGTTTGCATATGGATACTGACGCGCGCGCGGCCTCGCGGGTGCGCCTCGCTATCCTCGACGACCACGAACTCCTGCTCGACAGTCTGTCGACCTGGATCGCCGCGCACGCCCCTGACTTCGAGCTCGTGTTGACCGCGCCGACCTGGTTCGAACTCGTGCAGAGCGACCAGTTTCCGACCGACCTCGTCTTGCTCGACTTCCAACTGGCTGAGCCGGTGTCGATTGAAGCGCGCGTGCGCACGTGCCGGGCCGCGGGGGCAAAAGTCATCGTGCTGACGAGTCTTGACACGGCAGAAGCGCGCGAGCGTGCCTTCGACGCCGGTGCCTCGGCGTTTCTCACCAAGACCCTGCCGCTCGGCGAAGTGATGGAAACCGCGCGTCGCGTCATGGGGATGGAACTCACGGGTGAACCTGTGCGCGACTGGCGCCCGCTGCCGAAGGGGGCGTCGCACCCCGCTCGCCCCAAGCTCTCGGTGAGTGAGAAAGAGGCACTGTCGCTCTACGCCGGCGGCCACAGCATGAGCGAAGTGGCGGCCCACATGAACGTTCAGTACGAGACAGCCAAGACCTACCTGCGGCGCGTGCGCGAGAAGTATGCACGCGCCGGACGCCCCGCAAGCACGAAAGCCGACCTCATGCGTCGGGCGGCAGAAGACGGATACCTGCTCTGATGGCGAAACTCTATTTTCGATACGGCGCGATGAACAGCGGCAAGAGCACGTCGCTGCTGCAGGCCGCGTACAACTATGAAGAGCGCGGGCAGACGGTCGTGCTCGCCAAACCGCGCATCGACACGAAGGGCGACCAGACCATCGTGTCGCGCCTTGGCGTGACCCGGCCGGTCGACTTCACGATCGATACCGCCGACGACGTGTACACGCGATTCCAGGCCCATCGCGCTGGCATCGTCCGCAACACGGGCGCCGATGTCTCCTGCTTGCTCGTCGATGAAGCGCAGTTTCTCAGCATGGCCCAGGTCGATGACTTGTTGCGCATTGCGATTCGTGAAGACGTGCCGGTGCTCGCGTACGGCATTCGCACCGACTTTCAAACCGTCGCGTTTCCCGGCAGCCGTCGCTTGCTCGAGGTCTCCCACTCGCTCGAAGAGCTCAAGACGATCTGCCGCTGTGGGCGCAAAGCGATCTTCAACGCTCGCTCGATCGACGGTGTTTTCGTCTTCGACGGCGATCAAGTCGCGATCGACGGAGTCGACGTCACCTACGAGAGCCTGTGCGGCGCGTGCTATCTCGACGAGTCGGGCGGGTCGCTCGCATCGGGCTGGCGAGCGCCGGTGGGGCTGGATGCGGTGCTCGAGCTCGGCCCCGACGCCGACTTCAGCTAACCCTGTCGGGAAGCACTCGCGCTTCCCGACCATAGGCACACAAAATGAAAAGGACCGCCCAAGGCGGTCCTTTGCATTTTGTCGGGGTAACAGTGTCTAGTTTCAGGACATAGGAAACCCCTGTCTCACGACATAGGAAACTTCCCGGCACGCTCAACCACGTGTCGAAAGCGCGCCTGATCATCACCGCCATCACCATCCAAGGCCTCAGCCAGGCCGAAGCCGCCCGCACCTACGGCGT
>CALRMP020000023.1:0-40740 GCA_943369205.1 Gulosibacter massiliensis | reverse complement strand
TGGCGCCGTGTTGCTGCTCACCGTGGTGGTGTCGCCGCTGCTCGTCTTTGTGCTCAGCCGCCTCGTCTTTCGTGACCCCGACCTGCAGGCCGGGCTGCTGCTCTTGCTGCTGGCCCCCGGAGTCGGCATCGTGGCGACGTTCGTGCGCCGCGCGGGTGGGGCCGTTGAGAAGCTGCTGAGCGTGGCGCCGGTGCTGCTCGTCTTGCAGGCGCTGACCGTGCCGGCGTTCATGCTGCTCTTCACGGCGGGCGACAACTTCCTCAGCCTCGACGGCTCGCGCCTGCCGCTCGCCGTGCTCGTCGGCATCATCGCTCCCGCGATCGTTGTGACGGCGCTGCAGCTCATCGGTGTGCGCGCGCCGCGGCTCGCGTCGGGCTTGCGTCGCGGTGCCGCGTTCACGGCCCCCGCGACGGCGATCGCTGCGGGCCTCGTTGCGGCGGTCATGATTCCGCGGGCGGCCGATCGCATCGACTTGCTCGAAGCGGTCGCCCCGCTCTTCGGCGTCTATCTCATCGTCATGACGCCCGTGGGCATTCTGATGGGCACCGCGTTCGGGCTTGCCATCTCGAGCGTGCGCGCGCTGACCTTCAGCGGGGGAGCTCGCAACGGCCTGCTCGTGCTGCCGATCGCCCTCGCCTTCCCCGACGGCTTCGCCCTCGTCGCCGTGGTCATCGTGCTCGGAATGGCGATCGAGGTCGTGGGGCTTGGTGTTTACCGACTCATTGTGCCGAGCGTGACCGCGCAGTCACGCAGCGTGCTCACGCCCGACTGAGCTGGGGCGTCACGCCGCCCCGGCGTGCACAGAGACTCAGCCGCGTTCGAGCAACGTGAGCGCCTCGAGGTGCGTCGACTGCGGAAACATGTCGAGCACCTGCGCCATCGCCACGCGATAGTCGGGCATCGCGGAGAGATCACGCGCGAGCGACTCAGGGTTGCAGCTGCTGTAGACCACGTGCCGCGGGCCGTGCGCCTGCAGCCACTCAGCGAGCTCTGCCCCAAGCCCACGCCGCGGCGGGTTGACGATGACGACATCGGGCACCGCGTCCGCGCCCGCGTCACGAGCGAAGGCGGTCGCGTCGGCAGCAATGAACCGGATGCGTCCTTCCCGAACTTCGGACGGGAAGAGCGCGTTGCGCGCAAGCTCAGCACTCGCGACGGCGTCGGGTGACGACTCGACCCCGACGATCGACCGTGCCGCGCGCGACGAGCTGCCGACAGTGTCCGCGTCGCGCGAGCCCAGCCCCGCGTGCAGCGCGAACCCGCCGACGCCGCAGTAGAGATCCCACACCGAGGCCGCCCCGAGCTCGTCGAGCCACGCGGCGGCCTGGCGGTAGAGCGCGCCCGCGACCGCGGTGTTCGTCTGCACGAAGCTCTGCGGGCGCACGAGCAGCTCCACGTCGCCGACCTGCATGCGCAACACAGACTCAGCACTGAGCACGTGCTCGACCTCGCCCTCGAGCACGGCCTTGTGCTCGGGGTGGATATTCGCTGTCACGACGACGAGCTGCGGCACCGCATCCATCAACCACGAAAGATGTGAACGGATGCTCGCCGCCGCCCCCTCGCTGCGCACCACGAATCGCACCATGAGGTCGCCGCTCGCCGCAACCGTGACGATGAGGTGCTTCAGCTCGCCTCGGCGGGTGGGAACGTCATAGGGTTCGAGCCCCATGCGCGCGATGCCCTCGATGAGCGTGGGGAACGCGGCGAGAATGCGCGGGTCGATGATGCCGCAGTCGCGCAGATCGACGCCGCGGTTGGCGCCGTCGAGAATGCCGAGTGTCGGGGCAGTGACCGTGCCGCCAACGACCATTTTTGCCTTGGCACGAAAGCCGCTCTCGTCGCTGCCGAAGGGGGGCAGCCAGGTTGCCCCGGCGGCGAACGGCGACAACAGCCCGCGCACGCGCGCGTCTTTCTCGGCGAGCTGCGCGGCGTAGGGCTGGCCCATGAGCGTGCACGAGCGGCAGAGGCCGGCGTCGAAGTAGTCGCACTGCATGGTGTTCTGAGGCTAGCCGGGTGTGAGCATAGGGTGGAGTCATGAGCACCGGGGCGACCAGCAATGTGGTGCACGTTCGAGCGCCCGGCAAGATCAATGTCTTCATGAAGGTCGGCTCGCTCCTCGACGACGGCTACCACGAGGTGGCCACGGCCTATCAGGCGATCTCTCTCTACGAAGAGGTCTATGCCCGCCCGGCCGATGACTTTTCGGTGCGCTTCAGCGGGCCGATCGACTGCAGCGGTCTCGCAACCGACGGCTCGAACCTCGCCATCAAGGCGGCCCGCCTGCTCGCGCGCGTGGCCGACTATCGCGGGGGCGTTTCCCTTGAGATCGAGAAGCACGTGCCGATCGCGGGGGGCATGGGCGGTGGCTCGGCCGATGCGGCTGCCACGCTCGTTGCGTGCGACCACTTGTGGGGCACGGGGCTCGGGCGCGACGACCTGCACGAGCTCGCCGCGCAGCTCGGTGCCGATGTTCCCTTCGCGCTCATGGGCGGCACGGCGGTCGGCACGGGCCGCGGCGACCAGCTGTCACCGGCCCTCGCGCAAGGAACCTTCCACTGGGTGCTCGCCCTCGCCGACATCGGGCTCAGCACGCCCGAGGTCTACGCCGAACTCGATCGGCACCGCGAGCGCCACGTGCACGACATTGCGCCGGCACCCGAGCAGCCGTTCGTCGACATCGAAGTGCTGCAGGCTTTGCGGGCGGGCGACGCGCACCAGTTGGCCGAATACCTGCACAACGACCTGCAGGCTCCTGCGCTGCACCTTGCTCCCGCGCTCGCGGCGACGCTTGAGCTCGGCGAGCTCCAAGGCGCCCTCGCGGGCCTCGTCTCGGGCTCAGGTCCGACGGTTGCGTTCTTGGCCGCCGACCAGGATGCCGCGCGCGAGTTGCAGGTGGCGCTTAGTGCTTCTCGGTTGACGGTGATTCGGGCGACGGGGCCGGTTCACGGTGCTCGGGTGATCGCGGGCTGACGCCGATCAGGCTCAGCAGCACGATCGCGATCGCACCACCCACGAGCGCGATGTCGGCCACGTTGCCGACGAAGAACCCGAAGTAGTCGATGAAGTCGACGATCTCGCCGCGCGCGAAGCCGGGCTCGCGGAAGAGTCGGTCGCCGAGGTGGCTGATCGCGCCACCGAGCAAGGCTCCCGCAGCGAGAGCCCACCGCACGCTCGAGATGCGCGCCACGAAGATCGAGATGCCGATGACGGCGAGGGCGGCCACGATCGTGAGGATCCACGTGAACTCACCGCCGATGCCAAAGGCGGCTCCGGGGTTGTAGACGAGGCGCCACTGAATCCACTCGCCGATCACGGGCACGGGCTCGTAGGGCACGAGCGTTGCTTCCGCCCAGTACTTCGTGGCTTGATCGATGATGATGATGCCCGCCGCCCACAACAGAGTGAAGGGCAGCACGCGCCGGATCGACCGGGTGTCGTGTGCTGTGACAGCGGAGGGCGTGGCCGAGTCGGCGACGTCGGCGGTGGTCGTGGGCTCAGGCGAGTTTTCGTCGGAGGGCATCCCCCTATTCTGCCTGGTCTTTCTGTGCAGGCAGCGCGCCGTAGTCTCGACGGGTGGCCCATCTCTTGGGGGCAGAAGCCCTTCGCGTCGAATATCCCACCCGTGTCGTTCTCGACGGGGTGACGGTCGGCATCAGCGACGGCGACCGCATTGGCGTCGTCGGCCGCAATGGCGACGGCAAGTCGACCCTGTTGCGCATCCTTGCCGGCAAACAAGAACCCGACGGCGGCCGCGTGACGCGCCGCGGCGGAGTCACTCTGGGCATGCTCGACCAGGCCGACGAACTGACGACGGGCTTGACGGTGTTGCAGACCGTCGTCGGCGATCGCGACGAGCACGAGTGGGCGGGCGACCGCAATGTTCGGGATGTTCTCGCCGGCCTCATCTTCGATATACCCGGCCACACTCTCGTCGACGACTTGAGCGGAGGGCAGCGTCGCCGCGTCGCCCTCGCCGCACTGCTCAGCCGGGAGTGGGACATCGTCGTGCTCGACGAGCCCACTAACCACCTCGACATCGGGGGAGTGCACTGGCTCGCCGGCCACTTGAAGCGGCGCTGGTCGCAGGGTTCTGGCGCACTCCTGGTCGTGACGCACGACCGGTGGTTTCTCGACGAGGTGAGCCAAGACACCTGGGAGGTGCACGACCGTATCGTCGAGCCCTTCGAGGGTGGCTATGCGGCCTACGTGCTGCAGCGCCTCGAACGCGACCGGCAGGCCGCCACGATGGAGGCCAAGCGTCAGAACCTCATGAAGAAAGAGCTGGCGTGGCTGCGCCGCGGGGCGCCCGCACGCACGGCCAAGCCGAAGTTTCGCATCGACGCGGCCAATGCGCTCATCGACGACGTGCCGCCCTTGCGCAACACCGTCGAGCTCGCGCAAATGGCCACGTCGCGCCTGGGCAAAGACGTCATCGACTTGCTCGATGTCTCGGTGTCGTACGGCGAGACGCAGATTCTGCACGACGTCGAGTGGCGCATCGCTCCGGGGGAGCGCACGGGCATTCTCGGTGTCAACGGTGCCGGCAAGTCGACGCTGCTCAAGCTCATCGACGGTTCGCTCGAGCCCACGACCGGTCGCGTCAAGCGTGGCAAGACCGTCGTCGTCTCGACCCTCGACCAGCAGCTCGGTGACCTCACGGCCGTGGCGAACGAGCGCGTGTCGGCCGTCATCGCGACCAAGCGCACGAGCTATGCCGCGGGCGACAAAGAGCTCACGCCCGGGCAGCTGCTCGAACGCTTGGGCTTCACCTCGGCGCAACTCTCGACGCCCATCAAAGACCTGAGCGGTGGCCAGAAGCGTCGGCTGCAACTGCTGCTCATTCTGCTCGACGAGCCGAACGTGCTCATCATGGACGAGCCGACCAACGACATGGACACCGACATGCTCGCGGCCATCGAAGACCTGCTCGACTCGTGGCCCGGCACGCTCATCGTCGTCTCGCACGACCGTTATTTGCTCGAGCGGGTCACTGACCAGCAGTACGCGGTGCTCGGCGGGCGGCTCCGGCACTTGCCGGGCGGCGTGGACGAGTATCTGCGCATCGCCGCGCACGCTGCGGCCCCGACGGGCTCGAATGATGCGGGACGGGCGACGGTGGCGTCGGTCACGGCAGCGGCGCCCGCATCCGTCGCCGCCTCTCCCACCCTCTCGGGGGCCGAGCGTCGCACGCTCGAGAAAGAGCTCTCGGCGCTCGAGCGCCGCATCGCGAAGGTGCAGGGGCAGGTGGATGCTCTGCACGTGCAGCTCGCCGAGCACGACGTTGCTGACTACGCGGGTATTGCGGCTCTGCACGAGCAGGTGCGCGGCTTCGAGGCAGAACTCGAGAGCGCGGAGGAGCGCTGGCTCGAGCTGGGAGAATTGCTGGGCTGACGCGCTGGGGTGCTGTCTGTCGCGGCCACTGACCCGGCCGCGCCCGGCTAACTCTGATCGTCGTCTCCCGCGTGCTGATCGCTGGTCTCCCAGGCCGGAAACGGGTCGGCGTAATCGCGCCACGCTTCGGGGCCGTCGAGCAGTTCGGCGTCGGTGAGCACCGCTTCGTCGAAGCCCGCGACGAGCGCATCGTGGTTGAGATCGAGCCCGATGATCACGAGGTCTTGACCGACGGCCAACAGCTCGGTGTCATCATCGTGGTCGCTGTCTCGAGCGACGGGCGAGAACGCGATCATGCGGCCGACGTGGTTCCATTGCGCCGTCACGCCCGGTCGCGTTGCGAAACGACAGAATCCGGATGACCGCACGATCGTGCCGAATTCTCCGCGTTCAACACGCCCATCGAGCAACTGCTGAAGTCGCACCGGGTGAAACGGTCGAGCCTGTTCGTAGCGCAGCGCACTTACTCGCGGATCGGTCATGTGTGGGTCGAACGAACCGTTGAGCATGCGGATCCAGCCGGCACCGTCTTGCGTCGGCCCGTGCGCGTGCAGCAGCGGCAACGACGAGCCCATGGCCTGGTCGAGGCGAAGGCGGGCTCGCGGGTTCAGGTGACAGACGAGCGCCATGATCGTCGACAAGTGGGGCGTGCTGAGCGATGTCCAGTTGACGAGCACGATCGTTGAAGCGAACTCGATCTGCGTGACCGTCACGAGTGCGCGAGCCGTGTGCTCGGTGTGGCCCGGATGACCAGCCGACGGCCGCGAGACGTAGTCGTCTCGGCCGAGGTCGGCGAGCAGGTGCGCCGCATCGACGACGCACGCCACGCTCATGAGGCGCGTCGGAGCATCCCGGTCGCCCAAGGCGCCGATGAGGTCGGTGGCCGAGACGTCGCTCGGAAACTCGATGACGACTCCACCACTAATCGCGGGATGCGACGCGAGAGCGATCGACGCCTCGATGGGGTCGGGATAGCTCGCCAGGCGCGAAGCGCTCACGAGCATGCGGCCCGCGTGCGCAGCCCATCGTCGGGCCAGGCCTGCTCGCTCGGGGGCGCAGGCACCGATAACGGCAATGACCTCCACTGCATCCATGGGGTGAACCGTCTCTTTCGATCGCCTGTAGTGTGGGCTTAACAATAACGGTTCTCAATAAGGGAGTGCGCCATGAAGGTTCGGGCATCGCTGAAGTCACTCAAGAAGCAGCCGCGCTCGCAGGTCGTGCGTCGGCGCGGTCGCGTGTTCGTGATCAACAAGCTCAACCCGCGCTTCAAGGGTCGACAGGGCTAAGGCCGGGGCTCGGCCTACCGGCTGCGCTACTTCGTCAGGCCGATAAGCAGGTCGAGGCGATAGCCGTGTTTCTTGTGGTGCACGATTGCCACGGGAATGCGCGGCTTGTTGCCGCGGCCGTCGAGTCGTCGCACGGCCTCGTCGTAGACGCTTTCGAGACCGCGAGGAACCGTGCCGACGACTCCGCTGACGCGCCGGCCCGAGAAGATCTTGACCATGATCGGGGCGTCGACGCGCTCGTCCTCATACGAGCGAGCGGGCGTTGCCGTCGTGAGCGTCTCGTCACCTTCGGCGGCGAGAGCGGCGAGTTCGTCTTGGTAGGCGTTGCTGCCCGCGAGTCGAATCGTGACCTTCTTGTTCTTCGGTACGAGCACGCCGACGTAGTCTTCGAACGACCCTGATCCGCGGTCGTGCTTGGGGAGCTCGGGGTCACCCAAGGTCTGTTTGCTCCAGAACGCCATGCCGCGATGCTACCCGGCGCGGCACCGTGAGGGGCTGAGCGAGACTTACGATGGAGGGGTGAACCCTGTCGATGCCGTCGCCGTTGCGGCAGAGGCAGTGTCGTGGCTCGCGCTGCCGCTCGGCATTGTGTTGCTCGGCCTCGGGCTCTCGCGACGTTCGTGGTCGCACCGCTATGTAGCTGTCAAGGCTGTCGTCACGGCAGTGAACGGACACGATGCGACCCTGCGCTGGTTCGGCGACGGCGGCGCAGTGCACGAAAGCACGGAGCCGATCGACGGCCGCGTGCCGACCGTGGGTGACGCCCGCACGATCTGGGTGCACCCTGCTCGGCCCGAGTCGCTGCGTCTGGACGACCCCGCCCACGACGGACGCATCCTGTTGACCACCGGCGGAATCCTCACCGCCGTCGGCGTGCTCGCCGTCGTGGTCTCGTTCGTGCTGCCGTTGCTCTAGCGATCGTCAGGCGTCGCCACAGTCGCGCTCGTCAGGCGTCGTCGAAGTCGCGTTCGTCAGGCGTCGCCTAAGTCGCGCTCGTCAGGCGTCGTCGAAGTCGGCGCCGAGCGTGCGCAGCAAGCCAGCCAGCCGCTCTTGCTCAGCGCGGCTCAGTTGGCGCAGCAACTCAGCTTCGCCGACCATCAACTCGTCCATCGCGCGGTCGACGCGCTCGCGGCCCTCGACGGTCATGCGCACGAGAATTCCGCGGCCGTCGTGCGGGTCAGTGTGCCGCTCGACGAGCCCGCGCGTCGTCAGCCGGTCGATGCGGTTCGTCATCGTGCCACTCGACACGAGCGTTTGCTGCAACAGCGCTTTGGGGCTCAACTCATAAGGCTTGCCCGCGCGGCGCAGAGCAGAGAGCACGTCGAACTCCCAGGGCTCAAGACCCGAGGCGCCGAACGCGCGCTTGCGTGCGAGGTCGAGATGCCGAGCCAACCGACTCACGCGCGAGAGCACCTGCAGCGGCTCGACATCGAGCTCGGGCCGCTCACGCTGCCACGCCTCGACGATGCGGTCGACTTCGTCGCGGCTGGTCATCTGTTCATTATTGCGGGCCGAGGGCTGAGTGCCGGTCGGGTGGATGCTGCGCTCGCGCTCGGGGCGAGCATCCCGCGCCGCCCGTCACAGTGGGCCGCTCGCGCTCTGGCAGACTAGACGCGCGCGTTTCGCGTGATCCGCCTTGGTGTAACGGCAGCACGACAGCCTTTGGAGCTGTTAGGTCCAGGTTCGAATCCTGGGGGCGGAGCGTCCCGTGGACGCACCGCGCTTGGGCGTTGCTCGGGTCAAGCGAGAACTGGGCGCCGACACCAAGACGCTCCGCGCGTGCCAGTTGCTTCCCCCCACCACCGAGAGTGACTGTTCGTGGCGAGAGTCACGAAACGTTCGGCCACTCTCGCCACAAACGGTCACTCTCGCGGCCCGGCCCGGCACGCCGCCCCCGCACCCCGCCCCTGCACCAACGCGCACCCCGCAGATCGTGCGCCCACGAACGACCTGCGCCAGAATAGGCGCAGCGGTTCGACGGCGTCCGCACTCGGGCGCCAGCGCGCCGCCGACCGCCCCGAGCGTCGCACCCCGGCTGCTACGAACGGTCTGAGACCCGCGGCGCCGCACTCGAGGATCCGATGCGTGGCCCGCTCGACAAGGAGCCGCCGTGAGAACCCCCGTCGCCTTACCCGCCCCCCTTGCGGCGCGCGAGTACATTTCTGCGCTCGACCTGTTCCGCGTCGGAATCGGCCCGTCGAGTTCGCACACCGTTGGCCCACTGCGTGCCGCCCAGGCGTTCGTGCAGCAACTCGCCGCCCACGATCGACTGAGTGACGTCGCCCGCGTCGAGTGCGATCTCTTTGGCTCGCTCGGCGCGACGGGCGTCGGCCACGGAACCCCCGGCGCCGTGCTCGCCGGCCTCGCCGGGTGTGTGGTCGAGACCGTGACGCACGATGACGTCGAGCGCGTGGTCGCAGAGGGCGCCGACGGGATGCTCACCCTCGCCGGCACGCACCGCATCGCCCTCGACCCGCAGTGGCTGAAGTTCATGCCGCAGGTGCGCCTCGCGCGCCACCCCAATGCGCTCGAGTTGCGGGCGTTCGACGCCGCCGGGCTGCCCATCGCTGTCGAGACCTACTACTCGGTGGGCGGGGGATTCGTCGAACACGACGGTGATGCCCCCTCGACGGAAGGCACGTCGGCGATGCCCGTGCCCTACCCCTTCGCCACGGCCGCAGAGTTGCTCGCCCTGTGCCGCTCGACCGGTATGGGCCTCGTCGCCCTCGCGCGCGAAAACGAACACGCCCTGCGCGGCGAGCAGGCGACGACGGCGGGGTTGCGCGCGGTTGCTGCCGCGATGACCGACTGCATCGATCGGGGCTTGAGCGCAGAGGGAATTCTTCCCGGTGGCCTCAAGGTGCCGCGACGTGCGGCCGCGATGGCCGACAACCTGCGCGCCATCGACGTTGAAGCCACGCGCGACACGAGCCCCGAGTGGTTGCAGGCCTACGCAATTGCCGTGAACGAGGAGAACGCCGCGGGGGGCCGCGTCGTCACTGCGCCCACGAATGGCGCAGCGGGCATCATTCCTGCCGTCTTGCGGCACGCGCTCGACACGCAGAAGCCCGCCGACCCACAGCGCGTCGCCGACGAGTTCTTGCTCGTCGCGGCCGTCTTTGGGGCCCTCATCAAGTCAAACGCGAGCATCTCGGGCGCCGAGGCGGGCTGTCAGGGCGAGGTCGGCTCGGCCGCCTCGATGGCCGCCGCCGGCTTCGCTCACCTGCTGGGCGGCACCCCCGAGCAGGTCGAGAACGCGGCCGAAATCGCCATGGAACACTCGCTCGGCCTCACGTGCGACCCCGTGAGCGGGCTCGTGCAATTGCCCTGCATCGAGCGCAATGCGATCGGCGCGGGCCACGCGGTCGCTGCCGCCCGCATTGCGATGCACGGTGATGGCACGCACCTGATCAGCTTCGACACCGTGGTCGAGACCATGCGGCAAACGGGCGAAGATATGTCGACCAAGTACAAAGAGACGAGCGAGGGCGGCCTCGCCGTCAACGTCGTCGAGTGCTGACGCGAAGAACTCGCGCGTGGTCACGGCAGACACCATTCGTCGGCACCGGCTCGCCGCGCTGTGCGAGAAGATAGAGGAATGACTGACTCGCGCCTCGCCATCGTTGTCCTCGCTGCCGGGCAAGGTACGCGCATGAAGTCGCAGACCCCGAAGGTGCTGCATGCGCTCGCGGGCATCCCGCTCATCGGTCACGTGCTCGCGACGGCGCGGTCGCTCGACCCTGCGCATCTCGTGACGGTCGTTCGGCACGAGCGTGATCGGGTCGTGGCGACGGTGCTCGAGTGCGATGCCGAGTGCACGATCGTCGAGCAAGACGAGATTCCGGGAACGGGGCGTGCCGCCGAGGCGGCGCTGGATGCCCTTCCGGCCGACTTCGCCGGCGATGTGCTCGTCGTCTCGGGTGACGTGCCGCTGCTCGATGCCGACACCCTTGCCCAGCTCATCGCCGAGCACCGGAATCGCGCCGCAGCCGCGACCGTGCTCAGCGCTGTGCTCGACGACGCCACGGGCTACGGCCGCGTGGTGCGTGATGCGGCCGGCGCGCTCGACCGCATCGTCGAGCAGAAAGACGCCACCGATGCCGAGCGCGCCCTCACCGAAGTGAATTCGGGCACGTACGTGTTCAGCGTGCCAGCGCTGCGCGAGTCGCTCGCCCTCGTGAGCACCGACAACGTGCAGCAAGAGAAATACCTCACCGACGTCATCGGCCTCATGCGCGCCGCGGGGCAACCGGTCGCGGCACTGCCCGTGCGCGAGGGCTGGCTCGTCGCGGGCGTCAACGATCGTGTGCAGCTGAGCGACGCCGCTCAGCGGCTCAACGCCATGATCGTGCGTGGCTGGCAGCTGTCGGGCGTCACGATTAGCGACCCTGCGAGTGTGTGGATCGACCGCACCGTCACCCTCGACGAAGACGTCGAGATTCTGCCGGGCACGCAATTGAAGGGTGCCACGGCGATCGCGCGCGGCGCTGTGGTCGGCCCCGACACGACCCTCACCGACTGCGAAGTCGGGGTCGATGCCCGCGTGAGCCGCACCGACGGAACGCTCGCCGTGATCGGCGCGGGCGCATCCGTCGGCCCGTTCGCCTACTTGCGGCCCGGCACCGTCATCGGCGAGAAGGGCAAGGTCGGCACGTTCGTCGAGACGAAGAACTCGACCCTCGGGCGCGGTGCGAAGGTGCCGCACTTGTCGTACATCGGCGACACGACGGTCGGCGAGGGCACGAATATTGGCGCCGGCACGATCACGGCCAACTACGACGGCGTCAACAAGCACCGCACCGAGGTCGGCGCACACGCCCGCACCGGCTCGCACAACGTCTTCGTGGCCCCCGTTAGGATTGGCGACGGAGCGTACACGGGAGCAGGAACGGTCGTCCGCAAGGATGTTCCGGCCGGTGCCCTGGCAGTGAACGTCGCACCCCAGCGGAACGTCGATCGGTGGGTCGCGGCGAACCGGCCAGGAACAGCGGCGGCCGACGCGGCGGCAGCAGCCGACACAGAATCCGACCCCGCAACCGCGTAGCCGACCAGCACATCAGCGTCGCCTCGGCGGCAGAAGGCGGGACCTCATGGCCAGCATCAAGATCACCGGCCAGAAGCGCCTCGTCATCGTCACTGGCCGGTCGCACCCCACACTCGCCCACGAGGTCGCGGAATACCTGCAGACCGACGTCGTGCACACCGACGCGCGCACCTTCGCCAACGGCGAGATCTACGCGCGCTACGACGAGAGCGTGCGCGGCTGCGACGCGTTCGTGATCCAGTCGCACGCGGCGCCCATCAACGAGGCGCTCATGGAGCAACTCATCATGGTGGATGCTCTCAAGCGTGCGTCTGCCAAGCGCATCACCGTGGTCGCACCCTTTTACCCCTACGCGCGCCAAGACAAGAAGGGCCGCGGCCGCGAGCCCATCTCGGCCCGACTCGTCGCCGACCTCTACAAGGCGGCGGGCGCCGACCGCATCATGAGTGTCGACCTGCACGCCGCCCAGATTCAGGGTTTCTTCGACGGCCCCGTCGACCACCTGTTCGCGATGCCCGTGTTGCTCGACCACTTTCAGAAGTTGCTCGACCCCTCAACCCTGACGGTCGTCTCGCCCGACATGGGCCGAGTGCGCGTCGCCGACATCTGGAGCGACAAGCTCGGCGCACCGCTCGCGATCATCCACAAGCGCCGTGACCCGCTCGTGCACAACCAAGTCACGGTGCACGAGATCGTTGGTGAGGTCGAAGGCCGCGTCTGCCTGCTCGTTGACGACATGATCGACACTGGCCGCACGATCGTCAAAGCCGCCGAGGCACTCAAGAAGAACGGCGCCACGGCTGTCGTCGTCGCCGCGACGCACGCCGTCTTCAGCGACCCGGCCTTCGAGATTTTGCAAGATGCGGCCGTCGACCAGGTCGTCGTCACCGACACCCTGCCGGTTCCCGACGAAAAGCGCTGGGACCGCCTGACCGTGCTGCCCATCGCCCCGCTTATCGCGCGCGCGATTCACGAGGTGTTCGACGACGGGTCGGTCACCTCGATGTTCGACGGCGCCGCGTAGCCCCATCGCCTAGGGGTTGCAGTAGTCGCACCACGTGGGGTCGGCTCCAACGCTCGCGTCGCGCACTCGCGTTGCTCGATGCCCGCATCCCGGGCAGCCCTCGATGTCGGCGAGAGCGATGTCGGTCGCGAGGCCACAGTCACGGCAGGGCATCCCTGGTAGCCGCTCGACCACCCAGAACCCGGGGCCATCGCACGCCGGGCAGGTCGATACGAGCTTCGCCGCGAGGTCGGCGGCGGCCTCGGCGATGTGCGCCATGCGTCGCGGGTTGCGGTGCGCGCGAAGGTCGAGCTCGACGAACACCGCACCCGTGGCCGACTCGGCCTGGGCGGCGGCGAAGGCTTCGCTCAGGGCATCCGCGGTCATGATGTCTTTGCGCACGCGGGGGTCATCGGGGTTGTCAGGCCGCACGATGAAGCCGTGGTCGACGAAAGGCTGACGCGAGGCGAAGGCCGACGCCTCGGCAAACGACGAGGTCAGCACGTGGGCGTAGGGGGCCGGCCCGTCAGCGACACCCACGACCTCAATGCCGCGCGCGCGATCGACCAGCACGATGAGTTCGACGTTGCGGTCGACGAACCCGAGTAGCGGATGCCGGTCGACCGAACCCTCGCTGCCGAGCCCGACGTCTGCACCGCTCAGCTCGATGGCCAGCTCGGCTTTGCGCCGGGCGGCCTCGAGCTGGCTGCCGGCGCGTGGCACGTCGCGCGTGAAGGTTCCGAGCTGGTCGGTGTCGAAGCCGAGGGCGCGCTCGACCGTGCAGCCGAGTGCGCCCTCGAGTGCGGGCGCAATGACCAGCTCTTTGCCGTGTTGCGTGAGCAGCGCGATGCGTCGACCGCGATATGCGTCACTCACCGGTCTCCGCCCACCAATTGCCGGGCTAGCCCTGCACGAGTTCGCGAATCGCCGCCTCGAAGACCTCGTGGTGAGCATCGACGTCGGCGCGCGTCGTCATGGGCGCCATGAGCGCCATGTTGTGGAACGGCGTGAGCATGATGCCGCGGTTCACGAGGAAGAGGTGCAAGAAGTCTTCGAGCTCACCGTCCGCTGCTTCGGCGGCGAGGGTGCCGTTGATCGGGTAGGGCCGTGCGAAGCGGTACTCGGCCCGCGCCCCGAGTTGGCTGATGGCCCACGGCAGCTCGTAGCGGTCGAAGAGTTCGTTGACCCCGTCGGTGAAGTACGTCGCCGTGTCGATCATCGTCGCGAACGCCTCGTCGGTGAGCACGTGCTCGAGGGTCGCGCGCATGGCCGCGACCGAGAGCGGGTTGCCCGCGAGGGTGCCGCCGACGCCGCCCATGTCGACGAGGTCGAGGTCGGTGCGGGCAAGCGCGCGCTCGGCGAACTCGGCCGACAGCCCATAGGCCCCGGTCGGGATGCCCCCGCCGATCGACTTGCCGATGACCACGAGGTCGGGCTCGAGGTTGTAGGCCGTCGTCATGCCGCCGGGCCCTGCCGAGAAGGTGTGCGTCTCGTCGATAATGAGCAGTGCGTCGTACTGCCGGGTCAACGCACGCACGCCCTCGAGGTAGCCGGGCTCGGGCAACACGATGCCGATGTTGGTGAGCGCCGGCTCGATGAGCACCGCGGCGACATCGCCGTGGGCGAGCGCGCGCTCGAGGCCGGCCAAGTCGTTGTACTCGGCGGCGCGCGAGGTCTCGGTCACATCGACCGGGGCGCCCACGTTGCCGGGGCGCGACATGCCTTCGCCGTCGGGCCCGACGACCACGAGCGACTCGTCGACCGATCCGTGGTAGCAGTATGAGTGGAAGACGATCTTGGGCTTTCCGGTGATCGCGCGGACGAGTCGAATCGCCCAGCGATTCGCATCCGTCGCCGTCAAGGAGAAGCTCCAGCGGTCCATCTTGAAGCGGCGCGAGAGTTCGGCGCCGACCCACTCGGCGTCTTCCGTCGGCAGCATCGTCACGAGGCCGCCCAGCTCGCCGGCACGGCGCGTGATCGCCTCAACGACGACGGGGTTCGAGTGCCCGGCCATCGAACCGGTGTCGCCGAGGGCGAAGTCGATGTACTCGTGCCCGTCGATGTCCCACACGCGGTTGCCGTGGGCGCGGTCGAGGTAGATCGGGAAGGCGCCCGACTTCTTGTTCATCCAGGTCATGGGCACGCGACCGAAGAGGTGCTCGGCGCGAGCGTAGGCGGCGGCCGACTTGGGGCGGGCGGCGATGAAGGCCTGCTGCTCGCGCTCGGTGAGTTCGGCCAGGCGGGTGCGATCGATGGAAATCATGGGGTTCCTCACTGTTCGTCGACGATGACGGATGCGCCCGCCCGGGTACTCCGAACGACCGCGCAGCGGCATCGGTTCCGCGCGAAATAGGTCGCGACTGAGGTGACCGGAAGCGATGACGGCAACCACCGCTCCTCGACGGGTCACGCCGCCTCGAGAGAGCCTCGGGGCGCCGTTCGCATGCGCGGAACGTCTCTAGTGTCGCACGCCACCCCCGGGGCGTGGCAAGGCGCGTCAGCTCAGCGTCCGCGGCACGAGCCGAGGAGGGCCCGGAATCAGCCCGAGCGCCGCGACGAGCACCTCGCCGCTTGGGGTGACCGCGTAGCAGTTCCAGCCGACGGCATCGAGCGATCGCAGCTCGAACACCACCCGCGAGCCTGTGCGCTCGTCGGCGTAGAAGTCGACCGCGAGCCGACACGACTGCTCGGCGGTGCCGCGCGCAATCGAGTAGGTTCCGACGGCGGTCGGCAAGAGCATCCCGACCAGGGCAATGAGCGCGACCCAGCGGATGACGCGACGGCGGCGCTCCCACGCCGGCATCGCCGTGTCATCATCGTCGACCGCTCCGCGCAGTTCGATCGGGTCGTCGTCGTCCATCGTCACCAGTCTGCCACTCGCCAATGAACGTGGGATGTGTTTCGGGTAGCCGCACCTACCCGTTCACGAGGCGCGCGAGCCAGTCTCGGCGGGCGGCAAGGGCGCGCCGCGAGAGTGATGCGTTCGGGAAGTGGAAGTCGAAGCCATGAAAGCCTCCGCTCCACACGTGCAGCTCGACGTCGCCGCCCGCGGCAGCGATACGCCGCGCATATTCGATCGACTCGTCACGGAAGACTTCCATCGTGCCGACGTCGATGAAGGTGGGCGGCAGGCCCGACAGGTCTGTGGCGAGAGAAGGAGACGCGTAGGGGCTGACGAGCTCGGTGTGACGCCGATCGCCCAGGAGGGCATCCCAGCCGACATCGTTGCTCTCGCGGTCCCAGAGCCCGACGCCGGCGAATTGACGACTCGACTCGGTTTCGTTGCGCTCGTCGAGCATCGGGCACATGAGCACCTGACCCGCCAACCGCGGGCCGCCGCGATCACGCGCCAGCAGAGCGACACCTGCGGCGAGCCCGCCGCCCGCGCTCATGCCGGCGACGATCAGCAGCGCCGGGTCGATGTCCAACTCGCGCGCGTGCGCGGAGGTGTATTCCAGCGCCGCGTAACAGTCTTCGACCGGCACCGGGTCAGGAAACTCAGGGGCGAGACGATACTCAACCGACACGCAGGTTCCGCCGAACTGCTCGACCCAGTCAGCAATCTGCTCGATGCCCGAAAAACGGTCGCCGATCACCATTCCGCCGCTGTGCAGGTGAACGATGCCGAGGCCTCGCTCGCGAGGCTGTGCTGGTCGAATAATCGAGATCGCGATCTCGGCCCCGCCAAAGCCCTCAATGGCGCCCTCGTCGTGGCGCAGGCCGCGCTGCCGCACAGTGTTGTCGATCGGCGGCCGCACGGCAGCAGCACGGCGCAGCGGTATCGAGTCTGTGGTGAAGGTCTCGCGCGGTGTTCCTGAAGAGTCGAGCAGCGCGTCGAGCTCGGGGTCGTATCGTGGCTCGGTGGTCGACACGGCCCTGACTACTCCAGGTGCCAGACCTCTCTCAACCGCAGCATGTTTCCGTGGTTGTCGGTCTGATTGACGATTAAGTCGCGGAACCACTCTGACCACTTGGTGTTGAACTCGCTCGCACCGACCTGAGCGAATGCCGTCGCGGCGTCGGGGTGTGCCTCGACGTAGCCGATGACCAGCGTGCCTCGCCGGAACAGACTGTAGTTCTTCAGCCCCGCGCCCTGGATGGCCTCGACCAACTCGGGCCAGATCTCATCGTGTCGCTTGTCGTACTCGGCCTCGGCGCCCTCGAAGAGGTCGAAGCTGAAACAGACCCTTTCCATTGTCATCCCTTTCTGCAGGTGGCGGCATCGATGTCGAGCATAGGTTCTTGCCGTCATTTCTGGAATCGTTTTCGAAAGTCGCGGTTGTCGGGTCGGGCACACGATTCGGACTCGTGTGGGCCCGGGAGTGCTGACGAATGTCATGCCCAAGCGAACTCGTCAGGGGCGCGCGACTGGTGACCGTCAGGCAGGGCACCGCCTTGACGGGGTACTGCCCACTAACTAGCGTGGAAACGATTCCGAAGTCGGCACGTGCGGCACGAGGGGAAAGGTGGCGATGACGTGAACCCCCGCGCTGTCGTCACGGGTGCGGCCAGCGGAATCGGCCGCGCCACGGCCTATCGGCTGCAGCGTGAAGGCCATGACGTCACGGCCGTCGATCGTGACGCCCAGGCTCTCGCGTCTCTCGAAGCAGACGGAATGCGCCCCTTGGCCGTTGACCTGTCGAGCGGGTCAGACCGAGAAGCCGTCATCGCCGAGGGGCAAGGATGCGATGCGCTCGTGAATTCCGCGGCCATCAACCTGCTCATGCCCATCCTTGACCAGACCGTCGACGACCTGCAGCGCATCTTCCGCGTGAATGTCGATGCCGTGTGGGATCTCACGTCGAACATCGGGCGCACGATGCCACCCGGTAGTGCGATTGTGAACCTGTCGTCGAGCGCCGCGAAACTGGCGACGACGACCGAGGCGGCGGCCTATGCGGCGTCGAAAGCCGCTGTCTTGTCGATCACTCGCTCATTCGCCTACGCGTTTGCGTCACGCGATGTTCGCGTCAACGCGATTTGCCCCGGTGTCGTCGACACGCCCATGCAGGCTGACGTGATGGCGGGGGTCGCGAAGGCGCGCGGTGTCACGGTCGCCGAGATGGAGCACCAGCGTCACACCATGGTGCCGATGGGGAGGGCATCGTCTGCCGACGAATGCGCGGGCGCGATCTGGTTCTTGCTCTCGCGCGAGTCGGCCTACATGACCGGCCAGTCGATTAACTTCACCGGAGGCCTTGTCACCTGGTGAGCTGCCGGCGAGATGGCCGGTGCACTGCCGTGCTCGTTGTGGCTAGTGCGAGTCGGTCGCCGAGATCTCCGTGCGGTCGCCGCTCCACAGCGTGTGGAACGTGCCTTCTTTATCGACACGCTTGTAGGTGTGCGCGCCAAAGAAGTCGCGCTGGCCCTGCACGAGCGCTGCGGGCAGGCGGTCGGCGCGGAGGCCGTCGTAGTACGACAGCGACGACGCGAACGCGGGCGTCGGGATGCCCGCCAACGCCGCACCAGCGACAATGCGGCGCCACGAGGGCAGCGCCCCGGCCACAGCCTCAGCGAAGTACGGCGCGGTGACGAGCGCGACGAGCCCAGGGTCGGCCGCGTAGGCCTCGGTGATGCGGTTGAGGAACCGAGCGCGAATAATGCAGCCGGCGCGCCAGATCTTCGCGATGTCGCCCTTCTTGATGTCCCAGTTGTACTGCTCGGCTCCGGCGACGATCGCGTCGAAGCCTTGGCTGTAGGCGATGATCTTCGAGGCGTAAAGGGCCCGGCGCACATCGTCGACGAACGCGGCACGATCGGCGACCTGCCACTCTTGCGTGCTTCCGGGCAGCGACGCGGCGGCCGCGCGCTGCGCGGGCTTCGACGAGAGCGAGCGCGCGAACACTGCTTCGGCGATTCCCGAGACGGGAACGCCGAGGTCGAGCGCGGTCTGTACTGTCCACGCGCCAGTGCCCTTGGCACCGGCTTGGTCGAGAATGACGTCGACGAGCGGCGTGCCGGTCGTCGCATCCACTTGGCGAAGCACCTCGGCGGTGATCTCGATGAGGTAGCTCTCCAGCTCGCCCGAATTCCAATCGGCGAACACGTCGGCAATCTCCGCCGGCGTGAAGCCGCCCACGCGTCGCAGCAGGTCGTAGCCTTCGGCGATGAGCTGCATGTCGACGTATTCGATGCCGTTGTGGATCATCTTGACGAAGTGACCCGCTCCGTCAGTGCCGACGTGCGTGACGCAGGGTTCGCCCTCGGCGACCGCCGCGATCGACTCGAGAATGGGCTTGAGGGTGACCCACGCCTCGGCCGAACCGCCGGGCATGATCGAGGGGCCGTTGAGAGCGCCCTCTTCGCCGCCCGAGATGCCGGCGCCGACGAAGTTGATGCCCGTGGCGCGCACGGCGGCTTCACGGCGGATCGTGTCGGTGAAGAGCGCGTTGCCGCCGTCGACGATGATGTCGCCCGGCTCGAAAACCTCGGTCAACGCGTCGATGACGGCGTCGGTGCCGCGACCGGCCTGCACCATGATGATCGCGGTGCGCGGCTTCTGCAGGGCGGCGGCGAATGCGGCGTAGTCCTTCGTGGCGATAAAGCCGGCTTCGGGGTGCTCGGTCACGAGCGTCTCGGTCTTCTCGTACGAGCGGTTGAAGACGGCGACGGTGTTGCCCTCGCGGCTGGCAAGGTTGCGGGCGAGGTTCGAGCCCATGACGGCGAGGCCGACGACGCCGATGTTGGCGGAAGACGTGGTGGCGGAAGGCGTGGTGGTCATGGTTTCCAGCCTAGAGGCGATCACGCCTGGCCTCATGCCTCGACCGGCGTAGCGTGGGTGCATGAGCGATCGCCTGCCTGCTGCCATCGTGCTGATGGGCGTTTCAGGCGCGGGCAAGACCTCGGTCGGGCTCGCCGCGAGCGCGCTAACCGGGGTGCCATTTCTCGACGCCGATGATCTCCACCCGCTCACGAACATCGAGACCATGGCGGCCGGAATCGCGCTGACCGACGCCGACCGAGCCCCGTGGCTCGATGCCGTGGGCATCGCTCTGCGCACGACAAGCCCCTGCATCATGGCGTGCAGTGCTCTGCGTCGGTCGTATCGCGACCGCTTGCGCGAGCATGCTCCGCACGCACTGTTCGTGCTGCTGGAGGTGCCGCGCGCCGAGCTCGAGGGTCGCGTTGCCGACCGCGCGGCCCACTTCATGCCGGCCGGGTTGCTTGATTCGCAGCTGGCGACGCTCGAGCATCCCGACCCCATCGAAGGGGTCCTTGTGCTCGATGCCACCCGCCCCATCGACGAGCTGGCGGCCGCGGTCGCTGCACTTCTCGCCCCTCGGGTAGACTGAGCGACTGTACTTCGGCGAGGGAGCGATTTTTCGCTCCGTGATCGACGCGGTGGGCAAGGCATCAGGTCTTTCCTCACGCGATCTACGCGTTCGAGTTGACACCCAGACCGGGCTTCTGAGCCCACCAATCAAGGAGACATCAGCATGGCTGACGAGAACACGCTCAGCGCCGAAAAGCGCGACTCATTCGGTAAGGGCGCGGCGCGCAAGCTTCGCGCCGTTGGCAAGATTCCCGCCGTGATCTACGGGCACGGCACCGAGCCGCAGCACGTGACCCTGCCGGGCCACGAGACCGCGCTCCTGCTGCGCAAGTCGAACGTGGTTCTCACGCTCGACATCGCGGGCGACCACCAGCTCGCGCTCGTGAAAGACGTGCAGAAAGACCCCGTGCGTCAGATCATCGAGCACGTCGACCTCATCGTCGTGCGCAAGGGCGAGAAGGTCACCGTCGATGTGCCCGTGCACGTCGAGGGCGAGTCGTTCCCCGGCACGCTTGTCATGGTCGAGCACAACACGCTGACGATCGAGGCTGAGGCCACCCACATTCCCGAGTCGGTGACCGTCTCGGTCGAGGGCCTCGTCGAGGGCTCGCAGGTTCACGCCGGCGATGTGACGCTGCCCAAGGGCACGACCCTCGTCACCGACCCCGAGGCACTCGTCATCAACATCACGGTTCCGCGCGCGTCGGCGAGCGACACCGCTGACGCTGCTGCTGACGCCGCGGTCGCCGCTGCGGCATCGGCGCAGTCCGCTGCACAGGCCGAGGCCGCAGAAGCCGAGTAGTCGTGACGGCCGGCGGAGACTCTCCGTCGGCCTCCACCACCGCGCAGTGAAGGGTTGGTCATGGCCGCACTCTTTCGCCGCGCGGCACCCGCGGTGGCCGCTGACGCCTGGCTGATCGCGGGGCTCGGCAACCCCGGGCCCGGCTACGCCGGCAACCGCCACAACGTGGGGGCGATGGTGCTCGACGAGCTCGCGTCACGACTCGGCGCTCGCCTCAGCCGGCACCGCACGACCACGATGCTGGCCGAAGCGCGCCTGCGCCCGGGCGGGCCCAAGCTCGTGCTCGCTCGGCCGCTCAGCTACATGAACACCTCGGGTGGGCCGGTATCGAGTGCCGCCGCCTACTTCGGCATTCCCCCCGAGCGCGTCATCGTCGTGCACGACGACCTCGACCTACCGTTCGAGACGATCAAGCTCAAAGCTGACGGCGGCCACGGTGGGCAAAACGGCGTGCGCGACATCATCAAGGCGCTCGGCACCCCCGACTTCGTGCGCGTGCGCGTCGGAATCGGGCGGCCCGCCGGTCGACAAGACGCCGCCGACTATGTATTGAGCGACTTCGCGTCGAGCGAGCGCGCGCGGCTGCCCTTCGTGCTGGGCGACGCCGCCGACGCCATCGAGCTCATCATCGACGACGGCCTGCTCGCGGCGCAGCAGAAGGTGCACGCGCCCCGCGCCTGAGCGCAGCATCCGTCTCCGCGGCGACCACCGTGTTCCTACTCCCGTGGATTGTCTGTTCGTAACTCAGGCTGAGAGGCCAATTGTGCTGGATCACTCCGGCACATCTGTTCGCTCAGCCTGAGTTGCGAACACGAACGGGCGCTCAGGCGCCGCCGCGTAGACTCATCCGACGTGAGTCTTGAGCGGTTGATCCCGGCGCTGTCGCGCGCCCGCACGCTCTCGACCGCCCTCGAGCATGCTGACCACAGCACCGATTTCTCGGTAGTGGAGGGCCTTCGCGTTCCGCTTCTCGCGGGGCTGTTGGATGCCCGCTCCGGCCCGCAGTGCCTCCTCGCCATCACGGCCACCGGGCGCGAGACCGAGACCGTGCAGCAGTCGCTCGCGGCGCTCGCTCCGCGAGCGACCGTGCTCGACTTGCCCGCGTGGGAGACCCTCCCGCACGAGCGGTTGAGCCCGAGCGCCGAGACGGTGGGGCGGCGCATCCGGACGCTGCGGGCGTTGCGCGACTGGGAGACGGCCGGCGCTGACAAGTCCGACCTCATCGTGGTGGCCTCGGTGCGCGCTGCCCTGCAACCGATCGTGCCGGGGCTTACCGACGTGGAGCCTGTGGTGTTGCGCCGCGCGGCTCGCGGCTACGACCTCGCCCGCGTCACCGGGAGGCTCATCGACTTGGCCTACACCCGGGTCGACATGGTCACTCGTCGTGGCGAGTTCGCGGTGCGCGGCGGCATTCTCGACGTGTTCGCGGCGGTGGCGGAGCATCCGGTGCGCGTGGAGTTCTTCGGCGACGAGGTCGAGCAACTGCGTGAATTCTCGGTGGCCGACCAGCGGTCGTTGCCGACCGAGGTCGAGGCCGTTGAGCTTCCGCCAACGCGCGAGTTGCTGCTGACCGAGAGCGTGCGGCAGCGCGCGCGCGAGATGCAGCACGAGTTTCCGAGCCTGGGGCAGTTGCTCGCGAAGATCAGTGAGGGCATTCCGGTCGAGGGCATGGAGAGTCTGGCGCCCGCGCTCGTCGACCGCCTCGTGCCGCTGACGCACTACCTGCCGGCCAGCGCCGCGATCGCCGTGCTGAGCCCCGAACGCGTCGCGAGCCGGGCCGTGAACCTGCTCGAGACGAACCGCGAGTTTCTCACTGCGGCGTGGCACGCCGCGACCGTGGGGGCCGAGGCTCCGATCGACCTCGACGGCGGCGACTTCGTCACGGTCAACGGCCTGCGTGAGGCTGCCGGAGATCGCACGTGGTTCACGATCAGCGCGTTCGACGCCGACGACGTGGAGGTCGTGCGCATCGACGCGACCGAGCCTCCGGGCTTCGCTGGCAGTAGTGGCGGGGGAGTCGACCACGTCGTCGACCGCGTGCGCGCGGGCTGGAGCATGATCGTCGCGGCAGCCGGCCACGGGCTCGTCGAACGCGCCGCTGACGTGCTCGCCGAGCACGAGGTCGCCGCGCGCATCGTCGACACGCTGCCGGAGTCGCTCGAGACCGGCGTCGCGTACCTCGTGCAGGCCGAGCTCGAGCACGGCTTCGAGGTGCCCGAACTGAAGCTCGGGCTGCTCAACGAGGCCGAGTTCTACGGCCGCTCGGTGGGCTACAACTCGCGTCAGCCGAAGAAGCTCGCGAGCCGGCGCACCAATGTCGTCGACCCGCTGCAGCTCAAGGCGGGCGATTTCGTGGTGCATGCCACGCACGGCATCGGGCGCTTTCTCGAGCTCGTGCAGCGCGAGGTCAGCACGGGCGGCCGCAACGCCGTGAAGAGCCAGCGTGAGTTTCTGCTGATCGAATACGCACCGAGCAAGCGCGGCTACCCGGGTGACAAGCTCTACGTGCCGACCGACCAGCTCGATCTGCTGAGCCGTTACGTGGGCGGCGAGGCGCCGAGCTTGAGCAAGATGGGCGGCAGCGACTGGGCGGCCGCGAAGGGCAAGGCGCGTCGTGCCGTGCGCGACATCGCGGTCGAGCTCGTCAAGCTCTACTCGGCGCGCATGTCGAGCAAGGGATACGCCTTCCCCGCTGACACGCCCTGGCAGCGCGAACTCGAAGAGGCCTTCCCGTTTGTCGAAACCCCCGACCAGTTGACGACGATCGACGAGGTCAAGCGAGACATGGAGTCGCCGATTCCGATGGACCGCCTGCTCGCGGGCGACGTCGGCTACGGCAAGACCGAGGTTGCCGTTCGCGCGGCGTTCAAGGCCGTGCAGGGCGGCAAGCAGGTGGCGATGATCGTGCCGACGACGCTGCTCGTGAAGCAGCACGTCGAAACCTTCGCCGAGCGTTACGCCGGGTTCCCGATCCACTTGCGCGCCCTCAGTCGCTTCCAGTCCGACCGCGAAGCAAAAGAGACGCTCGACGGCCTTGCCGCCGGAACGGTCGACGTTGTCATCGGCACGCACCGCATTTTGAGCCAGGGTGTCGAGTTCAAAGACCTGGGGCTCGTCATCATCGACGAAGAGCAGCGCTTTGGCGTTGAGCACAAAGACGCGCTCAAGAAGCTCAAGCTCAACGTCGATGTGCTCGCGATGTCGGCCACGCCGATTCCGCGCACGCTCGAAATGGCGGTGACGGGCATCCGCGAGATGTCGACGCTCGCGACCCCGCCCGAAGACCGCCACCCGATCTTGACGTTCGTGGGCCCCTACAGCGACAAGCAGGTCGCGGCCGCGATTCACCGCGAGATGCTGCGTGAGGGGCAGGTGTTTTATGTGCACAATCGTGTCTCGAGCATCCAGCGCGTCGCGAGCCACCTCGCCGAGCTGGTGCCGGATGCGCGCATCGCGGTTGCCCACGGCCAGATGAGCGAGTCGCTGCTCGAACAGGTGATGGTCGACTTTTGGGAGCGCAAGTTCGACGTGCTCGTCTCGACGACGATCATCGAGACGGGCCTCGACGTCGCTAACGCCAACACGCTCATCATCGACCGCGCTGACAAGTACGGCCTGAGCCAGCTGCACCAGTTGAGAGGCCGCGTGGGCCGCGGCCGCGAGCGCGCCTACGCCTACTTTCTCTACGACGAGCTGAAGCCCCTCACCGAGACGGCGCACGACCGCCTGCAGACGATCGCCGCCAACAGCGACCTCGGAGGCGGCATGCAGATCGCGCTGAAAGACCTCGAGATTCGCGGCGCGGGCAACCTGCTCGGCGCCGAGCAGGCCGGACACATCGCGGGCGTCGGCTTCGACCTCTACTTGCGCATGATCGGCGAGGCCGTGAGCGTCTTCCGCGGCGACGCGATCGAAGAGCAGACCGAGTTGCGGCTCGAGTTGCCGGTCGAGGCGCGGATTCCCGACGACTTCATTGAGAGCGAGCGCTTGCGCCTGGAGGCGTACCAAAAGCTGTCGACAGCGAGCGCGCCGACGAGCGACGATGCGGCGCTGGATGCTGTGCTCGACGAGCTCGCCGACCGCTACGGCGACCCACCCGCGTCGGTGCTCACGCTGCTCGGAGTCTCGCGCTTGCGCCGCCAGGCCCAAAAACTCGGACTCAGCGATGTGGTCGTCATGGGCACGACCTTGAGGCTCGTCGGGCTCGACTTGCCCGATTCGCGGCAGTTGCGCCTGCAGCGCATGTACCCCGGCTCGAAGTGGTTCGGCCAGCAGCGCACGGCGACGGTGCCGATGCCGAACGCGGCGAGCGACGACGACCTCGTGGCGTGGGTGGGTCAGGTGCTGCAGAACCTCTACGGCTCGGAAGCCGCGCCTGCCACTACGTGATGGTGGTGATCGAGTAATCGCTGAGTCGGCGATCGCCCGTGATGAAAACAAGGTCGTCGGCGATGCACTGGGCCACGAGCATGCGGTCGAACGGGTCGCGGTGCACCATCGGCAGGGTGGCGAGCTCGAGGGCGTGCCGGTTAGCGAACGGCAACTCACGGAAGCCCTGGCGCGCAATCCACTCAGTGATGCCCTCGGTGCCGGTGAGCTTTCCGATCGAGGTCTTGATCGAGATCTCTGCAACGCTTACCGACGACACCGCGATATCGTGCCGTTCGTCGGCGATCGTGTCGTACTGTGCGCGGCTCAGCCGGCTCGGTTCCTGAAACCACCACAGGAGCGCGTTGGTGTCGAGCAGCGCCCTCACTCGCCGTACCAATCGCGCTCGTCTTGTTCCGTGAAGTCGTCGAAGTCGTCGGCGATCCAGAGCTTTCCGGCGAGCACCCCCGGTTCACGCTTAACGGTGATGCCGCCAGCTGGCCCTAACTCGGCAACCGGCCGCCCGTTGCGCGCGATCACGATACGTTCGCCCGCCTCGGCGCGGGCGACGAGCTTGGAAAACTCGGTCTTCGCCTCATAGATATTGACGGTGACGGTCATGGCTTGAGGGTATTGCCCTGGTCAGATCTGGTCAAGTCTGGTCACGTGCGGGGATCCGGCGCCGTCGGCGGCTCGGCAGCGGGCGCTGCCACCGCGAGCGGCTTCGGAAACCGCACGCTGCCCGGCACCTCGTGCACGCGATACACGGCCATGGGAATCACGACGAGCGAGCGCAGATCGAAGAGTGCGTGCACGATCATCGCGAGCGCGATGCTGCCGCTCACGACGTAGAGCAAGGTGAAGAACACGCCGATGACCGTGGTAGCGAGCACGCCGGCCCAGCCTTGGTAGGCGTGCAAGGCCCCGAACACGAGGGCGGCGAGCACGAACGCGCTCACCGGTTCGCCCGTGACGACCACGAGCAGCGCGGGCATCGCGAGCCGAAACAGCCCTTCTTCGACGATTCCGGCGTTGATCGACAGCGCTGATCCCCACCCGAGCTCGGGCCGGTTGCGTGGCAGCAGCGCGGCGATGTCGCCCACCATCATGATGCCGCCGTCGCGGCGGGCACTGCGCGCACCGAACCAGGTGAGCGCCGCGACACCGAGCAGGGTGCCGAGAGCCACGCCGATTCCGAGGCCGCCGGCGAGAACATCCCGCAGCCAGGTGACCGGCGGCAGGGCCTGCGTGGACGCGAGCAGCGGGCCAACGACCGGCCAGACCAGCAGCAGAAGGGCCACCGCGGAGCCGCCGAAGACGACAACCGACTCGACGAGCCAACGCCGCATCATCAGCTGACGCCGTGCGGTCGAGCGATAGCGCCGAAAGCGCGCGTACTCGCGCCGGTCTTTACGCATCGCGCGCACCACGAACAGGGCGACGAGCCCGACCGCGAGCACGGCCGCAGCGAGGCGCCACGGCCACTCGAACTCGGGGAGCATCACACCATTGTTCCTGCTGGAACGGGAGTCGACAGACTCGTGGCGACGAGACCCTCGGGTGTGCGCAGTGCAACCCGAGCCTGCGCACCTTGCATGCTCGATGCACAAAGCAAGAACGTAGGCTAGCACTCGCGTTCGCCAAGGCTCGCAGGCCTTCAGTGCGCACGGCTCAACGTCGATCAGAGGGGTGACGCGATGACCTCGGGAATCGGCCTTCGCTCGTCACGTGGCCCGATTCTGATGGCGATCATGCTCGCGACGGGGGTTGTTGCGGCGAACGCCACGATGGTCGCGACCGCGGTGCCGACGATCGTCGCCGACCTCGGCGGCTTCGAGCTGTTTCCGTGGCTGTTCACGGTGTTCGTGCTCGCCCAGGCGATCACGACCCCGCTGGCCGGAAAACTCAGTGACTCGGTCGGTCGACGACCGGTGATCTTCGGCGGGCTCGCGCTGTTCTTGCTCGCATCGATCGGTGCTGGCCTGGCGTGGGACATGACCTCGCTCATCGCCTTTCGCTTGGTGCAGGGGTTCGCCGCGGGCGCCATTCAGCCGATCGCGATCACGATTCTGGGTGACATCTACTCGGTCGCCGAACGCGCCAAGGTGCAGGCCTACATCGGCAGTGTGTGGGTGATCGCGTCGGTGGCGGGCCCGGTGAGCGCGGGCACGCTCGTGGAGTTCGTCTCGTGGCGGTGGGTCTTCTGGATCAACGTGCCCCTGTGCCTTTTGACGGCGTGGATGCTCGCGCGCGGTTTTCACGAATCGGTCGAGCGTCGCCGCCGTCGTATCGACGTGCTCGGCGCATCACTCTTGGCGGCCAGCGTCGCCTGCCTGCTCATCAGCGTGTTGCAGGGCGGAATCAGTTGGCCGTGGCTGTCGTGGCAAACGGCTGTGCTTGTGGGCGGCTTCGTCGTGTTTGCCGTCCTCTTTGTCGTGGTCGAGCAGCGGGTACCCGAGCCCGTCGTGCCGATGTGGGTGTTCACCCGACGGTTGCTGCTCTCGACAACGCTGCTCTCGCTCGGGGTCGGCGCACTGTTCTTGGGGCTGACGTCGTTCGTGCCGACGTATCTCGTGGCAGCGCTTGATGCCCCCCCGATTTTGGCGGGTCTCGCCGTCTCGATGATCTCGATCGGCTGGCCCATTGCGTCGGCGAACTCGGGTCGCATCTACTTGCGCTGGGGCTATCGGGCGGCAGCGCTGTCGGGCACGTGTTTGCTGCTCATCGGAACGTCGACCCTGGCGCTCAGCGCCTATAGCCCGTCGATTCCCCTCGTCGCGCTCGGAAGCTTCATTGTCGGCGGCGGGCTCGGGCTCATCGCTATTCCCTCGCTGATTGCGGCGCAATCGAGCGTCGCGTGGGGCGAGCGCGGGGTCGTCAGCGGCATGAACCTGTTCGCCCGATCGCTCGGTGCCGCGCTCGGAGTCGCGCTGCTCGGCGCGCTTGCCAACGCCTCCGTCGCGGCCGCTGAGTCTCCGGAGTCACCCGGTGCGATTGCTGACGCGGCCCAGACCGTCTTCATCGCCGCCATCGCGATTGCGCTGTACGTCGGGGTAGCGGCCCTGCTGATGCCTCGCACAGGTGCCCCCGACGGCGCCCACAACGCACCCGACTCATGAGCCGCTGACGACCCGCGCACGGCAGGATGGTGCCATGAGCACCCCGCAGCCGCCCGCCCTGCCCGCCCCACACCCGCACCCCCACCTCGACCAGCTCATCGCCGTGCTCGAGCACTTGCGGGCGCCGGGCGGCTGCGCGTGGGATGCCGAGCAGACGCACGAGAGCCTCACGCGCTACCTCGTCGAAGAAACCCACGAGCTCATCGAAGCGATCGAGTCGGGTTCGCGCGACGACCTCCTCGAGGAATTGGGCGACGTGCTCTACCAGGTGCTGTTTCACGCAGACATCGCGGCGGCTCGCAGCGAGCATCCGTTCACGATCGACGACGTCGCGGCGGCCTCGGTGGCCAAGATGGTCGGGCGCCACCCGCACGTCTTTGGCGACGTCGTGGCCGACACGGCCGACCAGGTCGCCGCCAACTGGGAGAGCTGGAAGCGCGAGCAGAAGCCCGAGCGCGCGAGCGTGCTCGACGGCGTGCCCGCCGGGCTCACGGCGCTGTCGCGCGCACAGAAGGTGCTCGACAAGGCGGCGGGGGTCGGGCTCGAGGTTTCCGCCGACGCGCGCATCGCCGACGACGTGTTCGCCGACGAGCAGAGTGTCGGCGATGCCGTGCTCGCGATCGCGGCCGAGGCGCGCCGGCGCGGCCTCGACGCCGAGCGCGCGCTGCGAGGCGCTGTGCGCGACCTCGAAGGCAGGGTGCGTGCGGCAGAGAACCCACAGTCATGAATCGACGTCAGGGCGACATCGCGCGGGCTGTGGTTGACTCAGCGTCATGAGCATGACTCCGGCAATTCTCGTTGAGGGCGTCGCCCGCTCGTTCGGCGAGGTTCACGCCGTGCGACAGGCCAGTTTCGAGGCGGCCGCCGGCCAGGTGACCGCGCTCATCGGTCCGAACGGCTCGGGCAAGACGACGCTCTTGCTCATGCTCGCGACTCTCTTGCGGCCCGATGCTGGCTCGATTCGCATCGCGGGGCATGATCCGGTTGATGATCCGCGCGCGGTTCGTCAGGTGATGGGCTGGATGCCCGACGTGCTCGGTTCGTGGGCCTCTCTGACCGTGCGTGGCTCGCTCGAAACCACCGGGCGGCTCTACGAGTTGAGTGCCGCTGACGCGCGCACCCGCGCCACCGAGCTCATCGAGCTCGTGGGGCTCGAGCCACTCGCCGACCAACCCGCGCGCGTGCTGAGCCGTGGGCAGAAGCAGCGCTTGAGCCTCGCTCGCGCCCTCGTGCACCGCCCGAGCGTGCTGTTGCTCGATGAGCCAGCGTCGGGCCTTGACCCGGCCGCGCGGGTCGACCTTCGCGTGCTCGTGCGGCGGCTGGCGGCCGACGGCTGCGCGGTCGTGGTCTCGAGCCACGTGCTCGCCGAGCTCGACGAGATGGCTGACACCGCGGTCTACCTCGACAAGGGCGCGACGGCGAGTGCCGAACGCATCGAGCGCAGCAAGACCACGGCGCGTGACTGGCGCGTTCAGGCGCTCGACCCGGCCGCGCTCGCCGCGGCACTGACGAAAGAGGGCATCGTGTCGTCGGGCACCGATCACCTCGGCGCGCTCGTGACGGTGAGCGGTGAAGCCGAGGCCGCAGCCGTGCTCGAGCGCCTCGTGCGCGCGGGCGTCGCGATCAGCGCCTTCGGGCCCGCCGTGGGCGACATGGAGCACACCTTCCTCGATCTGGCTCGGGGCGACGATGCCGAACCGCCGGTCACCGACTCGACGGGAGGCGAGCGATGAACCGCTCTCTCGACGTGCTGGGCACGCTCGTTCTTCTCGAGCTGCGGCAGCGCATCCGTTCGGTCTCCTGGATCGTTCTGGTGATCGTCGTCTTCGTGCTCGTCGGTCTCGTGACGGCGTTGCTGTGGGCGTCACTCGACGCGTTCGGCGGCAATGTCGGTGAGACCGCCGGGGTCTACTCGACGATCATCTTCTTCGTGTTGCTCGTCGGCACGCTCGTGACCCCCGCTGTGAGCGGTGGCGCCATCAACGGCGACCGCGACTCGGGCACCCTCGCGACAACGCAGGTGACGCTCGCAAGCACCGGCCAGATCGTGTTCGCGAAGTTCTTGGCGGCGTGGACAGTCGCGCTCACGTTCTTGGCGGCGTCACTGCCCGCCCTGCTCTTCACGGTCATCGCCGGGGGAGTGCGCCTCGACACTTTGGCCGCCTCGCTCGGCGTGCTCGTGCTCGAACTCGGGGTCGTGGCGGCCGTGGGCGTTGGCCTGTCGGGCCTCATCACGCGCCCGCTGTTCTCTGTGGTCACGACCTATCTCGTGGTCGCGGCCCTCAGCATCGGCACGGTCATCGCCTTCACGCTCGGCGGCCTCGCGGTGCAGACCGAGCGCACGCAGACCTACATCGGCATCGACTACTCGGTGGGAGGCGAGTTCGACCCTGTGACGGGGCTGCCCGAAGAGATCGTGTGCTTGCCGCCCGTGACGACCACCTACCCGGTGCCGCGCTTCGACCTCGTGTGGGGCATTCTCGCCGCGAACCCCTACATCGTGCTTGCCGACGCAGCGCCGACGACGTTCTCGTCCGACGGCTTCCCCGAAGACCTCTTCGGGCAGATCGCGCTCGGTGTGCGAGCGGCGCAACTGCCGCTCGTGCAAGACGAGGTCATCGACTCCTGTGCGGCAGCGCTCGCGGGCGACCTCGACGGGGGCTACGCGTTTGAGACCCCGAAAGAGATCTTCGACCGCACGGTGCCGAGCTGGTTCGTCGGGCTCGCGATTCACCTCGTGCTCGCGGGGGCGGCGCTCGCCGGAGCCGTGCTGCGCACGCGCACGCCGGCCGGCCGACTTCCCACGGGCAGTCGCGTCGCGTGAGCTGAACGCCGGACCCGTTCCGGCTGCGTGACAGAATCGTCAGCATGGCCTCTGCAGTGACACCCCCTCGCGGCATGCGTGATTTCTTGCCGGCCGAGAAGGCTCATCGCGAGCGCGTGCTGCAGCGCATTCGCTCGGTGTATCGCGCGCACGGCTTTGACGAGATCGAGACTCCGGTCGTTGAAGACTCGTCGCGCTTGCACGCCGGGCTCGGCGGAGACAACGAGAAACTCGCCTTCGCGGTCATGAAGCGGGGCCTGACGACGGATGCTCTGGCCGCAGCCGAATCCCCCCTCGACCTCGCCGACCTCGGGTTGCGGTTCGACCTCACGGTGCCGCTCGCACGCTTCTACGCGAGCCACCGCGGTCAGTTGCCCGGCGTCTTCCGCGCGATCCAGATCGCGCCCGTGTGGCGAGCAGAGCGCCCCCAGAAGGGTCGTTATCGGCAGTTCGTTCAGTGCGACATCGACATCATCGGCGAGGCAGGAGTGCTCGCCGAGGCCGAGCTGCTGAGCGCGAGCCTCGATGCGCTGGGTGCCCTTGGGGTGCCGGGGTGCAGCATCCGTCTTAATGATCGTCGGTTGTTGGCCGCGATTCTCGATGCCGTCGGCGTCGCACCGGAATCGCAGGCGAGCGTGCTCATCACGCTCGACAAGCTCGACAAGCTCACGATCGCCGAAGTGGTCGATGAGTTGCGCGACAACGGCCACGGTGCCGCGGTCGACGCGATCGAGACCATGTTGCGCGGCATGCTCGTCGATCACGACGGGGTCGAGAGCATCGCGAATGCGCGATTCTCCTCGGTCGATGCCCTGCTGGCGCGCCTGCCCGAGCAGATTGACCCTGCCGTGGCGCAGCCGCTGCGCGACATCGTCGCGGCGCTTCCGGGCGCACCGATCGAGCTCGACCCCTTCTTGGTGCGCGGCATGGGCTACTACACCGGCCCGATCTTCGAGATCGCGCACCCCGACCTGCCCTACTCGCTCGGTGGGGGCGGCCGGTATGACGGCATGATCGGGCGCTTCCTCGGCACCGACGTGCCCGCGTGCGGCTTCTCGCTCGGCTTCGAGCGACTGATTGACCTCGTTGAGCTCGGAGACGAGGCTGCCGACGCCTCGGCGCTGCTGTACGACGCCGATGTCGAGCTGGGGCGGGTGATCGCGCTCAAGAACGCCCTCGTCGAGGGTGGCTCGCGTGTGCGCGTGCTCGCTCGCCCGAAGAACATGAAGGCCGCGCTCGAGCAGCTCGAAACCGAAGGCTTCACGCGCTTCGCCGTGATCGGCCGTGACACCCCCGACGATGCCGCGACGCTTGACTGGCGTAGGCTGACTCACCGCTGAACCCCTCACACCGCACCGACAGACCACCACTGAAGGAGACACCCACATGGCTGCCATCGAAGCCGTCGGAGCCCGCGAAATTCTTGACTCGCGCGGCAACCCCACTGTCGAGGTCGAGGTCTTGCTCGACGACGGAACCGTCTCGCGCGCGGCAGTGCCCTCGGGCGCGTCGACCGGTGCCTTCGAAGCCTACGAACTGCGTGACGACGACAAGAAGCGCTACCTCGGCAAGGGCGTTCTGAAGGCTGTCGACGCCGTGCTCGACGAGCTCGGCCCGGCGGTCGAAGACATGGACGCAAGCGACCAGCGCCTCATCGACGCCGCCCTCATCGCCGCCGACGGCTCGGACAACAAGTCGAAGCTCGGCGCCAACGCGATTTTGGGTGTCTCGCTTGCCGTCGCCAAGGCCGCGGCCGACTCGGCTGACCTGCCCCTGTTCCGCTACCTCGGCGGCCCCAACGCCCACGTGCTGCCCGTGCCGATGATGAACGTCATCAACGGTGGCGCGCACGCCGACACGGGTGTCGACATTCAAGAGTTCATGATTCTGCCGATCGGCGCCGAGACCTACAGCGAGGGCTTGCGGTGGGGCGTCGAGACCTACCACGCGCTCAAGGGCGAGCTGAAGGCCGGCGGATTCGCCACGGGCCTCGGTGACGAGGGTGGCTTCGCCCCCGACCTCGCGAGCTCGAAGGCTGCTCTCGACTTCCTCATGGCCGCGATCGAGAAGGTCGGCTTCACGCCGGGCAAAGACATCGCGCTCGGCCTCGACGTTGCGGCGACCGAGTTCTTCTCGAACGGCGTTTACCGCTTCGAGGGTGCCGACCACACCTCCGAGTCGATGGCTGCGTTCTACGCCGACATCGTCGCGAGCTACCCGCTCGTGACGATCGAAGACCCGCTCGACGAAGACGACTGGGAGGGCTGGGCCGCGCTCACCGCGCAGCTGGGCTCGAAGGTGCAGCTCGTCGGTGACGACCTCTTCGTGACCAACCCCGAGCGCCTCGCTAAGGGCATCAGCCTCGGCACGGCCAACTCGCTGCTCGTGAAGGTCAACCAAATCGGCACGCTCACCGAGACCCTCGACGCTGTGTCACTTGCCCAGCGCAGTGGCTACACGGCGATCCTGTCGCACCGCTCGGGCGAGACCGAAGACACCACGATCGCCGACCTCGCGGTCGCGACCAACTGCGGCCAGATCAAGACGGGCGCTCCCGCCCGCAGCGAGCGCGTCGCGAAGTACAACCAGCTGCTGCGCATCGAAGAAGAGCTCGGCGACGCGGCAGTCTACGCGTCCCGCGGAGCTTTTCCCCGCTTTACTGCTTAATCGTTGATGGGGGGGGATGCTCCGGGGCCTCGTGCGCCTCGGAGCATCCGCCGCTCAGCTCGAGCCGGCCGTGCCGACCCCGAGTGAGCATCCCCGCCGCGTACCCTTGACTCATGGCCCGTCGACCCCGCACCGCCCCCGTCGCTCTGCCGAGCGATGCTCCGGCGTCGACCCCGTGGTTTCGCAGCGTGCAGGTCTCGGGCTTCACGGTGGCGGTGTTCGTGCTCATGGTCACGGCGCTCGTGATTCTCGCGCCCTCGCTGCGCCTGCTGGTTGAGCAGCAGCAAGAGATCGCCGCGCTCGAGCGGCAGGTTGCCGAGCAGCAGGCCGGCGTCGATGAGCTGCAGACCGAGATCGACCGCTGGAGCGACCCCGCCTACATCGAGGCTCAGGCGCGCGATCGCTTGCTCTACGTCTACCCCGGCGACATCAGCTACCTCGTCATCGACGACGGGCTCACGCCTGACTCGGGCGACGGAACCCCGGTGAGCGACGAGATTCAGAGCACACGCATCGACTGGACCCGCGCTCTGCTGTCGTCGATCATCACCGCGGGGCTCACCGATCTGCCGGCCGACCAGATTCCGGCGCCCGAGCTCGGCGGCGTCGAGTGAGTCGCCCGCCGTTCGAGGCGTTCAGCGAGCGCGACGTCGACATCGTCTCGGCGCAGCTGGGTCGCCCGGCGCGCGATGTCATCGGCATTCCGGCGCGCTGTGTGTGCGGCGCGCCCACGGTTGTCGCGACGCAGCCGCGGCTCAGCACGGGCACGCCGTTTCCGACGCTCTACTACTTGTCGCACCCCGCGGCGACGGCGGCGGTGTCGACCCTTGAGGCCGTCGGTCGCATGGCCGAGCTCTCGGCCCTGCTCGACGGCGACGCCACCATGCAGCACGACTATCGCCAGGCGCACGAGGGTTACCTCGCTGATCGCGACAGCATTCTCGTCGTCGACGAGATCGCCGGCTACTCGGCCGGGGGAATGCCGACGCGCGTGAAGTGCCTGCACGCTCTCGTCGGCCACAGCCTCGCGGCCGGCCCCGGCGTCAACCCGATCGGCGACCTCGCGCTCGCAGAGTGCGGCTGGAGCCCCGAGGTGTGCGCGTGCGCGCCCGACCAACGCCCCGACTGACGCGCTCGTTCGCGCTGCTGCTCGTGGCGGGCGTCGCGGGCGGTGTGCTGCTGCCCGGCTCTGCTGTCGACCCGGCCTCCGCCGACGCCATTCGCGACCGGCAGTACTGGCTCGACGAGCTCGGCATCACCGAGGCTTGGCAGGTCACGCGCGGCGAGGGGGTCGTCATCGCCATCATCGATACGGGGGTGGATGCTGACCACCCCGATCTCGCCGGTGCCGTGATCGGCGGCACCGACGTGTCGGGTCGCGGTTCGCCCGACGGCACCGAACCGCTCGGGTCGCAGGGCCGCACGCACGCGACCATGGTTGCCTCCCTCGCCGCCGGTCGCGGCAGTTCGCCGGGCAACGGGGTCATCGGGGCGGCGCCCGCGGCGTCGCTCTTGAGCATCTCGCTCGTGTTCGGGCCCGGCGAGCGCAGCGGTGACGAGCAAATCGCCGAGGGGGTGATGTGGGCGGTCGACAATGGCGCCGACATCATCTCGCTCTCACTCACACGCAATCAGACAGCGTGGCCCGAGAGTTGGGACGAAGCTTTTCTGCACGCGGAAGAGAACGACGTCGTCGTCATCGCGGCGGCGGGCAACCGCGGCAGCGGAACCGACCAAGTGGCAGCGCCCGCGACGATGCCGGGCGTGCTCGCGGTCGGCGGCGTGACCCGCTCGGGTCGAGCGAGCACGGGGGCCTCGACCGAAGGCATCACGATCGGCGTCATGGCCCCGAGTGAAGGGCTCGTCGGCGCGGTGCCCGGCGGGGGTCACTCGTCGTGGCAGGGAACGAGTGGCGCGACCCCGATCGTGGCGGGCATCGCCGCCCTCGTGCGCGCCGCGCACCCCGAGCTCGATGCCGCAGGTGTCGTCAACCGCATCATCAGCACCGCACGGCCGATTACCTCGACCGTGCCCGACCCCGACTACGGCTACGGCATCATCGACGCGGCCGCGGCGGTGAGCGCCGAGGTGCCCGATGTGAGCGAGAATCCGCTGGGGTCGCTCGCCGAGTGGATCACGATCAACCGCCGCGCGGAGGCCGAGCCACGCGTGCTCGAGCTCGCTGATGCGCGCGACCCACGCGGTCGAGCGGTCGAGCAACCCGCTGCCCTGGTGCCGAGCTGGCTGGTGCGGGAGGTGGCGGCGAGCATCCCGCTCATCGTCATCATTGTGGCCACGGGCACGGCTCTCACCGCTCTCGGCGCCGCGGCCACCCTGCAGTTCGTCACCAGGCGCCGTTCAGAGTAGATTAGGCCGGTTCCCTCTACCACCTAGGAGTGCTTTTCCTGTGCCCAGAATCCTGATCGTCGGTGGCGGCTATGCCGGCTTCTATACCGCTCTGAAGCTCGAGAAGCACCTTCGCCGTGGCGAAGCCGAAGTGGTCATGGTCGACCCGCTTCCCTACATGACCTACCAGCCGTTCTTGCCCGAGGTTGCGGCCGGCTCGATCGAGCCCCGCCACGCCGTCGTGTCGCACCGCCGGCACCTCAAGCGCACCGTCGTCGTCACGGCGTCGGTCACCGGCATCGATCACGCGGCGAAGACCGCGACGATCACGCCCGAGGTCGGCGAGCCCTACACGATCGAGTACGACCACATCGTGGTGACGGCCGGTTCGGTCTCGCGCACGTTCCCGATTCCGGGCGTTGCCGACGTCGCCATCGGCATGAAGTCGATCGAAGAAGCCGTTGCCGTGCGCGACCGCCTCGTCGACAACTTCTCGCGCGCAGCGCTGCTGCCCGCAGGCCCCGAGCGCGATCGTCTGCTCACCGTCGTCGTCGTCGGTGGCGGCTTTGCCGGCATCGAGACCTTCGCCGAGCTGCGCAGCTTCGCGAGTGCCCTCTTGAAGGAATACCCGGGCATCTCGATCGACGACACCCACTTCCACCTCATCGAGGCGATGGGCCGCATCATGCCCGAGGTCTCGCTCAAGACCAGCCACTGGGTGCTCAAGAACCTCGCCCAGCGCGCCGCGACCGTGCACCTCGACACCCAGCTCACGAGCGCCGTCGACGGCCGCATCGAGCTCTCAACGGGCGAAAGCTTCGAGAGCGACATCGTCATCTGGACAGCCGGCGTCATGGCTCACCCGATGATGCGCGGCACCGACCTGCCGCTCGACGACCGCGGTCGCATTCGCACGCAGCCCGACCTGCGCATCGTCGACGACAACGGGCCCGTCGAGGGCGCCTGGACTGCCGGCGACGTCGCCGCGGTGCCCGACCTCACCGGCGGCGGAGTCGGCGGCTTCTGCGTGCCCAACGCGCAGCACGCCGTCCGTCAGGGCAAGCTGCTCGCGAAGAACCTCACCGCCGCGCTCCGCGACGAAGCCCCGCGCGACTACATCCACAAGAACCTCGGCGCCGTTGCCGGCCTCGGTCTGAACGTCGGCGTGTTCCAGTCGGGCCGCATCGCGCTCAAGGGCTACATCGCGTGGCTTGCGCACCGCGGCTACCACGGCCTCGCGATTCCGATGTGGGAGCGCAAGCTGCGCGTCATCAGCGGCTGGGTCGGCCACTTCTTCCTCGGTCGCGACAACGTCAGCCTCTCGGCGCGCGAAAACCCCCAGGCCTACTTCCAGAAGTTCGCCTCGCGCCCCAAGGCCTAACCCTCGGTTCGGGATGCTCGCGGCAGGCCACGCTTGCCGCGAGCATCCGGTGCCCCTCTAGGCTGGCCGCAACGCCCCGGTAGCCCAATGGCAGAGGCAAGCGACTTAAAATCGCTCAAGTGTGGGTTCGACCCCCACCCGGGGTACGTCGACACGGCGCGACCGCATAACCTGCGGTCGCGGGGTTCGACCCCCACCAGGGGTACCAGCCGACGGCGCCCATGTCTTGATGAAGAGGAGTGACGGTGAGCGACACCACCACTGGGCTATCGCTGCTCGACCCGGCCAACGAGGTTCACGTGCGAGCCCAGCGTCGGCTCGACACGGAGCAGATCGGCTGGCTGACCACGGTCGACCTCGATGGCTTCCCTCACGCGGTGCCTGTCTGGTTCATGATTCACGCTGACTCGGTCGTGATCATGAGTGAACCCCGCACGGCCAAGGTGCGAAACCTCCGGCTGAATAGCCACGCCCTCTTCCACCTTGAGGCAGGCCCCGACGGCGAGGAGCTGACGGTGCTGCAAGGGCACGCCACTGTGTCGGAGCGCTCATCGACCGACTGGTTCGGCGAAATCGGCCAGACCTATGGGGCGAAGTATGCCGACGGCCTCGTGGGAATCGAGCTGACCGCCGAGACCATGGCCGAGAAGTACTCCCTCGTCATTCAACTGCGCCCCACCAAGCTCATCACCTGGTGACGATGGTTGCGGCCGCCTGAGCGCCGCCGCTGGCCAATCTCCCAGCAGACCCCCTGTCGGCGTCTGCGTGCCAGCCCTATGCTGTGTCCATGGAATTCCTGGTGATTATTGGTGTGTTGGTTCTGCTCGTCGTTGTCGCGGGCATCTACCTCTGGTCGACCTACAACTCGCTCGTCACGCTCAACGTGCGCGTCGACGAGGCGTGGAGCGACATCACGGTGCAGCTCAAGCGACGCGCCGACCTCCTGCCGAACCTCATTGAGGCGGTCAAGGGCTACGCCGCGCACGAGAAGCAGGTCTTCGAGAACGTGACGAAGGCGCGCGCCGAGACGCTCAGCGCCCAGGGTCCGGCCGAAGCCGCCGCCGCCGAGAACCACATGCAGACCGCGCTCAAGAGCATCTTCGCCGTGGCCGAGGCCTACCCCCAACTGCAGGCGAGCCAAAACTTCTTGCAGCTGCAGGGCGAGCTCGTCGACACCGAAGACAAGATTCAGGCGTCGCGCCGCTTCTACAACGGCGGGGTGCGTGAGCTCAACGTCAAGATCAAGCAGTTCCCGAACACCTTGTTTGTGCGCGGCCTCGGCTTTGTCGAGCGCGACTTCTTTGAGGTGGCCGACGCTGCGGCGATCGCCGAGCCGCCGCGCGTGCAGTTCTAGCACGCCGACCCCCGGCAGGAGCCTTAGGTGTATCGCGCGATAGCCGCGAACAAGCGCAACACGGTGTTGATCATCGTGCTGTTCGTGTTCATCATCGGCCTTTTGGGTTTGGTTGCTGACTACCTCTACGGAGGTGGCTTCAGCATCTTCATCGGCACGCTCATTGGCGCCACGATCTACACGATCGTGCAGTACTTCGCTGCTGGGTCGCAGGCGATGTCGCTGGGCGGGGCTCGTCCGATCACGAAGGCTGACAACCCGCGTCTGTACCGCATCGTCGAGAACCTCGCGATCACCGAGGGCCTGCCGATGCCGCGCGTCTACCTGGTTGACGACCCAGCGCCCAACGCTTTCGCGACCGGGCGCGACCCGAAACACGCGAGTGTCGCCGCCACGACGGGCCTGCTCGAGATCATGAACGACCGCGAGCTCGCGGGCGTCATGGCCCACGAGATCGGGCACGTCAAGAACTACGACATTCGCGTGGCGACGATCGTCTTCGGTCTGGTCGTCGCGGTCGGCTTCATCGCCGACGTGTTGCTGCGTATGGCGTTCTGGGGTGGTCGCGGCAACAACAACGGCAACCCGATCATGCTCGTTCTGGGCCTCCTTGCCATGATCATCGCGCCGCTCGTCGCCGCGGTCGTGCAGGCGGCCGTTTCGCGTCAGCGTGAGTACCTCGCCGACGCGACCGGAGCCCTCACCACGCGTGACCCCGAAGCCCTCGCGAGCGCGCTGCAGAAGCTCGGCGACTATGCCCGGCCGATGCAGCGCCAAAATTCGACCATGGCGCACCTCTACATCAGCGACCCCATGAAGCCGGGCATCGTCGACCGCATGTTCCAGACCCACCCGCCCATCGCAGAACGCGTCAAGCGCCTCATCGAAAACTCGAACCGCTTCTAAGGATGTCCGAGGCCTTCTTCATCGTCTGTCATGAGCTGACGACGTCGACGTCAGCCAGATGGCGACGAGACGGCCGTCCTTTTCTCGCTTGGGTGAAGAGCCTCAGCGGTGGGCAAGAGATCGCGCTCCGCCAATTCGGATTCTTCGGCGACCGTGTGCTCGCTGAGTCGAGGGTGATCGATCACCCCGCCTTTTCCGTGAGTTCCACATCGAACATGGTTCACCTTGCAGAGGTGCGAGGCGCTCACGGGATTCGCCTAGTGATCGTGACCTACCAGTTAGCGCGTGACGCCCGGCAGGTTGCGGACTTCCTCCGTCGTCCGGGACTGGCAGAGTTTGCGGAACCTTTTGAGTTGGCCGGGCTGACTCTCGATCCAATCAGTAACATTCGATCGACGGCTGTCTCGTTGGGCCTCGATTTCACAGAACCAGGACACGCCGAGAACGGATGGCTTGCTCTCGCAAACAGGGTCACTGCAGGCCATCCAGACGTTGATACCTACAGAATGCTGACGCTCATGATTGCTCTTGAACGACAGCTTTTGAGCGCGACGGAACGTCGATTGACCTCTGGCAGTCGGCTATGGAACATGTATGCCCGACGTCGAATTCTCCGCACGATGCCTCGCGTCCCCTCAACCGACAACACGCGTATCGGGCGTCAATATGTTGCGATCCGCGAGTCTCTTCACCTTGAGATCCGACGGGAACAGGTGCTGGGTGCCCTCGATGTCAGACTGCGATTTTCCGAGGTTGTCGTGGGTGCCATTGGAATTGTCGCCACAGTGGGATCCTTGTTTGCAGCAATCAGGCTCTTCTAGGTGTAGTTCCTCGGGACGTTGTGAACGTATGAGGTGAGCGAAGACCTCCGGAACGATGTGGGTTACCACACTCACCATCGCAACCGGAGGTCTTCGTGTCTCACGCTAACGCCCTGCTCACCTCGAGGAGCAGGTTGAACTTGGCCGTG